>DFGB01000021.1 GCA_002371135.1 Verrucomicrobia bacterium UBA3761 | reverse complement strand
AGCGCCGTCCTGCGTGAGCGTCTTGTCTGCGGCGACTATTTCAGTCGCAGTGATTGTCGCCGCGCTGGAGGAATCCTCTTTGAGTTCCAGCTTCTTCGCGTTGATTGTACCTGCCGTTTGCGTGAGTGCGCCGTCTAGCGTTATGGCGGCATTCTCGTCGCCCATTACGCCGCCGGACTGCTTCGTAGTGCCGGTCACTTTGAGCGTATCGCCCTGCGCGACAATCGTTCCGTCAGACTGCGTGAGATTGCCCGTGACGAGCGCAGTCGTGAATGTGGAGCCTTCACCGGCTACATCGACGTCGCCCGTGACAGATGTCGTAGCAGTCACGCTGCCGCCGTCTTGGTCGATGGTCGCGGAAATCGTCGCTGCGCTCACGGAACCTGCATCGACATTAAGCGTTCCGGCGGTGATTGCCGTCGATTCGACCGTAGCGCCATCGACCGTGAGCGTCGTTTCCCCGGCATTGAGTGTCGAGGCGTTGACATTGCCCTGCACTGTCGAATTCTCATTGAGCGTCAAAGTATTAGCCTTGATTGTGCCAGTCGTTTGCTTGAGTTCGTCGTTGAGCGTTATAACGGCGTTCTCATCGCCCATTACGCCGCCAGACTGCTTCGTGGCACCAGTCACTTTGAGCGTATCGCCCTGCGCGATGATCGTTCCGCCAGACTGCGTGAGATTGCCCGTGACGAGCGCAGTCGTGAATGTGGAGCCTTCACCGGCTACATCGACGTCGCCCGTGACAGATGTCGTAGCAGTCACGCTGCCGCCGTCTTGGTCGACTGTAGCGATGATCGTCGCTGCGCTCACGGAACCTGCATCGACATTGAGCGTTCCGGCGGTGATTGCCGTCGATTCGACCGTAGCGCCATCGACCGTGAGCGTCGTTTCCCCGGCATTGAGTGTCGAGGCGTTGACATTGCCCTGCACTGTCGAATTCTCATTGAGTTTCAGCGTCTTCGCATTGATCGTGCCAGTCGTTTGCGTGAGTGCGCCCGTGATTTCGACATCCGTCGCATCATTGGCGATGACGGCGGTGTCGTCACTCTGCTTAAGGATGCCTTCAAATTTGAGAGAACTGCCGGAATTGGCAGTGATGGAACCCGCGGTCTGTGTAATATCGGCCTTAATTACGTTGGCGGAAATCGTTCCGGATGCCGTAATATCATTGCCACCATCGATCGTCGCTGCGGCTACATGTCCACCGAGCAAATTGCCCGTGCCGTTCAGCGTAAGCGTCGACGCTGTGATTTCACCTCCGGCCGCCTGTATGGCAGTGTCGGCGACGGTCAGGGAACCGTCAATGGCGGAGAGCGTTCCTCCGGTCTGATTGAGCTTGCCGTCGATATTGGCGGCGGCAATGGAACCTGCCGACTGTTCGACATCGGCGGAGATAGTCGTCGCTTTGACTTCTGCACCAGAACCATACACGTCAAGCGTACCCGCTGTAATGGTTTCAGCACTGACAGAGACATTGTCGCCTCCGATGCCGAGGGTCGAATTATTCTGCGCGGAAAGGTTCTTGACTTTGACATTCGCGCCATTCAAAATATCCGTCGAAGCGGCAAAATTGAGATCGCCATTCTCTGCGACATAGCTGGACGACCAATTATTGCGTCCTTCCTTGGGTGAAGCTCCGAGGAGCGTTTTTGCGGATGGCGAGGCCGTCGTTGGAGCGGCGACGCTTGCGAGCGCAACGGACCGTGCGCTCAACGCGCCGCCGATATTCATGCTGGAACCGGCGGCGTTGTCGGTCGCGAACAAAATTGCGCCGGGAGTGCGGACAAAGGCTGAATCTGCAACGTCGATGCCGCCAAAACCAGTAAGCGACACATCGCCGTCCAGAGCTTCGATTTCACCGCCAACCGAGACGCGTCCTGCGGCAGTCGCGTTCACACTCTTGCCCTGAAGCAGTTTCCCGGACGCGACTGAAATATTCTTGTGGCTGATTACGGGGCCCGTCGCGCCTGCGCGCGACACGCGGAACTCTATATCGCCCTTCGCGACAACAGCCCCCTTCACGTCGATCCCGCCTTCCGAAACGACATGCATATCGCCTGCCGCCGTCTCGTCTCCGAGGTCGAAATCGCCGAAGATGGCGCCGACGTCGTCAAGACCCTCCGTAAAGCCCGCAACATCGAGCGCGATTTTCCCGCCGGCGATTTCATCGACGACAAGTTTGGCGCCTGCGCCGACATCCAACCTGCCGACCTTTGTGAAACTCGCGCCGTCGATTATCACAGATCGTCCGAGAAACGCGACTTCATCCGCGACGAATGTCGATTTGCCGACTTCGATTTTTCCATCGAACGACGAGAATGCGGGCAGACTCGCAGTGCCGTCGCGCAACGCATCAGCATTGGCGATATTGCCGGCCGCTGCGGCAAAAAGCCCGCCGACGTTTACCGTCGCTCCGGCGCCGAACGCGACACCGCTCGGGTTGATCACCCACACATTTCCGCTGCCGTCGATGAGTCCGTTGATCTGCGACTTGCCTGCGGCGCCGTTCACAAGGTTGAAAAACGTGGTTCCCGACCCGTCGAAGCGCATCGACTGACCGGCGCCGATGTTGAATTTCGTCCAATCAAGAACGCCCACCTTCGCAGAAGACGCAAACGCAACGGCATCGGCGCTTTCGCCGACTTTGTCGACACGCGTCAACTTGTCCAGAATCGCATTGCCGCCCAACATCGGCTGGGAGGCGAATGCCTGGAGCGAAGAAGTGCAAACCATCGCAATCGCAGAAACGATCGCCATCGTCTTGCACGCGGCTTTACGGCGCTTGAACACTTTGAATCCGAATATACCCTTATTCATGGCAATGCTCGCTTTCACATTTAAAGTTTGAAAGTTCATCTCTCGCCCAGTGCCTTCATCAGAATTGCAACTGGAAGGAAACATAGAGTTCGTAATCGTCGTCGTCCTCGTTGTTGCCGTCGACCATCGGGACGGCAAAGTCGCAGCGCATTTGACTATATTGGGTGAACGCCAGACGCGCGCCGACGCCGGCGGAGGCGAGGAATTCGTCGTCGTCATACCCGCTCGGCAAATCATTGTAGGCGACATAGCCGTAGTCGCAGAAACCGACGAACTGGAGTCGGTCGATCGGGGTCTTCTCGGTCCTGTCGCCCCAGAGGCAAGATATTGCGTCGACTAGAATCGGCGTACGCAATTCGGCCGTTCCATAGACGCCCCAGTCGCCCAAGTAGCCGCGGGTATGGTAGCCGCGCAGACAGTTGTAGCCGCCGAGAGAAAGCTTCTCGACCGGGATCAGGTTGTCGGAAGTATACTGGCCTTCCAGCTTGAGGAACAGAATCCACTGGTGGAGAGGCTGCTCGATCCCTTCCTGGCGCACGCCCCATATTGGCTGGAGACGTGCGAGCTGCCACCGGGCAATCCAGTAATTCTCCTCGGCGTCAGTCCAGATTTCATCAAGCTTGTCGCCGCCGTTCATCACGTTGTATATGAACTGGATTGTGGCGAAGTTGCGCCCGCCGAGACGGTCGAGTTTTTTGGCCGTGTAGCTCAATGCAGCCGACACCGGCAGGATCGAAGCACCGCGCTCGTTGAGTCGAATGTTGTTCGCGGTATAGCGGTCTTCCATATAGCGCATGAGTATGCCCAAGGAAACCGCAAGCAAGTGCTCGTCCGTATCGTAGATGTTTTCCGAATGCTGCAAACCCGCAAACCATCCAGTACCTTCCAAATCCAGACGCGGCACTACATCATCGACATCAAGCCTCGAATAACCGCCGTACACAGTCGTATTGCCGCCATTCCACCAGTGATGCGGGAGCATGTAGGAGCCGGCGAGGCTCCAAAGTTCGCCGCCAAGGCTCATTGACGGAGAAAACGTCAGCACATCGTCGTGTTTCGTCAGGTTGAGATACTGCGCAGTCAACGACGTCTGCCACTCTTCGACTTCCTCCATGCCGTAGTTGTTTATTTCCCAGAGCAAATGCACCGGGACGGACTCGTACACGTCAAGCGACATATCCGCATAACTGACCATGCGCCGATCCCTGCCTTCTCCCTCGATAGGCATGGGGCGACGAACATCGATTGACGTGTCGATAGTGAGGTCCGGATGCGAATTTGCTTCGAAAAGCGCACTGCGAAGGATGGTGTAATCGAACGAATCACCCTCTTTAATTCTCTTGAAGCGTCTTTCAATCTGGCTTTTCGAAAACCAACGGCCCTCGCCGCTTTCGGTAGCGAACTTGATATCGACCGCGCCAAAACGCCCTTCCTCGACGCGGACCGTAAGCGTTCCAGTTGCGCTGTCATAGGCATCCGCACCCGCCAGCATGATGCGTACGAGATAAAAACCTTTTTCGATTAGATTCTGCCGAACCTCGATGATCGCCTGCGCAACATCGGCAGCCGTCTTCTCCGATGCATCGACAAGACGATCTTCGAGCGCCGTCGCCACGCCGAGACGGGCCCCGAACTCGGCTGAACCGCATACTTCAACCTTCCTTATCTCACCCAGCACCTTGCCACGGGCGGCCTCCATCTTGGCGTCGGCAATCTTCTCGTTCGCCGGAGAGATTTCCGCCTCTGCGAGCCTCTTCTCCTCCGCTGGCGGAGTGGAAGCCAGAACGCGATTTTCCGTCTCTCGCACAATGCCGCCTACACCGGACATGGGGCCGAGCACCTCCTCCGCCCGAAGTGCGACACCGAAGAACCCGCACATCCACACGCATAAAACGCACATGACGGCCCTAAAAAGGGATGATTTCATCATATACTTCATTCCTCTATTTTTGTCAAGTACTACTATTGTATCACAAAGTATGGCAATTGCGCAAGGGGTGAAATGAAGATAAAGTAGGAAGTAGAAAGTAGGAAGTAGGAAATTTTAAGTAGAAAGTAGGAAGTAGGAAATAGGAAGTAGGAAGTAGGAAATAGGAAGTAGGAAGTAGGAAATAGGAAGTAGGAAGTAGGAAATAGGAAATAGGAAGTAGGAAGTAGGAAATAGAAAGTAGAAAGTAGGAAGTAGGAGATAGAGCGTACAAGCCCCCCCGAGCGGCAAATTTCCTACTTCCTACTTAAAATTTCCTGCTTCCTACTTTATTGTCTCTCCTACTTCCTGCTTCTATTTTGTATCACAATGATTTACTTGTAAACAAAGCATTTCACGCCGCAATTTTGCTATAATTGCCCCTACTATGAACCCTAAGAAAAACGCATTCTTGCCGGTACGACTTACCGACGAAGAAAAGTCAAGCCTAAGCAAGATCGCCGACGACACAGGACTCTCTTCATCAACTCTTGTCAGGCTGGCAATCTCTTCCCTAGTATCCTATTACAACCAAAACGGGCACAGGATAATCCTTCCGCTCAAATGGAATGAACTTTCGGGCGAATGACGCTGCACGCGGGAAAAGCACGCTCTAAATCAGATTTCAATGCCGGCAATACGGGCCTCGTCTGCGAAGGCAGGCGGATTGACCTCTTCGAAGGAGCCGGCGATCTCTCCCGACGGCGAAATAGATTCTGTGCGCCAGCGGCGAAGTTCCCGAACTCGGTAGTTGCCGTTTTCGAGCTGCATGACCTCCGCGATCGAAACGACCTTGCGCGATCCATCGGAAAGCCGTGAAGTGTGCACCACGGCGTCGATTGCGCTCGCCACCTGCGAGCGCAGCGCGGAAAGAGGTATGTCGATGCCGCTCAGAAGCGCACATGTCTCGATGCGGCTCAAGGCATCTAGGGGCGAATTTGCGTGGATGGTGCTCATCGAGCCGGCGTGGCCGGTGTTGAGCGCCTGGAGGAGATCCAATGCCTCGCCGCCGCGGATTTCGCCGATGACAATCCTGTCCGGACGCAGGCGGAGGGCAGAATGGATGAGGTCGCGTATTGTCACTTCCCCCTGGCCGTTCTTGTCGGCCTTGCGCGTTTCGAATGGGACGATATGGCGCTGCTGCAGCTGGAGTTCAGTTGCATCCTCGATGACGAGAACGCGCTCGGAATCGGGAATAAACGAGCTCAGCGCATTCAACACCGACGTCTTGCCGGAACTTGTCGCGCCAGAGACGATTACATTCTTATGGAGCAACACAAGGGCCCGCAGGAGTTTTCTCATGGGAGCGTCAAGACTGCCGAACGCCTCCATCTTGTCGATTGTCAAAGTATCCTTCTTGAACTTTCGTATGGCAATCACCGTTCCGAGACGCGAAAGAGGCGGGATAACGGCATGGACGCGCGATCCGTCAGGCAGGCGGGCGTCCAGCCTGGGATGCATTTCATCGAGGATGCGGCCGACGCTTTTGGCGATGTTAGAAGCCGCAGCTCTGAGGGCGCTCTCGCTTGCAAATCGCGCCGGCGTCTCTTCGAGTTTGCCCTTGCGCTCGATGTATACGCGCTCTGGTCCGTTGATAAGAATTTCAGAGACGGCGTCGGCGGCGAGATATTCGCCTACCGGCGCAAGAAAGAGTGCGAGAAAAGAATTCGGATTCGTATTCATGGCAAATACATCTTGGACTTGAAAGGGATGCGTCACTCGGAAATTAAACGGCGCCGCACCACGCGGTTTGCAGAGGGTTTGCGCAACGTGGCCGGCTCATAAACGTCACGCCCCGCGACGTCCGGCTTCCTGCGAGGCGGCGGTGGCGATGCAGGCGCAGGCTGAATCTCATGCACGTGGTGCTCGTGTTCATGCAGAGAATCGATTTCATTCAGAGCCGCCTCCGCCTCCTCACGTTCCTCGGGCGAGAGCCGGTTCCATTCCGCGCTGTTTTTAAGTTTGAGCATCTGCTCCTTCATTTCCTGCGGCGAAGGAATGACGTATACGCCATTCGGGCCGATGGATGCGAGCAGCTCCTTCATGTCGCGTATCGCCTCGTCCAGATCCGCCGCCTGACTTGGGTCGGCAAGTTGGCCATACTCGCCGTTGCGCATGGCTTCAAACTGCGCAATGGCCTGCTCGATTTCGGCTGCGGTCACTTCGCGCCACTCGCCGTCGGCCAGTACGCATGCCGCGACTGCTGCGAAAAATGCGAAGAAGATGCTTTTCATCGTTTTGATTCTCCCCATGAAAAAGATGTTGCAGAGCGTCCGTTCGCCGACAACGCCCAAATAACGCTTCTCCCGCCATCGTCTCGCCACTCCTGGAGCAACTGCCGCCGTCCATGCGGAGCTTCGTCGACCCGGGAATGGAGCGCAAATCCCCGCGAGCGCATGATGGAGTCGACAAGTTCCACCGCCTCGTCGACATGGCACGGAAACTCGCCAATCTGTTGCCACCCCTTGGCAGACGCGTCATCCATCAGAATGCGCGTACCGCGAGGGAAATCCACATCGAACGGGATATCACGGCCGCGTAGAAGCGGGGCCCTCCCGCCTCTTTCCTCTTCTCTCTTCTCTCTTACCTCTTCCCGCGTCCCTCTTCCCCCGCTTTGCACAACAAGCATTCCCAGCGCAAACACGCCAAGGAAGACCGCCGCCGGTGATAATATCTGCCGCTTCGTCATCTCGCCCACTCCGAAAGGCTGCGCGATCTTAAATCGCCTTTGTCTGGCTGGTCTGGCATCTGCGCCTCGTTCGTCTTTGCATCGGGACAGCCGATCCAGACGTCGGTGACGACATTCGCGAGGATCCCTTTCATTACGAGTTCCTTCGCCGGGGCTGCGCGGTTATGCGTCGCCGGCCAGGCCGACGAGGCGTAGCGGTGGAACGAATACGAACGGAAATGGTCCGTCGCTCCTTCCATGTACGTATAACCATCCTTGTCCGCGAGATCTGCCGTGTCGCCGCCGAATGCCGCATCCTGCATCCTTAGCATACCCTTCGCCCACATGGGGAGCGAAATCTCCAAACGCTCGATTCCCCCTTTGTAGAGCGCCATGTAATAATTGAGCTTCTTGCCGTCGCTTGAGCGCTCGACATTGATCGTACCGACCGGCTCCAGCGTATCCTTGAACAGGACATCGCCCAGCATGCCGCCGATCTGCGCACCGTCAGGCGTGAAGCGGCTCGCGCCCAGCCACGTGCCAGTGTGGTCGCCCACTGCAAGCCGCATGCGGTTCAGAGCGAGTTCTCCTACGTAGAAAACCCCGCCCAGCAGCGCGAAATACAGCGGCGCCACTATCACAAACTCCATCAATACAGAACCTTTGCGCATTTTAAAAGTTGAAAGGTTGAGATGAGGCGTACTGCTCGTCACGGATATGCATCGCTACGGTTCTGGGGCGACAACCCTGTTAGGATCAAAATTGGCATTCCCATCTTTGGCGGTCAATGTCGACTCTGTCATGTGAGCGGGACCGCACATGTGGGCTGGGTTTGCCTGAATCATCTTGCTGAACTGTTCGCGAATCTGATTCCCGACATGCAATACAAAAGATACGCCACAAGCAGCCAATATGACCGCAAGCACGATATATACCATGCAGGAGCGCATGGAAGAGCCAACAGCGCTTTCGAATTTCTCATGATACTTCCTCCACAGAACCGCATCTGGCGAATCAGGATTCGCTTTCAAACGCGCTTCCATTTCCGCCTCGATCTTATCGTGGACTTTTGCCGATTTTTTCACATTGCCAAGCAAAAGACAGCCCGTCCCGAACAATATCTGGGCGCGCATATTATCAGGCTCGGCTGCAATGAGACGCTTAAGTTCAGCTTGCGCCAACTTGACTTTGCCCGCCTTTATCAGCAGTTCAACCTTATCGGTGTTTGTCATAGACGCCTCCTCTTTATTTCACCAGCTCTGCGACTCTGCTCGGGGGCCTATTGCATGACAGTGCAAGCATCCTTTGGTTTCAGGATTTACAAGATTGACAAGATTTTCCCGTCTAATTATTCCAGCATCCTGTCAATCTTATAAATCCTGTCTAAAAAATGCCCCAATGGCTAAATGCAATGCGAAATGCCAAATGCAAAATGTAAAATATATCCTAAGGCTTTTTCTGTTTGCCGATTTGCTGTTTTGTGACGGTGCCGCCGCCTTGCTGCTCGTCCTTCTTCTTCGTCGGGTCGGGGAGGCCTAGCTTGCCAGTCGTCCACGCCGTCGCCTTCGTGCAGATTTTGCAGACAACCTTCTGGGCACCGGACTTGAGCACCTTGTCTGCCTGGCCTTGAACCCATTCAAGCGCCTTCTTGAAAAGCGCGTTGTCGACTTTGGCCGCCCAATCGCCAATCTTCTGCGTCAAGGCGTCGATCGCCCTTCCGATGAGGTTGTTCAACATTGCGCCCAACTGTTCGAACCCCCATTTTATGGCATTGGCAAGCATTTGCTTGAGCCCATCCACGACCATCTGTCCGATTTTTGCGAATGCCTCTCCCAGCGACGCGGCGTTCTGCAAAACGCCGAAAACGTTCTTCAGACCGTTGACGATCCCTTGTCCGTCGATGCCAAGGATGCCGCAAATTTTCGCAAGCGCTGGATTGCTCTGAATGAATGCGTCAAGTTGCGCGACAACCTTTCCCTCGACTTGGGAGAGTATCTTCGTCCCCGCAGCGCCGACAAGCGCAGGAAGGTTTTTGTCCACCGCCGTCCATACATCTTCGCCGGGCGTGACAATCGCCTTGAAGATATTCGCCGCGGCGTCTCCCGCCTCCGGCCCGAGCTTGCCCTCGACATAGTCGTGGATGAACGTCTCCGCCGCCGTGGTCACGCCGGAAATGCCGTTATCCTTCAAGATATCGACTGCTTTCTTTGCGGCATCCTTGGCCTCGGGCGAGAGATTGCTGCCATCGATGACGCTCTTCATCTTGTCGGCAAACACAGTCGACGTGACTTTCTTCATGTCGTCGGCCGTGATGGTGCCGTCTTTGATTTTCACAAGGGCGTCCTTGAGCATTTGTTTGGATTCCTCGCCGGGAGCGTATTGATCGATGAGTGCTTCGAGGCCGCCGTCGAGAGCGCCCTCAAGCCCGCCGTTCTGCATGTAGCCGTCGATTGCGGCGAGAAGAGGCCCGGCGACGGCGGGATCCATATTCTTCGTTATGGCGTCCTTGAGCGCGTCGGCTGTGATGGACTTGGCGAGATCCTTGGCGGAGTCGAGAACATCGCCGCTCTTTCCATCGCAGATGTCCTGGAGAAGTCCGTTGATCGTCTCGGCGGAATACTCGTAGGGGACGTATTCTTTTATCGCGGCCTTGACAGTATCGAGGAGCTGCTGCTTTGCGGCCGGATCGCTGAAAGCCGTGTTGTCCAGCGTGAGCATCTGGATATACGTGTTCAGATTGTCGGCGACATCCTTTGGCAGGGCCTTGGAAATTTCCTGCTGGATTTTCTTGACGGCGAGAGATTCGAGCAAATCGGCGCCGTCCGTGCCGAGCGCCTCGGCGAAGGCGCGTCCGCCGTCCTTGTTGATATCGCACAATTTGTCGGCGAGATTCAGAGCACGGGCCTTGTCCGCTTCCGAGACCTTGCCGTCGAGCGCTTTATCGAGTTTCTCCTTGATCGTCTCGCGGATTCCGCCTTCCTCGACCCACTTCTCGCCCTTCTCGACCGCCTCGGCGATTTTCTCTCGCACTGTTTCGATGGCCTGCGCGACTACGCTCTTGTCCTCGTCGCCAAGCGCCGCGCTCATTTCGTTGATTTTGCTCTCCCACTTCTCCAGCATCCTGTCGGCAAACTCGACCGTATCGTCGACAATATCGCCGCCAAAATCGTCTATGTTGAGATTGTTGAGGACTGCATCGGAAGTAAGAGCGGATGACGAATTGTCCTTCATCGCCTGGATGGCAGCCCAAGTCTCGTCGTTCAACGCGCCTTGCGGCCCATTGCGAATGTAGTACCACGCCTCTGCCGTCGCCTCGCTGACGGAGCTTCCAATGGGGCTGTCGAATACGGCATTTACGGCCTGGGCGCCAGGATTGATTTCCGGATGTTCATTGAGATATTTTATGCCGTTCTCCGCAGCCTCAGGGAAGACCGCCCCGGCAACCGTGCCGACCACGGCTCCAGGCACGCCGCCGACCGCATCCCCAAGCAATGCACCCGAAGCCGCACCGGCAACACGAGCCGACATCACGGAAACCGCCTCGGCCTTTTGCCCCTCTGGCGCGTTGGCTATATTGACACCGCCCTCGACAAACTCTGCTCCTAGGCTTACAATCGTCAGCGCGTCTCCTCCTGCTTTAAGCGCCTTGGCATTATCAGCATGTTTTAGCGCAACATCAAGGTTTTCGCCTGCCGTGGCGGCATACCCCTTGGAAAGCGAATCGGTCGCCTCGGCAATAGCAGCCTTCGCAGCCTTGGCTTCTTCCGCAATCTGTTTCTGCACGCCTATTGAACCGACATCAGCAACTTTGCCCGCAACCCCTGCCGCTTCGGAAACTGGATTCTCCTCTTCCGCCAGTGCAATGAAAGAAAACGCTGCGACAACGACGGAAACAGCGATATTAAAGAAACGGCGCTTCATTTCGCCACCTCCTTCCCTTCGGCGCGGTCATTCCAGAGGGCGAGAAGCTCGCCGGCGCGATTGAGGTCGTACCACTCGAACGAGGCGGGCGTGGCGGGGACGTCCTTCGGCACCGTCGCCGTCGCGTAGAGCCGCGAATATTTCCTGTTCACCAGTATGTAGAACGTCGCCTGAGGTGTTTCGACGGCGCTGGAAAGGACGAAATCTCGCCGGAACTCCTGCGGCAATTCTGCGAAAGTCCCCAGCATTGAGCGAGTTTCCGGCGCACGGAACGTGTTGTAGAGCTGGACGAGATTGCCCTCCTTGGCCATCTTGAGAACGTGTACGCCGCGAGCAAGACGCTTCGAGTCCTTCAGCAACGTTCTCGCAAATATGAGCCTGAGACCGGCGCGAACCGACAGCCGGCGCGCCTCGAGAGCATTGTCGAGCGTTATGAACATCTCCCCGCATCCGCCAAACATATCCTCGCCGTCGATCGGAAGAAGTTCCTTGAACCGGCGGACCGTGGCCGATGTCACCCGCCAGACTTCGACGGAAATCGGATCCTTCTCCGGCACGACCGTCAGCCGCCGGACGTCTTCATCGCGGACCTCCGGCTCCTCGCCGCGAAACGTCTCGCCGCTCAGGAAATGAAAGTTCTTGACAAGAACGGCCGGCTCTCCGTCTCTCGCCACGGGATGCCCTGCGACAGGATACATCTCCAATAACAGAATAGCATCCCACCATGGATTGTAGAGCCCCACTATGCCGGAACTCTCGTTTTGAGGCCCCATGAGAGGAATCGCGCACGTGAAGAAGTCGGCTAGCGTGACATCGTGGAGACTCAACCCTTGGACGACATCGGCTTCCCACGCCTCCTTCGCCTCGCTGTCGAAAACGTAGTCGACGGCATCCTGGGGCTTGTCGCTCGCCTTTTCGCGAAACGCGGTCGCGGCGACAGAATACATGGCGATTCTTCCACCCATATCGGAATTGACCTCTTTCAAAATTTCGGCCGGTTTCACGGTTGATTGCGGGAGTGGGGCGCTTGCCGCGACCGATGACAATGCGACGGCAAGCGTCGCGATAAAACTTCTACTCATTTGAACCTCCTTTTCAATTTCTTCGATTTTCGATTTTTCGATTTCCTGTCATGCAATAGTTTTTTAACACAGAGGCACTCAAGACATAGAGTTTATCGATTTTATTGGCATTCCCCCATATTTGTGGCGAGTATGTTTGCATTTATTGCCCCGGCAGATATTAAGGTTGATTTTATCGCAGAGGCGCAGAGTCATCAAAAACCTTGTAACTATTACATTCTCTGCGTGCTCTGTGTCTCTGTGCCTCTGTGTTAAAAAAACCATTGCATGGTAGTGAAATGCCTGAAAGGTTGAAAGATGGAAAATTGGACTTGCTACAACACTCTCTGCAACAATCCGCCCTGGACGCTGAACGCTCCGTTGCCCATGCCGCCTGGGGCTGGCATCGCAAGGAAATCGCCGCTCTCGCCGTCAACTCCGTCCTTGTCGACGCCGCCAGAGTCGTCATTCATCGCGAGCTTGCCGTCCGAACCGCAGAAACGCTGCCAGCCTTTGCCGCCTGCGGCATTCAAGAACGGGTGGTCGGCCATCTCAGGAGACATGACGGGGTTGTACCAGCGCGTCTCGCCGCCCGACATAGAATCATACCACCCGGCCTCGGGCGAACGCGAATAGGCGAGCGGCAAGAGAGTGGCATCCCAGTCCGTCTCGCACAGATTCCAGTTGCGGGCGAATCGCTGGAGATTCTGTCCGTCGTTGCAGACGCAACCGACATGGAAGCCGAGAAGCTCGCTGCGCCCGGGATTCAAGTTGAACTTGGTCACATCCGGCGAGTAGCTGTCGTGGCATACGGAGTCGTAGCGCGTCTCGTATTCGCGTTGAACGGCCGGGCTGTTCCACTCCGCTTCGAGCGAAGACGCCACGGCAAGCTGCATGGCCGAAGGGTGGAAATGGTGCGCCGCGCGCGCCGCGGAAAATGCGACGATGTATCCCTTCTTGACAGGATCGAACATCGAATATATGCCGCTCTCATTCGCCGATTCGTCACTTGAAAATCCGAGCAACGCAGCAAACGGATTGCGCATCTTGCGCGCGAGACCGACCGTTATCGCGCCGTCGCGTCCGTAGAAACTCGCGTTCAACACCCACGGCTGTGCGACAGCCCCGCAATATGTCTCTTTGTCATATATTTCGCGGTCGTCGCCGTATATGCGAGCCATTCCGCATGGGTAGCTCAATATGCGGCTTGTGTCGACTCGGGGGTGGGTCATCCAATTCGTACTGTGAGCGACTATCGCCTGCATGGCAGCGTAAAGATCTTTGTTGCGATAGCATTCGTCATACTGGCTTCTTGCGTGCGATTTGGCTCCTGTGCCGAAAAACCCGTGACAGCACCAGCACAGATGCGGACAATCGTTTTTAACAAAGCCATACTGCTCATGATACGGCCATCGAACACGCGATGGGAATCTTCTCTTCATCCGGCAAGCCGTAATAAACCGCAATGCCGACCATTCGTATTCGGCGTATAGCGCCTCGTTTGCCTCCACCGCGGCACACTGTTCCGGGAACGCCCTGCGGTCGTTGAGGCAGGAGGGGCGGGTATCGTCGAGGAAAAATATTCCAGTGTGATGGCCGCGCAAGACAGAACCTCCCTCCGGGCGATTTGCGTTTTTGTAGACGCGGCAGATGCCAGGCGCCATGTAGCGATCGATCAGGGCTTCCTTCGTGGATGACAACTTTTTCGCGTCCATGGCGGAATCTGCGGCCGGTCCGCGTATGAACCACTGGTCTAGACCGCCATTCTTGCCCTTCGGGCCAAAATACTCTTCCAGCGTATTATATACCTCGCCGTCCGCCATCCCCAAGAAAAGGCGTTCGCCGAGTTCAGTATTGTAAAGCGGACTGAAATAGCCGCCGACCTGGACCTCGCCGTTTTCATCTTTGAGCGCGTCATCGTCAGATGCATATGGATTCATGGGATAGCGGCTGTCGACGTACCACAGCATATCCCTCGCCGCGGCAAGGTCTATGCCGCTTGACGCATCCCCGCCGGAAAAACTCGTGTCGATAGCAGAAGAGTCGGACGAGGCAATGCGAGGGAGATTTGCGACAAGCGTTGCGCTGGCAACCGCTTGTATCGAGTTCTGCATTGCGATATTGATCATCTGAAGCATCGCATTGTAGGCGTCAATCGCAGTCTTCATCTGCAGTATCATTTCGCGCCACGACTGCTCGGCCCCGCTCTGCTCGATCTGGTTCACCGCCTGGTCAAGCGAAGAAAACGGGCGGATATCGCCGTTCATCTTTATATTGCCGCTCCGGCCGCCAAGCAAACTTGAAACGCCGCAGAACCAGCCGCGATTCTCGCCGAGATACCAATTCTGACAGTCCCAATAGCAGAAAAATGGCGTGAAGAAACTTCCCTTGCCATTCGGCAACGGATTTAGAATCCAGACCTGTTTGTTGAATTCCTCGCAATCTTTCCTGTCCTCGCGGAAAGTGTTGCGGGCTTTGCGCATCCAGCGGAATGTGATATAGTCCATCTGGACGTTAGTCAAGCGGACGTAAGTCCAAGACATGGCGCGATTGACCATTGCCATGCGGCTGAGGCCGTCGGCCTGGACCACTGCGGCGGCGTAGGCCGCCGAATCGCATGCGTTCTGCAATTCAATCTTCTGGCGCGCCGTCTCGCCCACGGCGTGCACGGCCGCGCAGACGATGAAAAGAAGAAGATATATGCCGACTGTCATGACGAGGGCGACGCCCTTTTCGTCATGCCACAGCGCCTTCAGACGGCGCTTGAATATATCTGTCGCAGTAGTCGGCATATCGTTTTACCGGATGGCTGACAAAACAACATCTTTATTATTTTATTGTGCCGGCCAGAGTTTTCGTCAGTATTTTTTATCGCAGAGACGCAGAGGCGCAGAGCTTGAAAAGGTCTAATAAACTCTGCGTTCTTCGCGTCTCTGCGTCTCTGCGATAAATACTGACCTTATTCATGTCCACCACAATAAAAACCATTGCATGGTAGCGATATCGTTTTATAAAGTCTGCAGACCGCTCTTGTAGGGGAGGATGTTTTTGGTAATGATATCGCCGCCCTCGGAGGACGATGGCGCATTAGAGTCTTCCGGGCGGCGCGAGAAGCGCTTCGTGCTCCACGGCTTTGGCAAGACGCAATACGCATGTAGCGAGGCGCACGGGATTGAACCGAGGCTCGAATCCTTGAGCATCGCGCCGACGACGGGGACGTTCAACGGGCATTGGAAGCACACTTTGACCTTCACGGCTGGAAGCGCCCCGCCGCTTTCAATGCCGTCCGAACTTCCGGCCGGATCGATTTTCACCTGCGAGCCAATCAGTTTCGAATTTGGATAACCTCCCCAGCCATAGACGCCGACGCCCGTCTCTGCGACGCCAGAACTCCCGCTCACCGGGGCGAGGGTCTGGCAGGCGGCCTCCCAGCAGACGCCGGAGCGCTCGCGGAACGCGCCGCCGGAGAGATATTCAGCGGGGTTGTGCACTATAGCCGCACGCGCCGCATTATATGCCGCAAGATGCGTCATCACCTGCGCTTGCAAGAGCAGCGCGAATTGGGCCACGGCGAAAACGAGTAGAACGAGTATCGGCAGCACCAGCACGGTTTCCATCAAAACCGTGCCGCCGTGCGTCAAATGCATCGCTCTATCCGCCATCCTCTTCCCTTCTACATTTTGCCATTTGGTCTTTTCCATATTTCAAGAGCCAACGACTTTGTACATTGAAGAACTTTTTGAGAGCACTGTCATGCAATAGGTTTTTATTGCTCCGGCAAATATTAAGGTCGATTTTTATCGCAGAGGCGCAGAGTCGCAGAGATGTCAGAAATCCTAATGAAAATTGCATTCTCTGCGTACTCTGCGTCTCTGCGATAAAAATCAATATTATTTGTTGCCGCTTCTATAAATGTAAAATGCTCAATGCCAAATATCCATGAACATCGCCATCCAGGAACCGAGGGCGATGGCGGCGCCGAACGGGATGCGCGAGCGTTCGTCCTCCTTCGGGGGAAGCAAAGCCTTGCCCGCGGCGCGGTCGTAGCGCCAGTCGAAGAGCGAACGGAAACAGTGCTTGAGCCGCCTTCCGTCCGCAAGCCCCCCGGCCAGCATGACGACCACCATCACGAGTCCCGCGATGGACGTATACACCATGACGGCCGGAGCGCGTTCGAGCCCCAGCATGCACCCGACTGCGAACAGCATCTTCACGTCACCCCCGCCCGCACCGTTCAAGAGGAACGGCAGGAGTATAAATAACGCACAGACCAGACCTCCGACAAGCCCTATTTTGAACTCGCCCCAGCCGCCGAATCCAAGCCGCGCAACAAGCGCCACAAGAGCGCCGCCGAGCGTCAGCACGTTCGGCAGCGTCCTGAACCGGCAGTCCCGGTAGAACAAGACCGCCAGCCATGCGCTTATCGCTATAGCGACAGGAAACGTCATCGCTTACTGCGCTTCAGGTCCGGCGATTGTCGCGCCGGTAGAGGCTGCACCTTCTTCGCCGCTAACATTGGCGACGCCAGCCGCCTGTCCGGGCTGACCGCGAAGTGCATCAATCATCTTGGTGAACTGGACGCGTATCTGCTGGCCGAAGAGGAGCACGAGCGCCACGGCGGCTGCGACGACCATCACGCCGAGAACGACGTATTCCATGAGCGTCTGGCCGCGCTCGTCGCCCAGAAGACGGCACATCAGGCGGCCGAACCACGTGGCTTTCGCGCGGGCGAGGCGCCTTGCCTTCTTTTCTTCTTTTGTCATTGTTCTTTTCCTTTCGTTTAGTTGGATGGCCGCGAAGTGTCGCGACCGTTGAAAGAGATTTTCGATACTCCGATTTTTCGATTTCGAAAAGCGTTCTTTTTTTAGCATGGGAAACAGGAGAGACAGGAGAGGAGTGTTTTTATCGCAGAGACTTGAGAGTCGCAGAGCACGCAGAGAGAAGAAGATGAAGCAAAATGGAAAAACACTGTCATACCATGGTTTTTAACACAGAAACACAGAGACTCCCGGGGGTTTCGCAATTTTTACGAGTAGCCGGATCGACACACGCTTTTATCCAAGTGCAAAATATACTCGCCACAAATATGGGAAAATATCGATACAATCTATAAACTCTGTGCCTCTGTGTTAAAAACCTATCGCATGGTGGTGAATGGAATGTAAAATGGTAAAGGCCAAATGCCAAATAGTTTTTCAACCTCTATCGTGGATTCACGGAATCGGCAGCGCGATGCTGGAAAGGACGCGCTGGTAGTAGTTGCAAAGTTCTCCGCCCAATGTGTCTGGCCTCCATTTTTTCTCGGCGAAGCTGTAGAGCTGCATGTTCCATATGGTCAGCACGACAAGCCCGACCAAGATGTTCACCACCATATACTCCATGAGAACCGTCCCGCGCCTCATCTTCCGCCTCCTCTCTTCGCGGCCTCGTCGGTCCAATGTCTAGACGCTCGGCCGATTGCGACACCGGGGATTGCGATTTCGAGAAGTTGCGGCCTCACCTCTTCCACGCAAAGGGGATTGGCCTTGATGCGGCGGTCGAAACGCGAAATTTCATTCTTCCACTTGTTGAATTCCTGCTGGAAATCATCGATGTATGCAGGCTTGTCCAGCGTGCCGGAGTTGAGAGTCTCGCCGTCGTCGAGCGCAATTGCGGCTCCGTGGGCTATGAGCGTTGTGCGGATGCCGCCTTTGTTCCAGTTTTTCCAATAGTCGACAAGCGCTTTTTTCTTTCTCCGCATGTCTGCCACCTTTTTGCCGATGCCTTGCAATTTGTTGCCGCCCGGAGGGGTGAGCTTGAGAAGATATTTCATATCCGGCGATGTGCAGGCGCGGCTGAAGCGGTCCAACTGGCGAATGATGTCCTTGGCCTGGGCGAGGACCGGGGGCGGCAATTCCCCTCCTTCGAGCTCCCTGTATTCGCCAGTCGCGAGGAATGTTCCGAATTCCTCGATTCCAAGGACTTCATCGTATAAGCCGAAACGGGCCGAGCGCGTCGCCGAAGGCGGCGGTTTGGACACATCGAGCGTATCGCATGAAAACACCTGCTGCATCTTGCGCGTATCGAGGAGCATCGCAATCGCCGGCGGCACCGAATCTTTGCCCACTCCAAGACGGGAAAGACGCCCGACTTGATCGCGGACGGTGCGCGCCAGAGTGGAATTCAGATTTTCATTCGCCTTGGACATTGCCTGGCGTATGTCGCCAAAGACAGGCAGAGTGGACACCTGGAAATCCGACGGCAGCGGGAGCTCCTTGACGAGCGCATCGTAGTCGAGCGAAACGAGTGCATTGCAATTCAAGTCCAGGACGCGCCTTGCCTCGACGAATTTTTCGAACACCGGCAAGTAGCGGTTGCATTTTTCCGCGACGATATTCGAAAACACGAATCGCCTGCCACTTTCCTTTGCCGCCTTTTCGCGTTCGGCGTTGCGCTTTGCGGAATTCTCGACGAGAATGCGCATTCTGGCGACGATGCCGCCGAATGACGCCACGGAGTCGAAGATGCTCTCCAGCGTATCGTCTCGCGGAGAGGCCAATTTGTCGAGGAGCGCGTCGATTTCCGTCAGATCCGCGACGATTGCGGAAAGCGCCTGTATCTGCTCCTCCATGTCCACTCGCAGGTACGGACCGGTTGGAAGATCGGCAGTCCAGTCCTGACGCAGCATCGCGCTTTTCATCTGCTCCAGACGCCGCTCCAGAACGAGCCGCTCGCGGCTCTGCTCGAATGTGGCGAAAGTCCCGCCGAGCGCGGTTCGAGCGGAAAGGAACGCATCGAGTATCTCGCCGGTGGCGACGACCTTGCGTTTTTCCGTCTGTGCGCTCGTCGCGTTCCATCCCCAACGGTCGACATTGCCGGCGAGCAATGTGCCTAGGTCTTTGCTGGCATCAATCCACGCTCGCTTCGAAAGTGCGCGTTTGACGCTTTCCCATTTTGCAAGAGTATCTTGCCAGATTGCGATGTTCGCCCTGCGGCGCGCGACTTCTTCCGTATAGGTCTCGCCGCCACGCGCCCCGGCGACCTTGTCCAGGACGGCAAGCGCCTCTAGGAATTGGGCGCGCCGTTCGTAGTTTTCCTCCAGTTCCAGAAGGCTCTTCGCAGACGGAAAGATCAACTGTACGAGCAACACCAGCAAGCCGCACACCGCCATGGTCATGACGGAAACGGCGATCTTTTTCGCCAATGCGAGCGGCTCGTCGCGCACAGAGCGATCCCAGAATCTGAACTCGCTGTCGGCAAAGGCGATTACATCGCGGTGGTGGAGAAATTTCTCCGCATCCTTCAAGAGCGGCGTTCCGTTGATGCGCGTTCCGTTGCGGCTGCCAAGATCCTTCACATAGCACGAGCCATCGCTCTTGCAGATTATCTCGGCATGGTTTCTCGATGCCAGCAGGCTGGAGCACTCGATGCCGTCCGACACGGCAGATCCCACCGGGGTGATTTCCCTGGTCAAATCGTAGAACTTGCCGGCAGACGGGCCGTTGACGACTTCGAGTCTATGCCATGCCGTGCGTTTTTCTTCGTTCCCGCGGTCGGCTTCGACGTAAAGACGGCACGAACCAAGCCCGATCTGGACGCCTGGCTTGAGTTTGGCGTCCTTCACCTTGCGTCCCATGCAATACATGCCGTTGCGACTGCCGCAATCCACGATGCGCAGGGACGAGCCTTGGCAATCTATTTCCGCGTGGACGGAGCTTATGGCCATGTCGTCGGCCGGCGTCCGCCAGCCATCTTGGACCTTGCGCCCGATCTTTATGGGGAACACGGCATTGCAAGATCTTGCTTCATGCAATATCTTGCCGTCGCGCTCAAGTCTGAGCACGACTTTCGGCCCCTTGAATCCGGGCGCCCGCACGGGCACGGTCTTGGATTTGCGGAACTTCACTCCCATTTCCCCTTCTTCAAAAGCATGTTGCGGCGATCCTCGGGCGAAGAAAACACGCGGAGTGCGTTGTTTATGTCCGCGAGGCATGCAGCCTTGTCGCCATTGCAATTGTGCTGCTCCCAGGCGATGCGCAGACTGGAGAACTCCTTGCGTTCCTTGTCGCGAAGATC
This sequence comes from Verrucomicrobia bacterium UBA3761, assembly GCA_002371135.1. Taxonomy (GTDB): domain Bacteria; phylum Verrucomicrobiota; class Kiritimatiellia; order RFP12; family UBA1067; genus UBA1067. The sequence goes on along the minus strand of DFGB01000021.1, from coordinate 8,641 downwards.
CTTTAGGCGGTCTAGCGCCCTGGCATAATGCGGAGAATCGGGTTCGACCTGTATGAGAACGCTCTGGAGGAGGAATTCGACTTCCTTCCACTGCATGGGAGCTTTGAGTGCGAGCAGGCCGTCGGCTTCAGCGAGAAGCGCCTCCGGATCTTCCTCGCGAAAATCACTGCGCCCTTCCCAGCGCGAAGACAACGCCTGCGCGGATACGCCCAGCAGAGTCTCCCTCGCGAGGACTCCCACGCCGCGCCACTGTTCAACAGCCGGAATTTCGCGCAACATGACGATCGCACAGTCGGCGTAGACCGAGAACTGCAAATAGCCGAACCGCTGCTCGGGTCTCGCGCCGACTTTGACCGAACGGAGATATTGAACTTCAATGCAAGGCAGGCCATTATCGAGCCCCAGAAACTTCATCGGCGAGACCGCCTGGAAATTCCATGCGCCAGTATCCTCCAGACGCTTGATCTGCCGCTTGTAAAGTTCGCGGCGCGAAGATCGCGCATATGATTTATGGCGGAAGATATCGAAGGATATCCAGAACGGGACGTCATGCAGTTTGCCGAGTTTCGTCTCGACTTCGACATGGTAGTTCTCGCCGCGTTTGATGGACATCGAAGGATCCGGAGGGACGAAAAGGGTGAAGTAGTTATCCCCCCACGGAGTTGAAAGCGGCACGGACTTCGTATCATACGCGCCTTGCGGAGTTCTCGGCCAGGTCAGCTCCTTCTCTGGACGCGGGATCAACACCCAGTAGGAAACCGCGGCGGCGCAGAAAATCGCGATTACGGCGATCAGCCGCTTTATCATCTTCAGTTTTCTCTGCCATTCAAGGAAATCTATGAGCGCCTTGATTTCATCGGAATCGGCCACAGGCGTGGGCATGAAGCCTGTGCCGCCAGGGGTGGGCTTGTTGTCCGATCCTTGTCGAGACTTGGGTTGCGCGTTATTCTCTGCAGCATCAATGATAGTCCCCGGATCGGCGCTCCCGGTGAAAGTTTCGTCGGCGTCCTGCGCTTCGACACGGAGGGACTGAGGCGGGAGGGTCGCACTTGTCGCGACCGACGGCGGGAGGGTCGCACTCGTCGCGACCGACGGCGGGAGGGTCGCGCTCGTTGCGGCCGTTAGCGTCGCCGCATCCCTTTCGCCCGGAAAGGCAAATCCAGCGACGGTCGCTCCTTCCGCAATGGCGACCTTGAACGCGGTCGCGCGCATTTTGCCAATCTCGACTTCGCTGCCGTCGGTCAGCAATATCTTGTTGTTCTGCGGCACTTCCCCGCCATCGACAAACGTCGTCCCGGGTTGCGAACCTTGCTGAAAAAGAACCAAACCCTCGTTGGTCTCGCGGAGAATGAGATGCGGGTGGCCCGACACGGTATTGTCATCCCTGGCGGCTTGGATGGCGCATTTATGCGAACGCCCGATGTCCACCGGATTCGAGCCGATGGGATACGAGCGACCTTGCAAAGTGCCTTTTGTGAAGATTATCGAATACGCCATGACCTTAGCCGCCTTTCGCCGCTTTGAACCTGAGAAACACCGGGACGAGAACGATAGCAAAGACTGAAGGCAGGATGAACATCGCAATCGGGAAAATCATCAAGGCGGGTGCGCGCGCCGCCTTCTGTTCGGCAAGGTTGAAGCGTGCGCGGCGCATGTCTTCGCCTTGGATGAGGAGAGTATCTATAATCGATGCTCCGATTTCCGTGCCGTGCGCTATCGCGCCGACGAACGCGGAGAACTCCGCCGTCTGGACATGCTTTTCCATTTCCTCGAGCGCCTCGAGACGGCTCGTCCCCAGTTCCATCTGCCGCAGCAGCAATCCGAACTCGACCGTAAGCGCCCCCTTCGAACCAAGCGACACGTAGTGGCGGATCGCCGCCCCGAAATCAAGGCCCGCGCGCATCGCCGAGGCGATCAAGTCTATCGCGAACGGGAGAGAGCGGATTATCTCCCTCTGCCGCTCCTGCGCGCGCTTCTCGACGATCATCACGGGATAAACCCAGCCGAGAAACGCCCCCAGAAAGCCAAGACCGAACGCGGCCCGCACGTTGCCGGAGAGTATGAAGAACCCGAGCCCCATCGTTATCACTCCGGCGGAAAATCCGAATATCTGGCCGGCGAGCATATTCTCGGCCGTCAGGGGATAACCGCTCTTCAACGCCGCTTTCGTGTACTTCTCCCGCCGGGCGGGCCCGAGCAATGCATTGTCATGCCCAAGCCCGATCGAAATAGTCTCCACAAAACGCCACGACATCCTGTAGAACGCCGGCAGTTGCTTAAGAAACGAATCCGAACGTCTGCGCCCGCGCGTCTGCACCCACGCCGTTGCCACCAAGTACGGGACGAACACCGCGAGAAACGCGAGTATGCATGTCAGAATGTTCTCTTCGCCCATCATGCTAAACCTCTACTGCCATTATCCTGCGGATAATCAAATAACCGATTGCGAGATTGATTGCCACGGCCGCGATTGTGCACCAGCCCGCGAAAGTCGAGGTTAGCGGCTTCATCAGGGCCGGATCTATGAGACGCAAGAGCACATATACGAATGCGGGCGCGAGCGACATCGCCGTCGCCTCGAATCGGCCTTGCGCCGTCATCGCTTTCAGCTTCTGCTGGAATTCAGTGCGCGAACGTATCATGACGACCATTCTCTCAAGAACGTCCGCAAGGCTTCCGCCTGTCGTCAGCGTGAGTTTTATCGACGTGACGAAGAGTTGCAAATCCTCTCCTGGCATACGCTTTGCCAGGCTCTCGAGAGCGGCGGAAAGTTCCGACCCCAGCCGCGTCTCCCGCAGGACTATGGCGATTTCTTCTTTCATCGGCGGCAGGCTGCGCTTGCCGACGGCCTCCAGCGCCTGATTCAAAGCCTGCCCGGATCTGAGACCGTTGGCAAGCCCCATTGTCAGCGACAATATCTGCGCATTGAAAGCCTCCTTGCGCTTGGCCTGCTTGTGCTTGCGCCATAGCGCCGGAAGGCCCTTCGTCACGCCGACGGTCAAAAAACCCGCCGCCGTTGCCGCCGCTATGAATAGTACTATGGCCCAAGGATATGACATTGGCAGTTGGCAGTTAGTAGTTAGCAGTTGGCAGCTTGTTATCAACAATCAGTAGCCAGCGGCTTTGAACGTTGAAGTAGAGAATGATTTTATCGCACCAGAGGAGAAGGGAATGACAAAAGTTCAAGATTCAAGTCTGAAACCAACTGCCAACTACACTTTCGGCACGAAGACCGAGCGGTCGAGCTTCAAGCTGCCGCTCTTGCCAAGTTCGTCGACAAAGTAAGGTATGTTGCCCGTCGCGGTATGATGCCCGATTACGTTGCCCTTCTGGTCGAACCCCTCTTGCTCAAAGACGAAAATATCCTGAAGCAGAATTACGCTGCCCTCGCGTCCCGTCACTTCCGAGATGTTGACGATTTTGCGCGAACCATCCGGCAGGCGCGTCTGCTGGACAATCAAGTCAATGGCAGAGGAAATCTGTTCGCGTATGGCCGACGACGGCAGATCGTAGCCGGCCATCATGACCATGTTCTCAAGACGCGAAAGAGCGTCGCGTGGGTTATTCGCATGCGCCGTAGTAAGCGATCCGTCGTGGCCCGTATTCATCGCCTGCAGCATGTCAAGCGCCTCCGCGCCGCGGCATTCGCCCACGATGATTCTGTCCGGACGCATGCGCAGGCAGTTTATCACGAGATCGCGTATCGTCACTCTTCCCTTGCCCTCTGTGTTCGCAGGACGCGCCTCAAGGCGCACGATGTTGCGGTGCGAGAGCTTGAGTTCCGCAGAGTCTTCCACCGTCACCACGCGCTCGGAAGCGGGTATGAACTGCGAAAGGACGTTCAGAAGCGTCGTCTTGCCGGAGCCTGTGCCGCCGGAAACGAGAATGTTCTGGCGCGTCCGGACGGCTTCCTGCAGAAAGAGCGCCATCTCTTCCGTCATGGAGCCGAACTTTATCAAATCCTCCGTCGTCAATTTCTTGTCTGCGAATTTGCGAATCGTCAGCGAAGCGCCATCGAGAGCGAGCGGCGGGATGATTGCATTCACGCGACTGCCGTCGGGGAGCCTCGCATCCACCATCGGGCTTGCATCGTCCACGTGGCGGCCGAGCGGCTCGACTATGCGCTGTATGATTTGTATGAGATGGCGCTCGTTGAAGAATTTGACGTTCGTCTCGTGCATCTTGCCCTTGGACTCGACAAATATGCGCTCTGGACCGTTCACCATGACTTCGGAAATCTGCGGCGAACGCAATATCGGCGAAAGCGGCCCGTAGCCCACAAGTTCATCCATCAGCGCCTGGCGGAAATCGGAAAGCGCGACTTCCACAGGAAGTTCGTGGCGGAATTCCTTGAGTGTCGCATCGACGCAGACATTCAGCTTCGCGAGCATCGTATCGTCGGCAAACTCCTTGAGAGCATCTTCCGAGAGGTTCATCTCGCCTAGAATGTGCGCATGGAGTTTTTTCTTGAGGGCCATGCACTCGGAAGTATAGAGAATGTTGGCGCCGCCGAAATCCGGCGCCGGCGGCCGAGGCGGCTCGATCGCCGCGACAGGCGGCGGAGGGAGACGGACCTCGGCCTTTGCTTCCACTTTCCGCAAGACGGCCGGGGCTGCGCTTTTCGACGCCGGCGCGCTCTCTGCGCCGTCCGCCAGTCGCAAGACGCAACTCCCCATCTTGACGGTTTCACCCGCCGACAGAACCGCCGGCGTCTCGAGCCTGCTGCCATTGTACCACGTTCCCCCGGAACTCCCTGCATCGGCTACCATCAGTATGCCGCCCATCCGCATAAACTTGGCATGCTTGCGCGAGACGTCCCGCGAATCGAGCACTATATCGCTCGCCGCATCGCGACCGACGGATAGCTCGAAATCATCATCCGGCAGTTCGCGGACGTTCTCGACAGCCCCGTTTCTAAGTATCTCGATTCGCATGAAGAGGGAAGAGGGAATTTTCGATTTTCGATTTTCGATTTTTTGATCGCAGAGCCGCGGAGTACGCAGAAGCATGGGAAGATCCGATAAACTCTGCGTCTCTGCGTCTCTGCGATTAAAAAATCTGAAAATTCTCAATACTCAATTCTCGATTCTCACGGGCAGAACCAGTCAAGCCAGCTCCAGAATCCGCTGTGCTCCTTGCGGCTTTCGAGGCGTTCCTCGTTCGTGATCTCCGCCTCCGTGGGAAGGTTCTTGCTTTCCTCGTAGGGAAGCTTCGTCGCCTGCGCCTCCGGCTCGTCGGGACGGACGGCGCGAACGCTTATGAGCATCATGAGGCTGATGTTTTCGAGGCTGTTGCCTTCCTTGGCGATGAACCAGTTGACAATCGGGATATGCCTGAGGACGGGGAAGCCCGAAGGGGGCGTAGTCGTTTCCACCATGCGGCGATATCCGCCGATGACGACCGTCTTGCCGAGCGGGCAGTCGATCACGGGATTGTATTCATACTGCTGGACGTTGTACCCTTCCTCGTATCCGCCGTCTTCGGGTTTGAACGGAACCGGGTTGACCTGGCTGATGTCGAGTTGCACGTGGACATTGTCGCCATCGACGAGATTGGCGACTTTCTTGTTGACGGTGAACCCGTAATCTATATCCTGGAAGTTCTCGGTCGGCGAGCCCTCGGCCGTGGCGCCTTTGAGCTTGATTTTGAACACGCCGCCGATCTTCAGCTTGTTCGGCTGCGGGTCGTTGCTGCGGAAGCGCAGGTATCCTCCAGTGGAGTGTCGGCTGATCTTGTTCTCGGCGAGGAAGTCGAGCGTATCGTCAATTCCGGCCGAAACGGTGAACGTCTTGTTCTTCGCCTTGCCGTGGACGAGGTCGATAAGGCCGTTGAAGACCGTAGAGAGAATCGGCTCGGTATTGTGCGTCTTGCCGAAGCTGAACCCTTCCGTCTCTTCGTAGCCGACAAGGACTACATCCATGTGCAGAAGCCTCTGGTCCAGCGTCACGTTCAGCCTGCAAAGCGGCTTCCAGGATTCATTTGCGGAAGAAGGCCTGTCGTCGGTCCGCAACCATGACTGGGCGGCGACAATCTGCTGAAGGCGCTCGACTTTCTCCGGCGCGTATACCGTGCCGGAAATTGTGATGATGTTGTTGTCGTATTTTATGTTCAGCGCGCCCTTTTCGGTGTCGGCAATGCTCTCGGCGATATCGAATCCGGCGGCCTCGATTTCGTTGTGAAAGCGCTTGAGCGTATCGGCCTGTATGCGGAAAACCGTGTCGTCTCGCACTATTGGACGATACGCCCCCTCCGAGAGGACTTTCTTGAGATGGAACCACTCGTCGGGATCGTTCACTTCTCCGCGCACGAGCAGATAATCGTCCTGTTTCATTATCTCGATCCCGGTGACGCGATCGAGGCGCAACTGCAAATCGCGCATGATGCGCAAAAGATCGCTGCCGACTGCGATTTCGTACACTTCTTCGAGTCCGCCGGCGCCCATCAGCTTCAAGACGGCGGTTCCTTCCTTCAGCCCGGTCACCCGCGCAGTGCCGCCGGACACCTCCACGCCAATCGTCCCATCGAGACCGGCGTCGAATTTCTCCACCTGGAATCCAGGATCGATATTCCTCATCGCCCCCTTCCCAAGCGTGAACTTCTCTCCTGCGATGACGCAGGAAGCGCACAAAAGAGCAGCCACGCCTGCGAATAGTCTTGTCGTTCTCATGTTCCGGCTCCTTTTATGATTTCAAAATCGGATTTCCCGCTTCGAGTCTCACTTCACCTTGTTGAACGGCTGGTCGGGGACAAGGATCTCCTTGCATCCGTCCAGCATCCTGATGAACGCATCCGCTCCGTCGAACGTTCCGCAGTCCTTGCGATTGGTGGCCTTCTCGTCATGCGGACGGCGCAATGCCGCATAGAGGCTCTTCGCCTGACGCTGCGCCGCGATTACTGTAAGAGCCTGCGCCGGAGGGAGCGAGAGCAATACGCCGCCGCGGCCAGAAAGGCCCATGATTCGCACCTGCGGGAACAGCACCGTCGTCACCAGCTTGCGCTCGCGTATCTTCGGCGCGTTCGCGTCCGCGGAATCGGTTTCCTTCTCGACTTCCATGTCGAACATGCCGACTATCGCGATTTCATCGCCAGGGCGCAGGAGCTTGACGAGATCTACATTCTCGAAATCTACAGGCACCGCCCATTCGCCTTCGCCCACCTGTTCGCCGAGGCTCGCCGTCTGGCCGATGTTGTTCCACAATAGATAGTCGCCTGCCGCAACATCCTGCACGAGCGTCTGACCGATTATGGAAGCCTTTTGGTCTGCGAGAATATGTTGCTTGGGTAAATACGTCGTAGGCACGCTGAGCGGACGGAAATTCTCCGCCGCGATTACATCGCCCGCTTTGAGATTGCCGTTCGCGACCAGAACCTCCGGACCCTTGCCGGCCTTGTCGGCACTTTGCCGCGACATTGTTCTCGACACGGCGAATACTGCCAGCAACCCTAGGATGGTCGCCACAATGAGTGGTAATGTGTTTTTCATCTTTGTCGTTTTTCCATCGTGACATCAATATTGTATCACATTGTATCGCTTTTATGCAAGGGGGTATTTTGCTATTTGAAATGGATTGGGAATTGGGGGCAAAGGACTTGCCCAGCCGCGCTTTTGGCACGGCCGAGATTGGAAGTAGGAGATAAAGCGTCCTAGCGCCAAGGAATATCCCCCAGCCGAAGGCTGGCCGCGAAGCGGATGCCCTGGCAGGGGGGCGCGGCCAAAGCCGCGCTGCATTCCAAAGGAGACGCGCGGCTAAAGCCGCGCCTCCTTGTTCATTGGGACCGCGTAGCCGCTACAAGTGCGGATTAGGACTTAGGACTTGGAACAAAAAAAAGACCAGGAGGCGCGGGGACGCCTCCTGGTTTCTTTTCGTGGCTCTAGGCTGCCTTACTTGGCTTCTTCGCCGTAGCCCTTAGTCTTGAGATACTCGACAACCTTGCCGACCGTCGTGAGCTTCTCCGCATCCTCTTCAGGAATCGCGGCACCGAATTCTTCCTCGAAAGCCATGATGAGCTCGACGGAATCGAGCGAGTCCGCGCCAAGATCATCAATGAACGACGCCTCGGGCGTCACCTGCTCGGCATTGACGCCAAGCTGCTCAACGATGATGTCTTTCACGCGATCTTCAAGTTTTCCTGCCATATCTTCATTTCTCCTTTTATGGTGATGAGTATATTTTACTAAATTCTCTGTATTAGCGCAAGGGGGAAAAGCAATTTTTTTATTTTTCTCCCTATGCAAAAAACTGTTTGAATGACGCCCTGCAAACGCCCCCTTGTTCCGGGGCTGTGAATGGTGGCGAGGCAAGGATTCGAACCTTGGAAGGCGTTAGCCAGCAGATTTACAGTCTGCCCTCGTTGACCGCTTGAGTATCTCGCCAGGGCGGATAAGACGTTTGGCGTTGTCGAATTGGTGGAGGTAGTCGGATTCGAACCGGCGACATTCTGCTTGCAAAGCAGACACTCTACCAACTGAGTTATACCCCCTCAAACCGGAGAATGGTGGGCCTGACAAGAATCGAACTTGTGACCTCGTCCTTATCAGGGACGCGCTCTAACCAACTGAGCTACAAGCCCAACTTTTTCCGATAAATTATCCGGAAGGGGCGCGGAATATGACGCGAGAAGCAGGTGTTTGCCTGTCGCA
>DFGB01000061.1:16398-16575 GCA_002371135.1 Verrucomicrobia bacterium UBA3761 | reverse complement strand
TTTTTATCGCAGAGACGCAGAGTCGCAGAGATTATGGATTTTGCTGGTGTTATTTCATATGCATGGCGCATAGATCTGCCATTTTGACTAAAGAGAGTGTTGATTTTACGGCTCATGAAAAATACGAAAAACCTTAGAAAACTCTGCGCCTCTGCGTCTCTGCGATAAAAATCTATT
>DFGB01000061.1:0-16346 GCA_002371135.1 Verrucomicrobia bacterium UBA3761 | reverse complement strand
ATAAAAATCTATTGCATGGTAGTGAGGTTGAAAAGTTCTTTCGTCCTAGATGAACTAGAGGTTCTAGATGGTCTAGAAGTTCTAGAAGTTCTAGCCCTTTCAACTTTTCAACTTTTCAACCTTTCAACTTTTCAACCTTTCAACTTTTCAACCTCATGAACAAGATAATCAAAGCGAATGCCGGGGCGGGCAAGACGTATGCGCTCGTGAGGCGCATGGTCGCGGCGATGCGCGCGGGGACTGCGGCGCGCGAAATCGTCGCGCTCACGTTTTCCCGCGCCGCGGCCGGCGAGATCTTTTCGCGTTTCGTCCAGCGCCTCGCACAGAAGAAGGAATATGCGTTTCTCCGCGAGGTGATCGAGACTCAGCACCTCTCGCTCATCGGCACGCTCGATAGCTTCCTCATGCGCTACTTGCAGTCGTTCCCGCTGGAGCTGGGGCTCGCGGGCGAGATTGCGATTCTGGAGGACTACGCCGGAGACAAGGCGCGCGAGAGCGCGGCGCTCGCCTTGCTCACGTCGGACGACGACGTCGTGAAGAAGCTGCTCGTCGCGAATTTCCGCATATGGGACTCGGACGAGGCGTCGCGCTCGTACCTTGAAAAATACAAGGCGCTCGTGAAAGAGTGGCACGCGGCGTATCTCGCCCGGCGCGATCCGTACGCGTGGGGCGACGCGGCGAGGGTGTGGCCGGACGGCGCGCCGGCGGAACTCGCCGCCACGCTCGACGAAATCCACCGCCTCGCCGACCCCGTCCGCGAGCGCTGCGCCGGCATGAAGGGCGCCGACAATTTCATTCAGGACGTCGAGACGTTCTCCGGCAAGAAGCTCCCCCGCAACATACCTCTCGCAATCGCCAAGACCCCCGGCGCCGCCGAGGCCGCCGCGCGGGCCATGCGCCTTGCGAAGGGCTACATGCTCGCGACATCCCTCGAAAAGGCCAAGGGCGTCTACGCGCTCGTCCATTTCTTCGAGAAGGAATACGACCGCGCCGTCCGCTCTCGCGGCCGCATCACGTTCCAGGATATCACCCGCCGCCTCGCCGACCTCGCCCTCGCGGACAAATTGGCACTCGAATACCGCCTCGACGCGCATATCGTCCATTGGGCGCTCGATGAATTCCAGGATACCAGTCGCGACCAGTGGGGCGCCATCGAAAATCTCGTCCACGAGGCCCGCCAGCGCAAGAGCGTGTTCATCGTCGGCGACAAGAAGCAGGCCATCTACGGCTGGCGCTCGGGCGACGAGAGGATTTTCGACGAAGAGGGCGTGCCTGAGTTCTACCGCATCCTCGCCCTGAAGAACTCCTATCGCTACCGCAAGGAAATCTCCGCCGCCGTCGATTGCGTTTTCAACAAGACGAAACTAGGCGACATCGCCCCCGATTGGCCATGCGAAGAGCATGTTTCCGTAGACCGGTCGTCCGAGGGGTTCGTGCATGTGGTCGAAGCGCCTAAGAGCTCCGCGCAGTCGCGGTCGGTCGATTTCATAGCGCCTCTCGTCAATGAACTCGACGCCGTCCGCCCGTGGGAACGCGGCCTCTCATGCGCAATTCTCGTGCGCAAGAATTCGTTCGGGGAGATGATCGCGAACGAACTCCTGCGCGCCGGGATCCCCGCCGTCTGGGAAGGGCAGAGCGCGATTCTCGACACCCCCGTCCTCAACGCGTTCGTGGCGCTCGTGCGCCTCGCCGAACACCCCGGCGACGAGCTCTCCTTCGGCCATATAAAGGCGACGCCGCTCTACCGCGCCTTGTATCCCGCGAGCGACCCTGGAATAGGCGAAGTCTCGCGCGACGCCGCTTGCATGCTCACCACCCTCGGCCTCCAGCGCATGCTGCGCGAGGTCCGCCGCGCCATCAAGCCCGACGAGTGGGACGAATTCACCGAATCGCGCTTTGCGGACCTCGTCCGCGCCGCCGCCAGGTTTGAAGCCTCCCTCGCGCCGGACTCCACCTACGGCGAGTTCGCCGATTATCTGAAGAGCGTCGTGAAACGCGAAGTCGCGGATGTTTCGTCCGTCCGCATCTTGACAATCCACCGCTCCAAGGGCCTCACGTTCGACTACGTCCTCGTCCCCGTATACGAGCACGAGGGGCTGGAAACGCTCAAGAGCGATGTCGTCGCAAGCGACTCCCCGTCATGGATCCTGCCCGGGCTCAAGCGCGACCTCGCCGACCTCTCGCCGGAGACGGAAAAAGCGTATTCGCTCACGCTTTCGCGCGCGGTCTCAGAATCGTTGTGCGTGTGGTATGTGGCGATGACGCGTCCGCGCTACGCGCTCACCCTCGTCGTCCCTCCCGCGCCGAAGAAGCCTGGCGCGGTAAAGTTTTCGACGCTCGTCCGGACAAGCGGGCTTGAGACGATGGGCGACGAGAGATGGTACGAGAAGTTCGAGAAACGTTGCCAATGTGAAAATGTTGCCAAGTCCAATACCAATGCCAATTGCTGCACGGGAGGGCCGCGCTTGTCGCGGCCGCCGGACCTGCGCACGATAACGCTGCGCGTCCGCTCCACCGCCGCCGAAAAGGGCGTCGCCGAACACGAACGCCTCTCCAAAATCGAGTGGCTCGACGCCGCCGACGCGAAAACGCCGCTCGAAAAGGAATTCGTCCGGCGCGATGATGTTTTTGAAGTCTGGCGCGAGAAAGCGTACGAAATATTCGACGGCGGCGTATGGTCGTCCGGCCGCTTCGATCGCGTCGAGTTTTCGCGCGACGCGGCGGGGACGGTCTCCGCCAGAGTGCTCGATTTCAAGACCAACACCCCCCGCGACGGCGAATCGCCAGAGGCCTTCGCCCGTCGCATGGATGCGACATATTCCGCCCAGATGGCGCGCTACCGCCGCGCCGTCCACCTCCTCACCGGCATCCCGCCAGAGCGCATTTCCTCCCGGCTCTTGATGGTTGAAAGGTTGAAAAGTTGAAAGGTTGAAAAGTTCTCCAGTGTCGTCCGCACATACATCGATATCATCCCGCTTCGGCCTTGAGCAAGCGCGGTCCTCCCGCTTTTCAACTTATCCTCATTTACATTTTTCAAGCACAGCGCGAGCGGCGGGCTGCTATTGCTCCGGCAAATAATATGATGGATTTTAACACAGAGGCACAGAGATTCACAGAGGTCTGATAGAGAAGTCGAAAAATTCTCTGTGCAACTCTGTGACTCTGAGTCTCTGTGTTAAAAAGGAAGGCTCGAACGAACAATCTCGGAATCGAAAAATTCTCTCGGACGCCTCAGTTGCTTTCGGATCTCTCTGGTTAAAAATCAACATTAGTTGTTGCCGCTTCTATAACTGCTGACTGCCAACTCTAAAAGTTATCCGATTTTGCAAGTCGGTTATCTAAATTTGTAAGAGAATTTCTGTCCTCCGGGGGTGGATTTATGGTATAATAGTATCAGAATATGATTCTGGGGGAAGTTTCCCGGAGTGACAACATGGAGGTATAAGCAAATGAAGACACCTGACATTGCAATATTCTCAAGGGGGGGGGGGGGTAATGTAATTGCGCTCGCCGCCCTGGCGCTGAGCGTGGCTTCAACGGCCACCGCAGGCGTCAAGTACTGGGACAATCCGGACTTCAAGGAGTTCGACGTCGGCGATTACGTGCAGGACGGCCTTGTCCTCAACTACGACGGCATCCGCAACGCAGGCGCAGATTGCCCGCACAATCCGTCCGCCACGACATGGGTGAACCTCGGCACCGGCGGCTCCGCTTACGACATGGTGAAGAAAGGCTCGCCCGCTTCATCGTATTGGACAGGCAATGGTTTCTATTTCGACAACAAGACCTGGTTCGTCACGCCGAACACGCTCAACCATGGTGATTCCTACGAAATAGAGTCGCTCGTCGACGCCGAGCACGACAGCCAGCCCAACATCGGCTACATACTTTTCTTGAGCACAGTGCGTCCGCGCAATACCGACGAAGGATGGCGTTATGGTTCGATCGGCATCCGGGCGAAAAATACGACGTATACTGGACAGAAATCGCCTTATGATGGCGGGGTCATGTGCCTGAATACGGATCGAAGCACGATGGGCGCCGGCACGGCCAAGCGTCCAATACTTCGTGATGAAACGTTTCAGTATCTGACGGCGATCGCCAACGATACATACACCGCGCTTTTCACTGGCCTTGACGAACCTACAGATGCGCCAGGATATAGCGGTCTCGGGTCCGGCGGAACTGCGCTGGAAAGCGAAGCCTTGTATTTCTACCTCGGCGGGCATAACGCAAATAACAAAGATGATACGACTACCGCCGAATGCCTTACCGGCACGATTCGCAATTTCCGTTATTATTCCGCGCCGCTCTCCCGCGAGCAACGCGCATGGAACCGCGTGGTCGACGAAGCTCGCTACTTCCACCGCCGCGGTGCGATCCCCGTTACGAACGTCGTCGTCGCCGTCTCTGGCATCGATGGCATCTCCGACGACCACTTCGCTCTCGACGAGGACGGCTATACTTTCACCGCGCCCGCCTCGCGCACGGTAGCGGGCAAGCGTTATGCGCTCGGCGGCTACACGCTTGAAACGTGGGACGGCTCCGCATGGGTTGCCGACGGCGAAGGAACGCACACGGGCAATTCGGTTTCGCTTTCCGACACGTCGGCGCTCGTTCGCATCACGTGGCAGTATTCACGCCCCTCCGGCGAAGGCCAGCTCAAGCACTACGACGTGGGTGACTACGTGACCGACGGACTGTTGCTCTTCTACGATGGCATTCTCAACCAAGGCGTTGGCAATGCCCACTCCTACGATGCCACGACATGGGTCAATATCGGCAATGGCGATGGCTCGCAGGATTTCACGCTCGCCCTCAACCACAAACTCGCATCGTCGGGCGCCCCCGGCTGTTGGGGCGATGACGGATTCAACTTCCTCGGCTACAGCGAATTTAGAAAGGATTCGCTGACGCTTGCCCATCCTACGACGCATTCCATCCAGATCCTTGTCGATGCCAGCGCCGCCGATCAACTTTATAATGTTGCCTACCCTTACGCCACTGCATGGGACTATTCTTCTTTTTGCATCAGCAAAACTAGCAGCGATCCCAAGAAGGAGTCTTTTTTCTGGAATGCATGTGGCAACAACGCCCCGAACAAGCCTTACGTCTTTAATTCAGACGGGCACTACGACTACGCTACGGCCATCATGAATGGAAGTGCGAAAACGCTTGCGTTTACGGACGGCGTAGACATTCCATCCTCCGGTTCGCTAGCGGATGGATTCTACCAATCCGAGACGGATTTCCCGAGTTTCAATGCAGCGCGAATTTTCCTTGGCGGATATAACGCGGACACTCGCCTGCTCGTTGGTAAAGTCAAGTTCTTCCGCTATTATCCAAACAAGGCGCTCACGCCCGCCGAAGTTCTCAAGAACCGCAAGGTTGATGAATACCGCTACTTCGGGCGCTATATCGTCACAAACGTCCTCGTGCAGTCTACCTACAAGTATCTCGAAGGCTACGACAAGTGCGGGCCGTACGAAGTCGACGGCTCCTATACCTTCGTCGCGCCGGATGAGGTGACGGCGCCGAACGGCATCAAATACGCTTGCGACGGCTACACGGTCGAAGTGCCGGACGGCAGCGGATGGAAGGTGATTGCCTCCGGCACCGGCAATGCTTATTTCTACGAAACATCCGCTGGCACCGTCCGCCTCACGTGGAAGTGGAAACCCGTCTCCGGTCGCCGTACCAAAGACGACTATTCGCTCGACGATCTCTCGCAGGCCGGCCTCGCGCTCCACTACGACGGCCTCCTCAACCAAGGCCTCGGCGAAGCTCGTTCCACTACCTCGTCGAAGTGGGTCAATCTCGGCTCTGCCGGTCCGTCGATGGATCTTTCAACTCAGCGCAAATCCGGAGACACCAGCGCATGGGGCGACAAGGGCTATGAATACGCCGGCTACACCTATTTCCAGAGCGCTGTTAACACGTATGTCTGGGGTGGTTCCTATTCCGCGCAGATTCTCGCCGACGCCAAGTATGCCGACAACAAACACGTTAGCGGCAACTACCTCGCCGCTTCGTCCTGGAACCGGTTTGGCATGCAGGTGTATGGCGACAAGAATCTCGCCCGTTCCAACGTTCAGGGCATTGGTAATGACGCCATGCGCGTCACCTACCCGACCGAAGACGGCATCGACTACATGACCGTGATCGCGGACGCCGCCGCAAAAGTCGATTACGCCTTTGCCGGGACGAAAATCCCGACTAGCGGCAATGCATCTTCCGGTTATCGTCCATACACGACGCAACTAGACCCGTATGCAAACTACTTCCGCCTTGGCGGCTGGGGTGGAGGCAACAACGGGCAGGGCCTCACCGGCACGATCTACACCTTCCGCTACTACGATCGCGTGCTGACGAATGAGGAGCTTGTGCGCAACCGCAATGTCGACTCGGTGCGCTACTTCGGCGAACTCGCGACTACGAACGTCGTCTACAACGGAAAAGCATACAAAGTAGAAGGCAAGTATACGTGGAACGCGCCGGAGAAGGTTGTAGAAGACGATGTGGAGCGCAAGACGGCCGGGTATTGGCTTGAAACGAGCGACGGCACGAAGACGTGGCACGAGTGGGAAGCAGGAGAAAGCCACGAATTCACCTACGACACTGCGGAAAGAAACGATACGGTTACGCTCACATGGGGCGGCCCGCGCCCCGGCATGCTGATCATCGTCAGGTAGCCAAGTCCGCTCGAAAGAGCCTATCTCTTGCGGCCGCACATCTAGCGGCCCTCCCTGGCGGGAGTTCTGCGCGGGGCGCGAAAGCGCCCCGTCTTGTCTAGACATTGTTGCCGCGAATGCCGCGATTTGGTATAATACCCTTGTCTAAACAAAAGGGAGAATTCTATGCAGGGAAAGATTTTCGCGCTGGCGGCCGCGGCGATGTTCGCGGCGTGGCATGCGGCGGCCGATGAGATCCGGCTCGAGGATACGGAGTTCGCGAACATAAAGACCGGCTGGGGCGAAGTGCGCGCTCGCAAGTCGATAGACGGCAACGCGCTGAAGGTCGGCGGCGTGGAATACCCAAACGGGCTTGGCGTCCATGCCATGAGCAGCTACCGCGTGCCGGTCGGCGGGAACGCGCTTTCGTTTTCGGCGAAGGTGGGCGTGGACGATGAAGTCGGCGGCAAGGGATCGGTCGTGTTCCGCGTGCTTGCGGACGGCTATGTCGTCGCCGAAGTCGCTGCGAAGGGCGGCGATGCGGCGAAGGAAATCAAGGCCGATCTCGCCGGGGCGAAGTTTGCGACGCTCGAAGTGACGGACGGCGGCGACGGGAACTACTACGACCATGCGGATTGGTGCGACGCGGTGTTCGTATTCAAGCCGGGAACGAAGCCGCGGCCGCTCGCGGAACTGACGCGCCAGCTCGGCATTCTGACGCCGCCGGAGGCGAAGGAGCCGCGCATCAACGCGCCGGCGCGGTATGGCGCGCGTCCGGGCCGCCCGATTCTCTTCAAGCTGCCGGTGACCGGCGAGGAGCCGATCGCGGTGGATATCGGGCGCGCCGCGCTGCCGCGCACTCTCGCGTTCGACCCCTCGACGCGCATTCTCTCCGGTTCGCTCGACAAAGAAGGGGAGTATGAATTCGTCTTCACGGCGAAGAACCGCCACGGGACGGCGAAGAAGCGCTTCACGCTCGTCATCGGCGAGAAGCTTTGCCTAACGCCGCCGATGGGATACAATTCGTGGAACGCGTTCGCGGGCGGCGTCAGCGACGAAAAAATGCGCCTCGCCGCCGACAAGATGATCGAACTCGGTCTCGACAAGCATGGCTACGCGTTCTGCAACATCGACGACTTCTGGCAGCGCAACCCTGAGAACGGCAAGAGCGATCCGACTCTCGCCGGTCCCGAACGCCACGAAGACGGCTCCATCTGGGTCAACTCGCGCTTCCCGGACATGAAGGGCCTCGCCGATTACATCCACTCGAAGGGCCTCAAGGCCGGGCTCTACTCCTCGCCCGGACCATACACCTGCGGCGGCTGCACGGGTTCGTGGCTCCACGAATTGCAGGATGCGAAAAGCTACGCCGCATGGGGATACGACTACTTGAAATACGACTGGTGCAGCTACGGCGCCGTCGCCACGGGCGACGGCCGCGACCGCCATACGCGCCCGTACTTCCTGATGGGCCGCTACCTGCGCATGCAGCCGCGCGACATCGTCTTCTCGCTCTGCCAGTATGGCAACGAGAACGTCCCGGTGTGGGGCGGGGAGGCGGGCGGCTCTTGCTGGCGCACGACGGGCGACATTTTCGACACGTGGCCGAGCGTCCTCGGCGGCATACGCGCGCAGGCCGCGCACTGGATGTATTCGCGGCCCGGCGCGTGGAACGATGCCGACATGCTCGTCCTCGGCCGCACCGTGTGGTCCAATGGACGCCTCACGCCCAACGAGTGCTATACGCACATGTCGATGTGGTGCATGTTCGCCTCGCCTTTGATGATCGGCTGCGATCTTTCGCTGATGGACGATTTCACGCTTTCTCTGCTGACTAACGACGAAGTTCTCGCGATCGACCAGGACGAACTCGGCGCGGCGGCGGCGCTCGTCCTCGAAGACGCCGCGCGCGATACGCAGATCTGGGCGCGTCCGCTAGCCGACGGCTCGATGGCGTTCGCGCTTCTCAACGCCGACGCCGAAGAGCAGGTCGTCGCCATTCCGTTCGCGCGCCTCGGCATGCGCGGCAAGTGGGCGGTGCGCGATCTCTGGCGGCAGAAGGACGAAGGGGTCTTCGCCGACGCTTACGCCGTTTCGGTGCCTGGCCACGCGACGCACCTCGTCAAGCTTTCGCCGCGCGAAGGCGCCGCCCTCAAGCCGTGCTTGAAGGACATCCGCGACAATGCGTGGCGAGTGCCGTTCGACGCCGACCGCGCCAAGGCCGCCGGCGTCGCCGCAGACGGTTGCGGGGGATGCCGGTGAGCTCTGCCCGCGCCGTGAACAAGAGAAGTATTTATCGCAGAGACGCGGAGAACGCAGAGTTTATCAGGCCTTTTCATGCTCTCGGGTCTTTGCGGTAAAAAAGGAATGCTTTATGCCAATCGAGAAATTGTCTTTGAAATGCTGAAAAGGACAAGAAAAAAGCAGTTGGGCATGTTTGCCGCGATTTGCGCTTCGCTGCCGCTAGTCGCTGGAATCGTGCCCGTGGAGCCGATCGAGGGACGCGTCGTCGCCTTGCAGGATGAAGGACAGAGAAAGATTCTCGACATCGACGGCAAGCTCGAACGCCTTGCGGCGCTCGAAGCCATGCCGGACGCGAAGAGCGTCCGCTGGCGAAAGCCGGGCCGCGTAGTATTGCGCTGGCGCGTCACCGAAGGCGAACACGGTCCTTGGAAGATACGCATCGCCACGGATCCCTCGCTTGAGAACGGCCGCAACCTCTGGATTGGACGCGGCGAGGCGCACAGGGATGGGGATGTATATTCGTACGAAATGCCCCGCCCGAATCTCGACCTCGACCGCAAGTATTGGTGGAAAATCTGGGGCGGCGTAAAATGCGACTATTGGGATTGCGATTCCACGATCGGCCGCGACAGTTGCAGCTGCGGCAAGACTCCAACCGCGCGCGAGTCGGCCGTCGCATGGTTTTCGACCTCCCCCTTGCCCCCGCGCTGGATCCGGCTCGAGGGCCGGGTCGGGAACATCCGCGACCTCGGCGGATGGAAAACATGCGATGGCGGGCGCGTCAGGACGGGGATGATCTTCCGCGGCGAAGGGCTGAACGACAATTCCTTCAACGGCGACGAGAAGGGCCGTTCGCGCCTGATGGTCGAGGATGTCGAATATATGACGCAGACGCTCGGCATCAAGACCGACCTCGATTTGCGTTCGCCGAGGGAAGTCTCCACAATGCGCGGTTCGCCGCTTGGCGCGAGTGTGCGCTTCGTCCACCACTCTTCGCATGGCTATGGCGGCATATTCCACGGCGAAGGCAAGCGGATGATGGCGGAGAACTTCAGGATATTCTGCGACAAGGTGAACTATCCCGTGTATTTCCACTGCATCGCCGGCGCGGACAGGACGGGCTCGCTCGCTTACATCCTCAACGGTCTTCTCGGCGTCGGCAAGGAGGATCTCGAGCGCGACTGGGAGTCGACCTTCTATCCGAACATCCCCGGCGCGAAGAATCCCGGCAACTGGCAGGGAACGCATCATTTCGACAAGGGCCTTGCGGCCTATGCGCAGGAGGGCGATACGTTGCGGGAGCGCATCGAGCGCTATCTGCTCGATTGCGGCGTCACGCCGGAGGAAATCGCCGCCTTCCGCGCCATAATGAAAATGTGAAATCAAACATCCCTTTTTAACACAGAGACACAGAGTAACAGAGATTCACAGAGGTTTGATGTGTTTGAACGCAAATCGAAAAATTCTCTGTGCTCCTCCGTGCCTCTGTGTTAAAAAGGGATGCTTGATTTCGTATTGGCACATTTCCACATTTCCACATTTTCCCTTGTCCAGACATGCTTGCGCATGACGGGCGCGATATGGTATAATTATGGTATGAAGAAACTTATATCGTTTTTGTTTCTGCCGCTGGCTCTTTGCGCGGCGGAATTGGATTTGGCCGGCGAATGGCGCCTGACCGACAATTGCGGACACGATCTCGCGGCGGCGGTGCCGGGTGGCGTGCATGATGCGCTTTTGCGCTCGGGCGTAATCGACGATATCTACTACGGCGCCAACGAGACGAACTTCCTTTGGGTGGCGCGCAGGGATTGGACTTTTTCGCGGACGTTCGACGTCGACGCGCCTTTCCTCGCCAACCGCGAGATTGTGCTCGTCCTCGAAGATTGCGACACGTTCGCGACGATCCGCGTGAACGGCAGCGAGGCGGGGCGGACTTCCAACCGCTTCCGCCGCTGGGAGTTTGACGTGAAGCCGCATCTCAAGGAAGGCGCAAATACGATCGAGGCGGTTTTCCAGAGTCCCGTGGCCGTGGCGGACGATTTGCGCAAAACGTATGATCACGCATTCCCCATGTCGAACGTCCAGTGGGCCAAGAACCAGGCGCTCATCCGCAAACCCGCCTGCCATGCCGGATGGGACTGGGGTCCCGAGGTGGAGACGATGGGCTTTTGCGGCAAGGTGGCGCTCGTCGCCGCCGGCAAACCGCGCATCGAGTATGTCCACACGGCGCAGCATTTCAACGCCGACCTTTCGCACTGCTCGCTCGACGTCTTCGCCGATCTCTCCGACGGCACGACCGTCACGAACCGCGTCGAAATCGACAACCCTCCGCTTTGGTGGCCGAACGGCGAGGGCGAACAGAACTTCTACACCTTCACGGTCGACGTCAACGGAGAGAAAGTTTCAAAGCGCATCGGACTCAGAAAGCTCGAAGTGCTGAATGAAAAGGACGACATCGGCCTCTCGCTCGTTTTCCGCGTGAACAACCGCCGCATATTCGCCAAGGGCGCGAACTGGATTCCCTGCGATGCTTTGGAGTCGCGCCAGACGCCGGCGCGATACCGCAACCTCCTCGAAAGCGCGGCGAAGGCGAACATGAACATGATACGCGTCTGGGGCGGCGGGCAGTACGAGAAGGACGTCTTCTACGATACGTGCGACGAGCTCGGCTTGCTCGTCTGGCACGATATGATGTGCGCATGCGCGGTGTATCCGGTAGATGCGCGCTTCCGCGGGGAGCTCGAGGCCGAGCTCGCGCACCAGCTGCGCCGCCTGAAGGATCACGCCTCGATTGCGATGTGGTGCGGCGACAACGAATGCCTGGGCGCGATAAGGTGGTTCCCCGAGACGCGCGCCGAGCCGGAGTTCTACCGCGCGGCGTGGGTCGAGCGTTCGCGTCTCCAGGGCGAGATGGTCGCCAAATACGACCCTCAGCGCACATACTGGCCGTCCTCGCCGTGCTGCGGTCCTGGCGATTTCGGCAATGCGTGGAAGGACGACTCCAAGGGCGATATGCACCAGTGGGACGTCTGGCACTCGAACCATCCCTTCACGCGCTACTACAAATACAAACCGCGTTTCTGCTCGGAGTTCGGCTACCAGTCTTTCTCTTCGCCGGAAGTCGCCGCGACGTTCTCCGCGCTGCCGCCGGAAGGCGATGCATCCGCAAAGGCGCCGGACGATTTCGAATGGCATCAGAAAAACCCAGGCGGCAACGAACGCATACGCAACACGATGCTGCGCTATTTCGGCGCGCCGAAGGATTTCAAGTCCGCCCTGCTCCTGTCGCAATTCCAGCAGGCGATGGCGATACAGACCGCCGTCGAGGCTTGGCGTTCCGAGATGCCTCGCTGCATGGGAACGCTCTACTGGCAGTTGAACGACAATTGGCCGGTCGCTTCCTGGTCGAGCATCGAATACGGCGGCAAGTGGAAGCCGCTCCATTACGTCGCCAAGCGCTTCTTCGCGAAGGACGCCGTCTTCCCCAGGCCCGACGGATCGTTCGCCGTAATAAAGGACAACGAGATCGTCCCCGGCGCCGGGGTCGATGTGGAGTATTGGGCGTACGACGGCGTCGCGCCTGTCGTCTCGGATGCGGATGCGGGGCGGAAGCATTTCGCCGTCGTCTCCTCCGGCGGCGCGACGAACGTCGTCCACTTCGGACGCTATCGCGACATGCCGCTTGCCGATGCGAAGATTGATGCGGAAATCGACGGCTGCAAAGTGACGCTTTCGACCGACAAGCCGGCGTTTTTCGTCTGGGCGAACGTCGAGGGCGTCGAGGGCGAGTTTGACGACAACTGCATAACCCTCCTGCCCGGCCGCCCGCGCACTCTCGTATTCGACAAGCCCATCGACAAAGCGAAATTCTCCGTCGTTTCGCTTGTCGACACTCTCGCCAAGCCTCGCCTGCCGCGCGTCAAGTATGCGGATGAAATCGCCGACGGACGCCCCGCCAAACGCTGGCGCGGCTTCAATCTCCAGGAGCTCTGCTCCTTCCAGCCCTGGCTTTCGGCCGTGCCGCGCTACGATGAAAACGATTTCGCGTTGATGCAGGAATGGGGATTCAATTTCGTTCGCCTGCCTGTCGACTATCGATGGTTCGGCGCCCCGTATTTCGGCGAAGAAGAACTCGCGAGGGCTGTCGAGCTTTGCAAAAAACACGGCTTGCATGCGCAAATCTGCCTTCACCGTCTCCCTGGCTACTGCTCCGGCGGACTGCTGCCCGGCGAGAAGAGCCTTTTCGAGGATGCCGCGACGCTGGAGAAGGCCTGTGACGTCTGGCGAGACCTCTCCCGCCGCTTCAAGGACGTCCCTCGCGAAGAACTCTCTTTCAATCTCTTCAACGAACCTCTCTACATGGACGAAGCGAAATACGCCCCGGTCGCCCGCGCTCTCGCCTCGGCGATTCGCGAAGAGGATCCGTCGCGCCTGCTCTTCGCCGACGGTCTCGGCTACGGCCGCATCGCGCCGTTCCTTTCCACGCCCGGCGATTTCGCCCTCGGCTGGCATTGCTACGATCCGTTCTTCGTCACGCATTATAAGACGCCGTGGAACGACCCGGCGGGCGTCAGCGAGCCGCCTCGCTGGCCGGTCGACGCGAGGTCGCCGCGCGAATGGCTCGCGCAAGAGACGCTTCTTTCCAAGGGTTGGGGCGAGGCCCTGGAGGCGGGCGTGTTCGTTTACGCAGGCGAGTTCGGCGTCTATTCCGAGACGCCGCACGATGTCGCGCTCGCGTTGATGGAAGACCAGCTCGCGCTCTGGCGCGAACTGGACTGCGGCTGGGCGATGTGGAACTTCCGCGGCAGCTTCGGCATTCTCGATTCCGGCCGCAAGGATGTCGACTACGAGGATTGCCGCGGCCACAAGCTCGACCGCAAGATGCTCGATCTCTTGCAGAGGATGTAGGCGGAATTTTTGGGCTCTTCATGCACGCGCTGCCCGGGTCGGATTCGATTTTTCGGATTTCCGCCGACGTCGGGTTGCTCTTGGCTCTCGAAAGGGAGCCTATTTTACTTCTTCGGTTCTGGCGTTCCCGTGCTGCGCCGTCATCCACTTCGAGAGGTGCGCGGCGTAGTCCGCCACGTCGAAGTCGTACCGCCCCGCCTTGTTCTTGTGCCTCAGAAGGTGGTAGAACGCGTTGTAGCTGGGGCAGACGTACTTGCCCCAGACCTCGTTCCCCAGCGCGTCCTTCGCCTTCTGGCATCCGAGCTCTTTCAGCTGCGCGTTCGTGAGACGCCACGCGAAGGCGTTGACCTCCTTCATGTCCTTCGCGTCGGCAGCGACCGCCATCGTGAAGATCGCGAGAAGCGGGCCGATGCCGATGGACTTGTTCCGCCTGCGCGGGTCCTTGACGTGGCAGAGCTCCCAGTGCAGGCTCTCCACCCGTTCGGGGGAGAACGGCAGGATCCCGTCGGACTTCGAGTGCGCCGCGCCTTCTCCTCTGCGCTCGGCTTCGGCGACCACTGGATGATCGGCTTATATACAGATGGCCCCAATTGGCACGGCGTAAAGATTCTTCCCGAACGGGAGCGTGTGCTCGCCAGTATATAGGACAATGCCAATGAAGTTGTCATTGTGGGCAATGTTGTCGCGAAACCATGCAAGATGCGTGAAATCGCTCTTTCCGGCTGCGGAACCGGCCTTTACTTCGATGCCCAGCGTCCTGCCATCTCCTGATTCCACCACAAAGTCTATTTCGCGTTTTCTGTTGTCCCTAAACTGCTTTATAGAGAAGTCGGGGTCAATATCTGCAAGCGGCGCTATCTGGTTGTACACCCACGACTCGACGATTTTTCCGGACCGGTCGCTGTCGAGAAGCACCTCGTCTAGCTCCCATCCGAGGATTGCCGCCATCATGCCGGTATCGGCGGCAAAATATTTTGACCGCTTGCCCGTGGCACCGTAGTCCGAAGACGTCCACGGCTCGACTTCATCGATAAGATAGAGCGTCTTTAGTATTGACAGGAAACGAGAGAAGGTGTCATGTCCGATTCCAAGAGCGGCCATGATTTCATTCTCGGCAAAGAACTTTGACGATCGGGCCAGCATGCCCTCCATCATCTTTCTGAGGATTGCGTAGGCGCGCACGTCCATGAGTTTTCTGATGTCGTGAAGGAGCAGCGAGTCCAGATAGGACTTGAACCACAGTCGCTTTGCCTTTTGATTCATATCGAGCGTTTCGGGATAGCCGCCCCTGAAGGCAACTTTCAAAATCGCCGCCTTGTCGAATCCCTTTACTACAGAAGGAAACTCGGCGGCGAACGCCCGCCTGAAGAAATCAGGCTTTGCACCGGACATCTCGGCGTCGGTGAGCGGCCTGAGACGGATCGTTCCCATGCGTCCCGCAAGGCTTTCGGTTACAGAAGGCAAGGTTTTTATGTCGGCAGATCCCGTCAGGAGATACTGCCCTTTGGCATTGTCGATGTCAAGAAACCGTTTTATTTCCGGAAGAAGCTTTGGGACCTTCTGTATTTCGTCAATAATCATGACAGAATTATCGCGGCGTTTGACAAATCCAGCCGGATCGTCCTCTGCGACATTGAAAAGTGCCGAATCGTCAAGGGTGCGAAAATCTCCGTCAGGCATAGCCTGATGCGCGAGGGTCGTCTTGCCGCATTGACGGACTCCGGATATGAACACAGATCGCCAAATGGAAAGAGCGTCCTTGACACTTGAGACAGCCCATCTATCATATAGTTTTGCAGACATTACCACAAATCTCCACCGTTTTCAGATTGCGAAGATAGTGTACTAAACGGCTGCAAAAAAGTCAAGTAGCCGCCCGTAAAAAACTCAGATAGTCATATGCATAAAAGTCATATAGCTACCGCATCTCCACCCCGACCATAAAGAAGCGGTCAAGCGCATTTGTCGGCGAGTGCCATTTCTCGCCCGCGCCGGGCTCCGCCTTGCCGTAGATGGTGTACCGCCGCCGCTGCGGAAATCATGCGGTCGAGGCGGTGTTTCAGCTGCCGGAGGTTGTTGACTGTCATGCCGTGGCGGGATGCGACTTCGGCCGCGCTCTGCCCCTCGATGGCATATTCGCGATAGGCTGCGACGGTGCGCTTTTCGAGCATGGTCCTGCTCGACGGCGGCCTGATGCCTGGCGAGACGAAGGCGCATATCGACTGTCTGTTGCAATTCCGGTGAATATATGGTACAATACTCGCGACCAACCGATACTGTATCACTTGACTAACTGATACAATATCGCTTGACCAACTGATATAGTATCACCTGACCAACTGATACTGTATCACTTGACCAACTGATATGGTATCAGTTGGTCAAGTGATACCATATCAGTTAGTCAAGCGATACCATATCAGTTGGTCAAGTGATACCATATCAGTTGACCAAGTGATGCCGTATCAGTTGAAGGACCGCACTTCAGCGCAGCCAAATCCGTTTGTTTTTAGAAAATTG
>DFGB01000040.1:3204-20634 GCA_002371135.1 Verrucomicrobia bacterium UBA3761 | reverse complement strand
AGTGTCTGCGGCCGTGGCGCATAATGCACCGAATGCCGCCATTGCGATTATCGGCAGTTTTCCCATTGGCGTTCTCCTTTGTCGAATCATGCACATATTATAGCATAATCGCTCTCGCGCGATTGGGACATTTGCGAAACAAATACAGAGTGTCGTTTGCACGCACAGCATGGCGGCTACTTGCGGGCGGAGACGGCGAGGAAGACGAGGCGGTTGTAGTCGGCGCTTTTCACCGGGCGCCTTCCAGAGCGGCCCGCGAGATGCGCAACAACCATATTGAGTTCCGGCACTACGGTGATGCGCTGGCCCTGCAGACCGCGCGCGGAGAACGCGCCCTTGAAGACTCTCGGCTCGCGGTCCTCGTTCTCGATCCACCACATATACCCGAAGCCACCGCCTTGCGGAAAGCGCGAAATGCGCTGCGTGGACTCCTCAACCCATTTCGCCGGCACCACCTGGAGCCCTTTCCAGCGTCCCTTGCACCTCATAAGTTCGCCGAGCGAAGCCATGTCGCGCGCCGAGAGGCTGAAGGCGCAGGCGCGATGTTCGGAAACGGACGCGTCGCCCGTCATGTGCTGGGCGTCGCGCCGCCAGTCTTTGAGGTTTAGCGGCTGGGCGATGTCGGTGTCGAACGCGTCGAAGACGGAACGGCGCGTCTTTAGTTCGAAAATGCTCGCCGCGACGTTGAAGTCCCAGTTGTTGTAGAAGAAGCGTCCGCCCGGCAGGTAGGAGCCGCGCTCCCGCTCCACGGCCTTCGCAGGTTCGTTCGAGGCGGGATGGAAGCACGCCGAGCGCGACAAAACGAGGTCGCGCACCGTCGCCTTGCGCTCGCGCGGCTGGAGTCCGCCCGTGTCGCCGACTCCGAGAGTTTCCAGAGTCTCGTCGAGATTTATCTTCTTCGTCTGCACATACCGCCCGTAGAGAATGGAAAGGAGGCTCGGCCAGCATAGCGAGACGTCCTCGGCGCGGGAAGTGTCGCCATACTCGAACACCGTCTTGCCGTCCACCATTACGACCATGGCGGAAGTGGCGAGGTTGTAGCGGTCGATGGCGCGCGCGATGAGTTTGAGTTTCGCGGTGTCGTAGCCGGCGATTTCGGCAAGTTCCTCCGGCGACCCGGGTCTGGCGCGCGCCGCGGCGTCGGCCGGCGAGAGCTCGCCCTCATCCAGCCGCCACGTCGACACTTCCGAGCGCTCCTCCCAGAAATCGCGCCCGAGGAACTTGTCCTTGCCCGTCTTGCGGAGCATCCACTCCCACTTCTTGCGCATGTGCTCGCTGCGGCGGACGCGCTCGATGAAGCGCGGGCCTTCGCTCATCATCGCTCCGAACGTGCATGCGCGGTCTTCGAGCGGCGTCGTCTGCGCGTAGGAGCCGATGAACGCGGCCTGGACGACGTTGTTCGTGGCGTTGGCGGCGATTCGCCTGGCGTCTTTCTTCGTGCGCGCCTCGTCGCGCTTCTCCCGGGCGCTCTTCTCTTTGCCCGCCGCCAGACGCTTGAGGTAGCGCTCGCGCGCTTTCTTCGATTCGCGCGTATTGTCGGAGAACGCGTCCCAGGCGCTCCCTTCGTAGATAAACTCGTCAGGGTTGCACTCTTCCCATTCGCGCGCCTCCGCCGGCGTTATGCAGCACTCGAACTTGTGGAACATCTCGTGGTAGACGGTCGAGCGGCGGAAGTTCATCGAGAGGTTTATTCCTTCTCCCGCGGCAAAACCACCGGCGTGGTTGCCGCTCATGTCGACTATTTCGTCGGAGAACCACACCGAGCGGATGCGGCAGGCCTTGACGAATTCCTCGGGCAGTTCTTCGAGGACGCTTATGAACCTGTCGTAGGCGGCGAGCACTTTCGCGAGCCTGTCGCCTTTCATCTTTTCCATCTTGTCGCGGTTCAGGAAGATGTCAAATTTCTTGGAGCGTTTTTCGACGCGTTTGAGTTCGCGCGTGGCGATGCGTTTTTCTTCAGGGGAGAGTTGGACGAGTTCGGGCGCGGCGTCGGTCGGCGGGTAGAGTCTCCCGTCGTCCGGCGTATCGTCGCCGGACGCGGCGCCGCGCGACGCGAAGAGCGCGAGAGCGGCGGCGAGTGCTATAAGGAGACGTCTAGACATGGAGCGAACGGAATTATAGCATTTCCCGCGCATTGCCGCAACAGGGAATTTCCTTGGTGTCGGGGTGAAAACTACAACAAGTCCTGTTTTGATTTCACCCCGACAAAAATTACACCCTTATCCCGATTTTTTTATAAGTGCGAATAATGAGCGTATTCTGCGGGGTTCCGTATGTTGCGGCCCTGCGCGGCGGAGCTGTTGCACATAAATAGCGGCAATGGTCAAAAAGAAGGCAAAACGGAGTTTTCGGGCGGTTAGGGCTTCCCCGGAAAAAAGTCCAAGGCTCTTTTCGGAGAGTTCGAAATTATTTTCCATCCAATGTTTTCAGGGTGTTTGTGCAAATCCGGGATAAATTATCCCGAAAAAATCGGGATAAGGGTGAAAATCAAATGCCCCTTGCGGGCGGAAGCGGAAATATGGTATCATATTAAAGCTTCGCGGCGGGGGCGTCGGCCTGACGGCCGGCGCGGAAGTCCCGTCAAGGGGACGCGGGGGCATGCGCGTGCGCACGGCTCCGGAGATCGGAAACGTTCGATTCCAGTAGAATGAGGATGAACACATGAAGTGCATATTGTCGGTGCCGGGAGCCGCGCTCGCGGCGTGCTTGGGCTTTTCCGCCTGTGGAGGGCCTCAGATCGAGCAGTCCGTCACGCTGAACAGCGGCTGGAACGCCATCTATGTCAGCGTAGAGCCGGAGTCTTCAGCAGACGAACTCTTCGCGGACTGGCCGGTGTGGTCTGTCTCGGCGTACAACGCCGACGCATTCCTCTACACGGCCTCCACGGACAGCGGTCTCACAGGAGAAGGCGTGGTGCGCGCGCCGTTCTGGATATGGTCGCGCGAAGCGTCCGCCGCCAATACGCTGAAGTCGCTGCAGGCCGACACGGTGCTTCTTTGCTATTCGACGAATTCCACGCCTTTTTCTGTTGCGTTGCGGGGTACGCCCGTCGCGCCGCGCATCGCCTGGCACGTCTCGGACGACACGTCCAACACCGACTTCCGCAACATGTTCGGCGTGCGCCTTTCAGGAGAGGTGAAGGCAAGCGACTATCTCGCCGGCTGCCCCGCCGCGACGAAGCCAACCCTCTACTACATAAGCGGTCCGAATGAATCGGAGCCGCGCCTGAGACCGCTCGCGACCGGCACGGGAACGCCTATGCTGAACGACGGCTCGGTCGTGTTCTCCACCGGAACGAGCGTAAGCGACTGGTCGGGTCCCCTCTACATCATGCCGCGCGCCGGCGTCGACTTCTCCGAAGAAGGAACGATCGACGAAATCTCGATACGCAACGATGGCGCGGACGAAAAGACGGTGTCACTCGTCTACACGGACTCCGTCGACGGCATGGAGCGTCCGGAACTCCTCTGCCGCGAATCATACGCCGAAGACGCGGTGTCGGACTGGACGCCGCTCGCGGGCGAACTCTCGCGCACGATTCCGACCGGCGAGACGTGGCGAGTCGCGCTTGCGCTCGACCGCACGAAACTCGCCGGCACTGGCGCGAAGCTCGGCGGAATCCTCAGGATCGCCGAAACCGGCGGCACGAAGACGATGGCGTGGCTTCCCGTTTCGGCTGTCGATGCGAAAAGCGCCGCGCCGTGGCCGCAGGGGCTTTGGGTCGCCACGTTGAAGCTTACGAAAGTCTCCTACTACCGCAAGGACGGCGACAAGGTCGATGGCGTCGACGCAGGCGGCACGATGCCGGTCAAGGTCTTTCTGGCGGTCGGGCAGGACGGCTCTGCGAAGCTCGTGCAAAGGGCGACGGTGAACGGAACGCGCGTCTCGTCGGCGTGCCTCCCCGTCGATATGGGCGCTGTCTCGCCGGTGTCCGGCGAGTTCGGCAAGGCCGGCTTCCCCCTCAGGTTCGAATACACGATAGGCGCCGCGTCGCCCTCCAATCCCTTCCGCCATGCGCTCCATCCTATGTTCGACGGAAAGCAGATGGACTTCAAAACCCCCGCTCCCGACGGCGACGACATCGAAAACTACATCGGCAGCGTCAAGCCGGAGTGGTTCTCGATCGGCGGCGCGGTGGAGTTCAAGTTCGACGACAACGCCGCGACGGCGTGGACGCCCGTCGAGCAGCTTTCAGGCGACGCGAAATGGATCTACTCGGGCGTCCGTCGCGACGGGCCGGTGACCGCCGAGGGCCGCTTCACGCTCAAGCGCGTCGCGAAGGACGCGGAAATCGAATGACAGGCCGCGTTCAATACCAGCCGAAAACCATCTAACAACCAGGAAACAAGGGACAACAAATGAACAAGACATTCACAGCACTCATCGCGGTCGCAATGGCGCTTTCCGCTCTTGCGATCGATACCTCGATCGCCTACCAGGGCGTTCTCAAGAACGCAGCCGGCACCGCGGCGATAACGGGCGCCAAGAATATCACGTTCGCGCTATACACTACGGCGACGGGCGGGACTCCCATCTGGGGCCGGACGGTCGCGGTGAACCTCGACGACTCGGGTCTTTTCAACGCAGACCTCGCCGACGCCAACGGCTCCGCGCTCGCAGGCGCCTCGAACGCCAACCTCGTCAACGCCCTCAAGGTTGCTAGAAGCGGGACGCTCTACGTGGGGCTTACGGTGGAAGGTTCCGCCGGCGAAATTCTGCCGCGCCAGAAGATTCTGATGACGCCTTACGCCTCGTGGGCGGCGGACGCGACGAACGCCTCCGGCGACTTCAGCGTCGCGGGCAAGGCGACGGTCAAGAACGCCGAGGTGACGAACGAACTGATCGTGGACGGAAAGACGACTCTGAAGGGCGATGTCGCGTTCTCGCAGGGCGTGACGATTTCCGGCAAAGTCACGGTGAAGGATACCGGCTCGTTTTCCGGCTACGGGACGATTCCCGTCGGCGGCATCATCATGTGGAGCGGGTCGAGCGTGCCGGCCGGCTGGGCGCTCTGCAACGGGAGCAACGGGACCCCCGACCTCCGCAACCGCTTCATCATGGGTGGCGAGCTTTCCAGTCGGGGTCAAACTGGCGGGACGAACAGCAAGACGCTCGAACTCAAGAATATACCCGCCCACCGCCACTGGTACACGGGCGACGACAATCTGGGCCAGGCGCACGATGGCGACTACGGCAGCGGCCAATGGTCAGAGTCTGTGGTTGTCGGCGGCTACGATGCGGCCAGCTCGGATTCTGGCAATGCCAGGGTCTGGAAGACATCCGAGCAGATTGCCGACCAGAAGGGCCAGCCGTTCGACAACCGCCCGGCCTACTATGTCCTAGCGTTCATCATGCGGGTAAAGTAACCGGCCGTCCGTCGCCACCCCCTATTGGCAACAACCATGAAACGGATACTTTTATTGATGACGGCGGCCGCGGCCTTTGCGGCGCGGGGCGACAACCCGCCGGCATATTCGCTCTCGATTCCGGGGGCGCCGCCGATTCGCTGGACGAGCGATGCGGCCGCGAACTCCTGGCTCGCGAGCAACAACGTCGCCTCCGTCTCGGCGGCATTCGGCGTCGGTGGCGTCTCCGCCGCGACGACGCCGGGTCTCGAGCGCTATACGCTCGCCGCCGCGGAAGCGGGCTTCGGCGTGGAGCGCGTCAAGCCAGAAGTCTGGTTCGGCGACGTTCTGCCGCCGCCGGCGGATGTTGACTGGAACGCGACGTACGAGCGTTACCTCGCCGACGCCGGTGAACAGGCGAACTTTATCTTCGACAACGTCAACAAGCGCGTCTACGTCCAAGCCGGAGGTAGCATTGTGTTCAAGTGGGTCGGCCTGAACGGCGCCACGACGGAACGCACGTACATCGCCTCTGGCTCGACGAGCGGAAGGCCGTTCAAGATGTTCTGGACGGAAGCTCCCTGGAACGCCCCGTCCATCGACCTCGCAGGCAAGTTCGTCAGACTCTTCGGTCCCGACAGCCTTATCAAGGTCCAGCGCGGCGAAAGGGTCAAGGAATCCGGTGGCCATACTATCGTCGAGACCAACGTCGTCGTGAAGGGCATTTATTACGATCCTTCGCAGCAGACGCTCTCGGCATACGGCAGGGTGAGCGGGCAGTTCATCCTCGCCTACTACGATTCAGGTTCATACACGACGCTCAAGCACATCCAGGTCATCGAAGTCGGCGAGCCGGACGTCGTGGAGATGACGGGGCATATCGGCGAGGCGATCGCCCCCCATGGAACAGGATACTCCACGAAGGGTCTCTGGCCTTCTCCAGTCGTAACGACGAGCGCGGCTACGACGCAGGAGGATGAATACGGTCCCTACTACTACCAGCACAAGGGACTTTATTCCTACAGCCCGAAGAACAACAGCATCTTCCCGCTGCGTGAGACTGCCGACGCGCCGTGGCGCATCGACGTCTATTGGATGGAAGAGGATGCCTACGGCGTGAGCTGGCCTTTCGAGCGCTGCCAGTACGGCTGCACCTGGAACACGAACGCGATGCCCGTGCTCGTCGCCGACGATTCGGTGAAGATCCCCGACGCCTACACGGCGACGCTCAACAAGTACCAGACGCCGAACGGCCACGCCCGTGCGCCCGAGGGCGGCGTGTTTACTGCTACGGACGACTTGTTCACGACGCCGAGAGAGGTGGGCTGTTCGTGCCTTAAGCTCACGACGACCGACAACGTCTGGTTCCTCCCTATCCGCACCGTTTCGCGCAAGAACACGAACTTCTTCACGCTCGAAGCCGCCAAGTGGCCCGTCGGCAGCGAGCTTGTGCCGCGCGGCGGCAGCGTTTCCGGTACATCGGCAACCTACAATCCCGTAATCGACAAAGAAGTTTCCGGCATAATCAACCATGTCGAATCAGGGACGCACTACAACCCGGATCTCTACTACGATTGGACGACGACGAGCAACGACTATCCCTCCGTCATCTACGCCGTCAATACGTCGAGCGCGAACAACATCCTCGAAGTCCACTGGTTCACGACAGACTCCATTTACACCGACGACCTGCCGGAGAAGATTGCCATTCCCTGCCTCGTCCAGCGCTACGACATCAAATATCCTGAAATTGACGAAGCGCCGCAGATCGTAATCGCGTCGCAAAAAGGCGGCGCAGGCGAAAGCATCTACGAAAGCGGCAACGCGCTCTACTTCGATTCGGATGAAGCGACCGTAGATCTGCCCAATGCGATGTGCTTCACCACAAATGCGGCGTACGTTTCATTCTGGGCCAACGCGGAGAATATGGCGGATTGCGCATCTGGATATCCTATACGCCTGATTGACGCCAATGTAGCGAGCTCCCAACAAAAGACGGGGATCTTTATTGACATGCAGCGCAGACTCGATAAGGTTCAGTACAATGTGTACGCCGAGGGTGGCGGCGTGCATATGTCAGATAGGTTGTACAGTTCGTGGTTCCCGGCGGAGGGTTGGCACAAGATTACGTTCGCTGCCAATGCCGAAAGCGTCCGGCTGTTCGTGAATGGAAAGCTTGATGTTACCGAAAACATCGCCGGTCTCGACTTTTCTGGGTATCTTGCGTGCAACAGCCTTGGCTATCGTCGCTACCCGGACGGAGCGGCCGGCGCGCCGACGGGCCTCGCCATCGACAACATTATCATCGGCGCCATCGAGGCGACAGAGGAGTCAGAGGCAGCGGAGCTGCACAACGTTCCCGACCCTGGCGACTCGCGCATTGCAATGTGCCTGACGTTCCAGGATGGCGACCTTGAGCTGCGTTCCGGCAGCGCCACGCGCTACGTGACCGAGGAAGTCACCGGCCAGCGCTGCGCGGCGGCAAATGTCCTTTGCATGACGCCCGGTGCGCCGCGCAGGGGCAACGGCGTGTTTCTGGCCGACGAGAAACCGATTGTCTACCGTCAGCCGGACGCCTCGAAGCCGGGCTACAACCCGAACGAGGAGCACGCTTTTGTCGGCAGCGGCGCAGGCGGCTACTACGCCTGGGCCCTCCGCTGCGATTTGAATTCAGTCGACACCTCGCAGCCAGGCGTCCTCGTGCAGTATGTCGCCGACGGCAGGCCGGCGATGAAGTACTTCCCCGTCCTTCTGACGAACGAAGTCTATACCGCGCTTGCGGATACGATGACGGCGGGGACGGTCCTGCCAGGCCCCCATCCTCTCGACCTCTTCGACAACCCCTGGCTTTCCGAGACGTACTGGGACGATGTCGGCGACGTGCCGCCCGCCTTCCCGGACCGCAAGAACCAGGTCTGGGCGAGATGCGCGGGAACGATTCCGATTCACATGTACTACCCGAACCAGGACGGCTTCGACTTCACCGACGGCAATGCGCACAAGATCGGCGAGCCAGTCGCGTGGCTTGGAAACTACAACAACGGCAAGCCCGTCGAGTGGACATGGACGGTCGAGTGGCCCCAGAATGTCGAATCGATGCGTATCGGCGAAACGCTGACCGTGGCGGCGAACGGGCTTCCCGAAGTCTGGGCCGCGAAGTCGATGGCGGTCGTCTACCCTGCCGACAGCGGCAAGACGGCTCTTCTGTGGGATCCGACCGTCGTGCGCAAGACGGGGCTTTCCGGCTATGCGACCCCCGCCGCACTTCTCAAGGACTTCGGCTTCGACCCTGCCGAGGGCAACGTCACGCTCCGCAGCGGAAAATATACATTCAAGGACCTCCCGCCCAGCGTGGGCGCTCGCTTCTACGTCAACTCCGCGCTCGCCGTAGATGAATGCGTCTGCCTCGTCGGCGAACGCGAGGTCAATGCGGGCGGCTCGATTCTCTACCCGAACGTACTCAACCAGAGCGAGGTGGACGCCATCAAGGCACTCGTCGCAAACGACAACGCAAAGAAGGCGGCGTGGGACGCTCTTGTCGACAAGCTGCCGCGCGCGCCGGTCGTGCCTTCGACTCTCGGCGTCGCGGCGAACGGCAAGGCGTGCGTCGACTACATCCCGAAGGACCACTACGCCATCACGGCGATGGGCGCGACAAACTTCGTGACGATAATCGAAAACGACTCCACCAACGTCGCGATGCGCGTCGAGGATGGCGACAGCGTATCGATGCACATCTTCCGCGTCGCAGATGAATACTACCCCGGACGCGTCGTGACGCGCGAAGACCCGCTGAACCTACTCTCGCAGCAGCTGACGATTCTCTATACGGAATCCTTCGCGGGCAAGGCCGACGATTACGAGTTCGAATGGAAGAAGACCAAGCCCAATGCGAACGGGTCGATGTCCACCGATTACGAGAAAGGCTATGGCGACGTCTTCGACAGCGGCGAATGGGGCGGGCTTACGCGTTTCACAATCGGCGGCCAGGGCGACACGCTCGCCAACCTCGTCAACACGTTCTACGTGATGCGCTACCGCGCGAAAGCGGGTACGCCCGCCTATGCGGTCATGGGCGACAGGTGGAGCGACTGGTGCGGTCCGGCGCTCGCCGAGGGGTGGATCCAGCGCTGCGTCAACAACGTGACGCCGTTTACGCAGAGGATGCAAGACCTCTACTCCAACCCTGCCGAGACTGCCGTCACAATGATCCGCGCGGCGGGCGCGCCGTGGGCGGGCGACGTCGCGCTCAACCAGGACAACCTCGCGAATGTCGGCCTCATCCAGCTCTACCAGACGCTCCTCAACAAGGCCGAGTCCATGTCGCTCACCGTCGGACTCAACGACTCGGACGCGAACAAGCAGCTTCTCCTCGCGGCGGAACGCCTTGCCGATCTCTACGTCCTTCTTGGCAACGAGGCGTATGTCGACGCGCTCGACCCGACCGTCGGCTTCGGTTCCGGCTACGGCGCGTCCTCGATAACGCCGGATGTCGACTACGGCTTCGCCTCGACCGGCCTCTTCTGCTTCGACAACCAGGTGCCAACTCTTCTCGATGAGGAGCTGGCGCTGCTCAGAGGCCGCACGGGCGCGAACAATCCGTCCGTCACCACGGCTCCGTTCTACAACCGTCTCGTCTGGAATTTCACGCGCGGCATCACGGCGGGCGAGGTCGCCTACGCCGTCAACTACGGCATCAGTTCCGACGACGTCGATGCGACGCTCGACGAGGACGACGCGGCGCTCCAGTATCCGCAGGGACACGGCGACGCGTGGGGACACTACCTTTCCGCAATGAGCGTCTGGTATCGCCTCCTCAGGAACCCGAACTTCTCGTGGTCCACCTCGCAGATGCAGATGAACGTCGCGGACAGCGTGGTGGATGTGGACTACTACGACGAAGAGCGTTTTGCCGAGACTGCGGGCAAGCTTGCGAAGACGGCGAACGATATCATGGACCGCACGGCCCGCAAGGCGTGGCGCGAGAACGGCGGCGCGAAGGGCGCGGGCTATCTCGACGACGACACGGAGCGCAACTTCGGCTACGGCGAGTGGGCGACGCGCGGCGGCATCGGCGGCGTCATGAACTGGATGGTCGCGAACTCGCTGCTGCCTTCCGCCGAAAGCGCGGGCAAGCACTACGTCGCCGCGCTCGGCGACGGGGCGTACTTGTGGGCGAGCAACGCGCCTATTTCATCTGCCGCAGGACCCTGGACCTTCGAGTGCTCCATCGCCGCGCCGGCTTCTTCGTTCGGTTCCGTCCTCGCATTCTACGGCGACCAGAGCAAAGACGAGAAATGGAAGCCGGAGAATACGGAGAACATCGAGAACTGGGACGGCGTCAACGCTTTGATTTCGGTCTTCGCGAACGGAGACGGGAGCGTCGGGGTGGAAAGCAGCATCTACGACTGGTATCTCGAGAGCTACGAGACGAATGTCGTCGTGGAACTGACGGATATCGACACGGGCGTTGTAACTAACACGATTGAAGCGACAAGCCTGCGCTACCGCCACGGCATGGCATACCGGCCTGTCGCGCTTGAGACCGTGCAAAACGTCCCGTCAAACGCGCTCTACGCCGTTTCGCTCGGCACGGACGGACAATACGCGCTGCGCATAATCGACGAGGCGGGGGCGGAAGTCGCGAACGTGTCGCTCGGCGAGATTCCTCTGGACGATCCCGATGTCGTGGTCGGCAGCGGCGGATTCGACGGCGTCGCCTCCGAACTGCGCTTCTGGGCGGGATATCGTCCGACGGCGAAACTCCATGCCAAGAGGGCGTACGTGAACCCGCGCAGTGAAGACCTTCTCGCCTACACGAGGGGAATATCCGAATCCACGGCGGTGGCGGAATTGCCCGACGAGACGCCCGGCGGCGACGTGCCGTGGAAACTTCAAAGCCCGCGCTGGCTGACGGTCAAGGAAAGCGGGCTCGACGTCGTGTTCGATGACGAGGGACTTCTCCGGATCAACCGCGCCACGGCGAACGACCTTGTTACGATTCCTGGCGAGGTGGACGCCATCCAGCGCAAGCTCGACAGGCTCGACGCCGGAATGAATCCGCTCGGACTCTCCGACGCGGCGGTTCCGTTCGACATTTCGCCCGAGGGCGTCGCGGACGGCACATCCACCCACTTCGAGCAGATCGCGGAACGCGCCGAGACCGCCCTTGGCAACGCGGCGAAGATGCTCGATCATGCCCAGACCGCCGCGAAGGTCCTCCGCCAGGTGCAAGACGCGGAACTCGTGGAAGACGACTTCGCGCTGGAGTCCGAAACGGACTACAAGACGCAGCTCATCGCCATCTACGGCACGCCGTACGAGGACGACATCGGGCCTACGGGGACGTATCCACAGGGCTACGACGGACCAGACATCTACCATTACATGTATATGGACCTCTCCCTTTTCGGGATAACCGGCGCCGACGATATAAAGCCCGTCTCGGTCGTCCGCTACGACTCTTCGTCCGGCGGATGGAAATACGAGTCCATGAAATCCTTCATGGAAAGCGGTTCGTATTCCACGAGGGACACGATGACCTACCAGCTCTCGGCCAATGGACTCGTCGTCAAGCCCGACAGCATCAAGGGCACGCGCCGCTCGTGCGGCAAGATCCAGGAGGACTACACGGCGTACATTCTCGCCTACGTCGACTGGAAGAACGCCTGCGCCGCGTATGACGGCAAGTACAGCCGACTTTCCGCGAAGATCGACCAGATCAAGACCGTCTACACTGCGCAGGAGGACGCCTGGTACCACGAGCAGCTGCGCTTCAGGTTCGGCGTCGCAAACTGCGTTCTGAAGATGATTGCGCAGAACGCCTCTTCGTCCTTCAAGATGTCCGGAGAGTTTCTGGAGGATGGCGATACATATTTCCAAGAAGTGTCAGAGATGTCGGCGTTTACCGTTGGACTCGCCTCCGGCTTTACGCCTGGACTCGCGCTTTATGCGGCGGCTGGCGGCACGACAGTCGGCATGAAGGCGGCGTTCAAGGGGCTGAGCGAAATGATGGACGGCATTAAGAACGATATTGAGATGGCGCAGGAGGAGTTCGCTTCCCGCGCCCAGATGGAGGCGGCCCGCGCTTCGTGGACGGAGGCGAAGAAGTCCGCCTTCAACGAAACGATGGATGCGATTGCCGACCTCTCCGGCGCCGCGGCCGAAGTGAAGTCCGCATGGGCCGCGATGGTGGCCGCGGCGGAGAATTTCGACACCACCGTCGCCGAGGGCGACCGCATCCAGGCCGAACGCGAGAAGACCCGCGCGCGCAGGGTCAACAGGCTCATCCGCCTCAGATACCACGACATGTTCATGCGCCAGGCGCAGTGCGAGGCGCTCACGCGCTACTCGCAGGCGTTCGATCTCGCGCAGAAGTACGTCTACATGGCCGCGCAGGTCTACGACTACGAGACGACGCTCCTCTCCGCAGACCGCAATTCCGGCGATGCGTTCCGCGCCGAGATCATTGGCGCGCGCGCCCTCGGCGTGTTCGACGACGACGGCAAGCCCGTCATGAACGCCGGATACGGCGACGCGGGACTCGCGGACATTCTCGCGAGGATGCAGGCGAACTACCTCGTTCTCAAGCCGCGCCTCGGAATCAACAACCCCGACGGCAACGCGACGTGGTTCTCGCTCAGGCGCGAACTCTTCCGCATCGACGGCGGCGAAACAGGCGACGCAGACTGGCGCAAGGCGCTCTCGAAGTGCATCGTGGACGACATTCGCACCGTCCCCGAATACACCCGCTTCTGCCAGTCCATCGCTTCGTCTTCCGCGCTTCAGCCGAAGGAGCCGGCGCTCGTGATCCGCTTCACTTCGACGATCGACTTCGCGAAGAACTTCTTCGGCAAAGATCTCGAGGCCGGCGACCACGCGCTCGATTCCTCCTACTACGCCACGAAGATTGCCGGAGCTGGCGTGAAGTTCACGGGCTATCCGACGGACTCGCTCGCCGCGACGCCGGTCGTCTATCTCGTCCCTGCGGGCGCGGACAGAATGCGCATCCCCGGCGGCGGCGAGAACGGGACGGTTCTCGACTGGAACGTCGCCGATCAGGTGATTCCCGTCCCCTATGCAATCGGCGCAACCGAACTTGACGACACGGACTGGATCCCGACATATACGGGCTACTCCGGCGGTATCGACGCGATGGCGAAGATTCGCCGCCTGCCGTCGTTCCGCGCGCTCATCGCGGACGAGGATGACGATGACAAGGCTCTCGCCTCCACGCGTCTCGTCGGGCGCAGCGCCTGGAATACGAAGTGGGTGATGATAATCCCGGCGGGACAGCTCCTAGGCGGAAATGCGGAAGACCGTGCCCGCGCGCTCTCCATCTTCGTCAACGGCGAAGACTCGAACCGCGACGGCGTGATCGATCGTCCGGGCGTCGCCGATATCGAGCTTGGGCTCAAGACATACGCGACGTCTGGGAACTGAAGTTGAAAAGGTGAAAAGGTGAACAGTGAAAAGCGGGAGAGAAAATACTATGTTTGAATTCGACATTCGTCATTCGTCATTCGCCGTTGCACTGCTGAGTGCGGCAGTCGCATTTGCGGGCGACCCGTCCGTAGCGCTGCCGCCGTTCGTCCTCACGGGGCGGGTTGTGGACTACGATTGCGCCGGACTTAAATCGGCGGAGGTGCGCGTGCGCAAGGGTTCGCTTCTCCTTGCGCGGAGCGCGGTTGGTTCGTTCGGCGAAGATACTTCCGCGAACTACTCCGTGGCGGTGCCGATGTCTAACAAGGAGGTCTCGACGGCGGCGCAGTTCGGCGATACGCTCGCCGTCGAAGTCGATACGGGCGCGGCGGTCTATTCCGACACGAATTTCACCGTTTCCGCCGCGAGTCCCGGACGCACGCTGAAGCTCAACCTCAAGGCGGCGGTGTGCACCAACGGCAAGGGTGTGGCCGACCAGTATTTGCGCGACATCCGCTGGGATCTCGAGGATATGGGACTTTCCATCTCGGACTACGACCCCAATGCCGACTACGACGGCGACGGCGTGTCGAATTACCTAGAGTACCTTGCCGGAACGGACGCATTCGATTCTGCGGATGCCGGACTGAAGATTCTTTCGTGGCGCGAGGTGGAGGGCAACGAGTCTGTCATGGAGGCTACGTTCCTGCCGGGACGTGGACGTGCCTACTCCGCCGAACGGGCAGCGACCGACGGGGAAAACCGAATGTCGTTCGAGCATCGCCAGCACCAGACCGACCCTATGCCCGGCGCACCGGCCAAGAATTATCTCATAACAGAAGACGAGGATCCAGAAATCCGTGCAGTATATCTTTACAAGGAAGGCGCTTCCAGCCTTTATCGCCTGCGTCTTGAATAGCGCGGCGGCGGCAGGTTCGTTCACCAACCACACCGGACGCGCCGTAAGCGGCGAATTGACGGCGATTTCGAACGGTGTGGCTGTGATCGGTTCGCGCGGCTATCCGCTTTCCATCTTCCCGGAAGCGGAGCAGGTCAGGATGCGCTCGCTGCTCGCGCTTCCCCCGCCATTGCCGCCAGACCTCGTCGCGCTTCGCCGCAGCCTAGACGAGCGGTTTCGGCGTAACGAGGCGCTTCTCAAGGCCGGCGCGAAAACGGAAGCGCAGGCCGCCGCCCAACGCGCCAAACTGGAGGCTGTCTGGCAGCGCGCGCTTCGCGCTTCGCGTGAAGAGCAGCAAAGTAGGAAGTAGAAACCAATTGCAAGGATCATTTCTCCGGGTCTGGGCATGTGGAATGAAGGGTCAGAGCTCATTGACACAGTAAAATGTCGCGGTGAAAGCAAAAGCGGACAGTTGTAGTTAGCAAAAGCGGAATAGGAAGAGTGCCGGGCTGGGCGCGGCGCATCGCCTTTCCGCTCAAAGGCAGATCCTCGGCTGGACATCCCGGACAAAGTCGGGATAGGGCTTGGGAAGGGAAGCGAGAGGACGGCGAAGAGGATACAGGAGCTCCTTGTCGACGGGCCCATGCGGCCGTCTGCGCTAAGGGCGGCGGTCGGCATCAGGAGCCCAATCCACTTTCCCAGATACTACCTGAGGCCGCTGATGGAGAGGGGCATGATAGAAAGAACCGATCCGGACAGTCCGAAATCGCCCAGACAGGAGTACAAGCTGGCATAAGCTACTATATCAATAATACTATGTCAATAGGCTCTGACCCTTTTGCCCCCTTCGTGTTTTTTAACCACAGACTTTCGCAGACTGCGCTGCGCTAACGCTTGCGCTGTTTTTACATTGGCCGAGCGTTAGCGAAGGCCAGTCTGCGTTGGTCTGCGGTTCCTTCATTTCTGCCCCTCCTGCCTACCGCAAGAATCTGCGAAGTTCCTGATTTCCCGCAGATATTCGTCGACGCCAATCACGGCGGGGAAGTCGTTGTGGTCTCCGCCATCAATCGAGACGAACCGCTTTGGCTCACGCGCAAGTCCAAAGAGCGCCATGCCATGCTCATACGGTATGACGCGGTCGCTTGTTCCGTGGAAGAACAGCACCGGACACTTCACGTCGCCGATGCGCTTCAGGTTCGGGAACGGCTCGACAGGCAGTATGCGAACCTTCGTCATGACACGCGGCGCGGAAAGAAACGGCGCCTCGAGTATAAGTCCGCCGACTGGTTTCGCCGCCGCAAGCTCTACGGCGGGTCCGCTTCCGGTGGAGAAACCATCGACGATGATGTCCTCCGGCTTGAACCCGCGCGTCTCGACGAGCCAGTAATAGAGCCGGTGGACATTTCTGTAGCACCCCGCTTCGTCGGGCGAGCCGTCGGAAAGCCCATAGCCCGGATAATCCACGGACGCGACCGTGTAGCCGCCTTCCGCGAGCAGTTCCAGCATATCAAGCGTCGAGAGCGCGTCCTCGGCGTTGCCGTGACAGCGAATGAGCGCCTTCTTGCCGCGTTTGGGCCCACGCACGACCGCCGCGATCCTCGATCTCCTCGCTCTCCCACACGCACTTGAAACTTTGGTCGAAGACATAGACCTGCGACCAGTTGTGGTATGTGCGCGGCGCCTTCACGACCACCAGCCGCTCGTCCTCGCCGCTCCCGAACGACGCCGCGCACGGCAGTATGTAACCCCAACCGGCGCGATGGCGTCCAAGGATTTCCGTAATCTTGAACA
Organism: Verrucomicrobia bacterium UBA3761; assembly: GCA_002371135.1. Classification (GTDB taxonomy): domain Bacteria; phylum Verrucomicrobiota; class Kiritimatiellia; order RFP12; family UBA1067; genus UBA1067. The sequence goes on along the minus strand of DFGB01000040.1, from coordinate 4,179 downwards.
TCGAGTCGGCAATCTGTATGTAGTCGCCCTCGCTCGTTGCCGCAACCGCCACGCAGACCGTATTCGTGCCAAAACGAATAGGCGACGATTCAGTGGCTATCGTCGTTCCGTCACGCAGCTTGTATCGCCGCCGTTCCCGCTCCTCATACGGAACATTGTCGTTCCAAACACGAGAGTCCCTGCTCGCGCCCTCTTCGACAAACCGCGCAATCTCGGCGGTTGTCGCGGCATCGCACGGCTCAAGCGTCCAGTGTTCAATATCTATTCTGCTCACACACCCCGCCGCGAGCGCGAGGGATGAGACGAGAATCATTCGTGCAAAGGGTTTCATGGGGTGCTCCTTTCGGTCAGTCGTGCTTGAATACATCGGACGGACATGGCTCGTCGAGGCGCGGCTCGAACTCCGGCTTGACGAGGATGTTGTAGATATTGACCGAGACGTATTTCGCGTCAAGCCACGAAGCTGCGTACCAGCTTCCGTCTGGAGCGACATACGCAAACGGATTATTCTTTCGGAACGGGGCAAGATATTTCTCGGCATCCTCCTTCGAGACAAAAATGAGGTTGCCATATTGTATGCGTGGCACCCAGCTCATGTCGAAGTCACCAGATGGTTCCGGACCCTCCCCGACCCAATGCGTTATCCAGTGGGTCGGCACCTTCTTGTCGCCTTTGCCCCAGTAGTCCTTCAATATCCCCTCCCACCACCAACACGTGCCGAGGTCGCAGTAAAAGACCATATCCCTCGGCCCTTCGCCGGGCTTGCGTACCGGCCTCATGTCGGGGCGCTTCAACACAAAGCTACACTCGGCCCTGCGCCAAGAGTCCCACCAATACTCCGACACGTCGGAAACGTCCCGTGATGCATAGAAATCAAGCGTCCACTTTCCGCTCTCGTCCGTCGATTCCTTCGGCCAATGCCCCTCGGCATGATAGACGCGTTCGGCATAGAACGCCGTCCGCGTCTTGCACCCC
>DFGB01000040.1:0-3140 GCA_002371135.1 Verrucomicrobia bacterium UBA3761 | reverse complement strand
CGACCATCGCCACGAACATAATGATTCTCAATCTCCGCTTCTTCATCCTTTACCTACTCCTTTCGTTTGTCGCCGCCAGGGCGCGATTACAGGCTCTTCAGAAGCGCCGTGCAGCCTTCAAGGATGTCGGCGTAGGTCTGGTCGAAGTTGCCAGTGTACCACGGGTCGGCGATGTCGCGTTCGGAGCCAGCGAACGACAGCAGCTTCCTGACCTTCCCCGCATCCTCCGGGAACACAAGCCGCCGAAGATCGGCCATGTTGTAGTCGTCCATCCCGATGAGGAGGTCGTATTCCCGCGCATTCGCGGCATTCAGAAGCCATGCGCGACGCGGTGCGAACGGGATGCCCTCTGCCTGTAGTTTCCTTCGGGTGCCGTAATGGATGTCGCTCCCGATCTCGTCTGTATGCAGCGCGGCGGACTCGACCATGATGTCGCCCCTGCCCGCTCTTCTGACGAGTTCCTTCATCACGAACTCCGCCATCGGCGACCGGCAGATGTTCCCGTGGCACAGGAATAGTATCTTCATCTTGTCATCGGCGTCTTTCACTGTACAACCCCTCCGTGAAACTCATCCAACAATTTCGGCGCCTGCCGGGCGAGGTGCCACCGCACCAACAACTCGAGCCGGTCGTATGGGAATTCCCCTTCTCTCATCCACTTAGCGAGAAACGCGCCGAGCCATGCGGCCTCGCCTGTGCCGCTTCCGAAGTCAGGATCGTCTTCAATCCAAAGTCCGAACTTCTCCAGCAGCTTCTTCTGCACCCTGGCGCTCTGCGACTTCCAACATGCGACAAAGAGCCCGTCTCGGCCGTCTTCGGGCACGATGTCAAGAAGTCGGAGGATCTGCGCGTCCGCGCCCTTCACCGATCCAAGATAGGAGAGAAGGAGTTCGTTGCTTTCATAGGAACTCCAATCCGTCTTAGCGATGATGCGCCCCATACGCGCACGCACAAGTGTTCCTCTCTCCGCCAACAGACGCGCCAGCTGCAAGGCGAGGTCGAAGTGATAAAGAGAGCGGAAGTCGATAAAGCTTTCAAGCAGGAACTTGGCATCCTCGTCGTCAAGGTCGCCGAAGATGTAGGGCGCGTCCATCCCCCACTGCACAAGCGCGTCGAGGCTGATTGTCGAGGTGCCGCCGTCCCTGTAGCACTTGGGCCGACCGTAGCCGAACGGCGCTGACGCCCTGCCGACAATCTGGACGTAGAGCCGCACAAGCCTTTCGTCCGGCTCGGACTTCGCGTCCTTCGGCGCGGCAAGCCTCATGTCAAAGAAATCTGAGCCTTCATGCGCAAGAAGCGAAACCTTGTTTCCCAACCCGCCGCCGTAGCCGGTGAGGCTGCCGTCCGCGCCGATGACGCGGTGGCACGGAATGATGATGCAGATCGGATTCCACCCAACCGCGCCGCCGACAGCCTGTGCCGAAACCCTGCCGCCGCGCTTTTTCGCAATCGCCTTCGCCATGTCGCCGTACGAGACCGTGGCTCCGTACGGGATTCGGAGCATTTCATCGATGACCGCCTGACGAAACGGCGTCAATCCTTCAATGCGATAGTTGGGCGTAAAGCCGGGATCATGTCCCGCGAAGTACTCGTCAAGCCAACGACGCGTATCTCGGAACACCGGCGTCTCGCGCTTTTCGCATCCGCCCGCTTCGCGCCTGTCGTCGCGCGACCCCACAAACCAAAGCGCAGTCAGCGCCTCGTCGTCCCCACACATCACGAGATCGTCGAATCCTTCGGGCGTTTTGAATTTCCAACTGTATTCCATATGCATCCCTATTTGCAAAGTGTCCAGCGCCACTTGCGATTCTGATCACGTTTGGAAGCGTAGGCGATGCCGATGCGCGGGGCGGAGGTGAACCTGACGCGCGAGCCGTCGCTTTCAAGCCACAGTCGATTGGAATGAACGAGGTCTTCGCGGTTTTGCGAGCGGTCGATCTTGAGAAGCTTCGTCAACCGTCCGGGGCCTTCCGCGCCTTCCACGCCACGGATGAGCACAGCCTCGGGACGCCCTTCCAGCCCCGTCACGACGTTCAGCATTTCGTGCATCCCGTAGCAGAGGTAGATGTAGGCGCAGCCGCCCGGCGAGTACATCACATCCGTCCGCGCCGTGCGTCCCTTGTGCGCATGACAGGCCGTGTCCTCCTCGCCGCAGTACGCCTCCGTCTCGGTGATGCGCCGCCGAACGATGGTGCCATCCTCCAGCCGACGGCAAAGCCACGCACCGACAAGCGCTTTCGCCATCGTCACCGCGTCAACCGCATAGTCCTTTGTCGTCAATCTTCGCATCACTTCTCCTGCGGAACATAAACAGTCTCTCCCCTGCCTCGTATCAACTCCCGCCATTCGGCCTCGCTCAGTTCAGATGGCACAAGAAACGAGACTATCCTATGCTCGCTGTCCCATAGACAATGCGAGCGCAGACGGTCGGCCTTTGCAATATCGGTCAAAAGTGTCCGAACCGTTACATACGCCCAAGTCTGCTGTTGCAGAGGGAGAAGACAGTCTATGGCCGTGAAGTAATCAACCTTGACCGGACTATTTTCATTAGCCACATGCGTATTCAGCGTCTGTTCAAGCTTCGCTGCGACATGTTCCATCGTCATGCCAGGCGTTATCGAAAATGTAGGTATCACGTAGTCGAGAAAATCCCGATTGCAGAATCTATTCCACGGCAGTTGCGTCGTCATCCATGTCGCCGTAGGACCGTCTTCGCCGCCGATAATGCCGATGGATTCCGCACTTTCCTGAGCATCCGAACACCCCACTATCGCGACCATCGCAGCGCACACCGCCGCCATCATCATTTTCTTCATCTCTGTTTTCCTTTCATTGACAATTGGAATTGGTATTGGTAACATTTTCACATTGGCAACATTCTCCTTTTCCTTCTCGTGCGAGGGTTGTGACGAGGATCATTCGTGCTAATGGTTTCATTGTTTCAGTCCTTTTAATAAAGCGGAATGGAGAAGTTGAATGTGTATCGCAGTGTGCCGTCGTCCAGCGTTTCAGGGTCACGCAAGGGCGCGGAAAGCGTCAACATTCGGTCGTGTGTAGGCAACAATGGATTGGCCTTTGTCGAAAGGTTGATTTCCATGCGGGCTTTCGGCGCAGCCGAAAATATCGCACCGAATATTCCT
>DFGB01000078.1 GCA_002371135.1 Verrucomicrobia bacterium UBA3761 | reverse complement strand
CTCATTAGATTTTACCATTTTGGGCGAATCGCGCACTATGCATCCACTGTTGCATTTCTCCGGCATCTTTGGTATAATTTTTTCAGTTATGATAATTGGGAGGTCGTATGGTGCAATATAAGCGGAAGATGCTTGTGGCTGCAATGGGAACGTCGCCCGCAGTTTTGACAAACACGGTGTGGGAACTTGCACATCTCCATCCCCAGATCGTGCCTGATGAAATCGTGGTTTTTACTACGAAAAGCGGCAAGAACCTGCTAGAGAGGAAACTGTTTGGCGAAGGAATCTGGAACGCGATGCTTTCCTGCTTGAAGCGCGATAAGATTCCGTTCTACGGAAAACTTGTTTTCGGCTCGACTTCAATTCGCGTCATTCCGGACGCATCGGGAAACGAAATCGACGATCTCCGCAGCGTGGAAGATAACCTCCGAGCCGCCGATTTCATGCTGTCGCAGCTTAGGCAATATACCGAAGACTGCGAGACGGAGCTTCATGTCTCGATAGCGGGCGGTCGCAAGACGATGAGCGCGCTTCTCTTCTCGTGTATGACGCTCCTAGGGCGTGAGCAGGACAAAGTGTACCATGTGCTCATGCCGCCTGAATTCGAGCAAGGCGTGGAACCGCCGTTCTTCTTCCCGGAGCCAGGCACAATCTACACCGTTCGGGCGACTGGAAGGCAATATAGAATAGAGGATGCCCAGAGCGAGTTGTTCGAGATTCCTTTCGTGCGCATGCGTGGCTGGTATCAAGAGAAGTTCAAGACGATTCCGCCGTCCTACCGTACGCTTGTTTCCAGGGTGCAGAGCGAAGCGCCGCGTGCGGTCGTAATCCCCGAAATCGAAATCGACGTTGCGAAGGGAACTGTGCTGATCGATTCGCGGGCGTGTAATGTTGGTGCAAGCGGATTTGCGGCGCTAGTTCTTTTTGCTGGCGGCATTTCGACAAGTGAAGCAATATACGACAGGTTGCACAGACTGCACAATCAGGAAGGCGTTGTGCAATACGACTGGATAGAGCGGTTCAAGAATAGAGAAAAGTTCAAGATGCCGCGGGATGACGATCCCAAAGGCGTTCTGATCGACGTCGCGAAAGTCATATCGCCCTTGCGCAGTAAACTGAAAAAGTCCGGGCTCGGGGACATGGCTGCGTCGCTGGTCCCGGAGCGCGGCAATCCGGTTTCCTTCCCGGTGGAGCGGATTAAATGGCGCAACCGCAAAAAACTCTCGGATATCTGCGGATATCTGTTTGGCTGACTGGCAGACTGAGATTTGGTACAATGTGCTGCGATGAAGAAGAAAATATTAATCGGGAATTCCTTCCCGTTCAGTCTGGTGCGCAACGCGCGCATGGTCGCCGAGCCGCAGCCGCTTGCGGCGCTGATGGGAGCGCTTGCAGACGCGGATGTGGTGTCTTTCTGGGGGCATGCGAATACGCTTGCTGCGGCGGAGGAGGAACTGGGCAGATCGCTCAAGCCGCGCACGGAACGGCCGGCGATTACGCTTTCTCCCGAGGGACTTCCCATGCTCGGCGGCTGCGAGTTCGACACGTGCTGGCTGCTTTCGCCTGACTATCAAGAAGGATTCCGGCCGCCCGCCGGCGCGGAGGTCGTGCCGGAGCAAATCGCTGGTTGGCAAGTCTTGAAACTTACTTGGAATAAATCGAGAAAGGAAATCTGATGGCTGAAGGTGAGTGCAAAACGAAGGAACTCCTCCTGTTCCAGCTTGGACCGGTCCAGGAGTTCATCGCGCAGGCTGAGACTCTGGCGGACTTGAAGGCCGGGTCGGAATTGCTCAGTGCCCTGGCAGCGGCGGCGCTGAAGGAAATTCCGGAATATTGGGAGACGGCTGTTTTCCCGGCCGTCGAAAAAGATAAATTGGAAGGAATACCCAATCGCTTCCTCGCGTTCGTGCCGCATGGAGAGGGTGAAAAATACGCACGGGCTGCGGATGTGGCGGCGCGGTGCGAATTGAAGCGCTTCTCGGGCGAGGCCCGCGCTTCTCTTCCGGACGCTAGACGTGCCGCATTCGACCGGCAGGTCGATGCGTTTTTGCAGACGACGTGGGCGGTTCTCAAAAAGCCAACGCTCGATATGGGTAGCGACTACAAGACCATTGGAAAGCTAATGGCAATGCGGCGCAACGCCCGCGCGTTTGCGGCATGGCCGGAAGAGGCCTGCGGCGAGGTGAAGGACTTTCTCTCAGGCAAGGAAGCGGCGCTTGACGTCAAGCCAGACAAGTCCAACCGCAACAGCGCACGCGGTGCAATGAATCTCATCAAAAAGCATGTTGCCGAGCGGTTGGACCTGGGCAATCCCGGCAAATACATCGCAGTCATTGCGTTGGACGGCGACCGCATGGGAGCGAGACTCTCCAATTTCAAAACCCAGGAAGAGCATAGGGAATTCAGTCGCAAACTTGCTGACTACGCGGCCGGCGTCAAGATTGCTCCTGATGACGGCATCCTCGTCTATGCAGGCGGCGACGACGTGCTGGCCGTCGTAAATGCGAAAAAAGCCTTCGCAATCGCGGCAAGGTTGGCGAAAGACTTCGTGGAAAAAATCAACGCGCCGCTAGAACGCAAGGTCACCGCATCGGCAGGCATTGCCATAGGCTCGGCCAGGATGCCGCTCCAGGATGTCATCCGGGAGGCTCGCATCGCGGAAAGCCGCGCCAAGCATATATACGGACGCGATGCCCTGGCGGTGAGCGTCATGAAGCGCTCCGGCGAAATTCTCTATTGGGGATGCTCGTGGGATTCGCCTGCACTTGACATCTACGCCAAGTTGACGGCGAGCACCGATCGCCTGGGTGGCTTTGCCTACAAATTGGCAGGATTTCTGCAACCGTATGCATTCGGGCGGCGGGACGAGAGCGGCAGGCTGCAAATGGATTGGGAATCTATGAAAGGCGTTGTTTGCGCAGAGACGCTTCATGCGCTCATGCAGACTGAGGCGGCAAAGGGCGTCCTGACAGAGGCCGATATCGATGCTTATCTTTCCGACAGCAAACTCGCCGGACGCCCCGAGGATTTTCTTGGGTTGTTCCTGTGCGAATCGTTCATCAACCGCCCGCGCGACTGACAGGAGGATGGAACATGGGCAAGAAATGCTTTGAACTCGAATCGCGCGACGTACTGTTTTTCCGGGATGGTCGTCCGATGGATGTGGACAAGAGCCGGAAGGACGATGTTTTCAATGTCGGACATGGCGCGAACTGGCCACGCCCAGACCTGCTTTTCAGCGCTGTCATCCACGAACTCTTGCGCAATTCCGATGCTCCTGAGCGCGAGTGGTACGGCAAGGTCTCCGATCTGCATGTGACGGGACCGTTCCCTCTGTCTGGTGGCGAAGTCTATCTACCCATGCCGCTCGACTGGGATATGCAACTTCTCGGATTCGGCGACGGCATTGGCGCGACCGACATCGCCGTGCCTCTTCAGGCGGGATTCATCGATCGCGTCGTGGAGAAGAAGTCTTATCCTCGCTGGATAGGTTGCGATGATTACGCGCGCTACCTGAAAGGCGAAGTCGGTAAAGGCAAGGGCGCGAACGAGCCTGACATGCCGGAAAGCGCAGGCAATAAGCTGTATGAAATCGAGCTGCGGACCGGGACTACGCTCGACGCGGCGACCGGGGCGTCGCGCCGCGTCGAGGGCAGGTGCGAGAGCGGACAGTATGCGGCCGAATATCTGCGACTGTGCAATGGAACGAGGATGATTTGCGAAATCGAAACAGGAGAAGCGGAGTCGCTCGCGGGGCGCATGGTTCGCTTCGGCGGGCAAGGTGGAATGGTGCGCTTTTTCGACTCGGGCATAGACTTGCGCATGCTCCTCGCCTCCCTGCCGCGCGGAACGCCAAGCCGCTTCGTCCGATGGACGTTGCTCGCGCCTGCGCTTTTCGTCGGCGGGTGGTATCCAAATTGGCTCGGCAAGACTGAAGACGGAACTTGCACCGGGAAAGTGATGCTCCCGGCGAACAAAACACTGCGGCGGGCGGGCGAATCGCGCGCTGCCTATCGCGCCCGTATGAAAGTGGAGTCAAAGCCGTTCGAGACCGCGACGCTGATCGCCGCATGCCTCGGCAAGGCGGTCGCCTTCTCGGGATACGATTCCATGGGGCATGAAAAGCTTACGGAATTGGCCGTGCCGGCCGGCTCGTCCTACGTGTTTGAATGCAAGACGACGCAAGAGGCGGCGAAGCTCGTGGAGACCCTCGACTTGAAAGCGCTTTCGGACTTGGGCGAAAAAGGTTTCGGCCTCGGGGTATGCTCCTACGTCCCCGCCCCTGCCCCATTCAACAACAACTGATAATTGGAAAAAGGAAATACCATGAACACTAAATTGATGACCATCTTCACCCGCACCCCGCTGCACGTCGGCTGCGGCTCTGCCGTCGGCGCGGTGGACCAGCCAGTCGCTCGTGAACGCCACACGCGTTTCCCCGTCATCCCGGGCAGCACCATCAAAGGCGTTCTCGCGGATCTATGGCTTGACGCGAGCGATCCGAGGAATCCGAAGCGCAATGCGGAGGGGATCGCGTTGCTGGGGGCTGAATCGGCAGATGCCGCCCATGCAGGCTCGCTCTTGATCGGCGAAGGGAAACTCTTGGCCTTCCCTGTGCGGAGTGCCAGACATTGCTTTGCGTGGATAACCTGCCCGCTCGTGCTGAAACGTTTTGCCGCCGACGCGCGCATGGAGTTCGCCGCGAACGAAGTCGAAAGCGGCAAGGCCCGCGCTGCGGAAAAACTGCAAATCGAAGGCAGTGTTATTTTCGAGGAATATCCGCTTGCCGTCGCAGGCAAAGTCCCGGAGGAGATTGTCAACGCGTTCGCCGCGCTATCTGAAGAACCGGCATGGAAGGGCGAAGTTCAAAACCGCCTCGCCATCGTCAGCGACGAGTTGTTCGCATACTTCGCCGAAAACGCCTGCGAGATCGCAAACCACACCCGCATCGACGATACGACCGGTGTCGTCTCAAAAGGGGCGCTGTACAGCCAGGAGAACGTGCCAGGCGAGACGATGTTCTACTCCATGCTCAATTCGCGCGACGCCGCCGATTTCGACAGGCTGAAAGCGAAACTGGAATGCGAGAACAATTTGCTGCAGATCGGCGCGGACATGACGACGGGGCTCGGCTGGTGCAGCGTCGCGACAAAGGAGGTGAAATAATGAGCATGCGCAATCTGGAGCAAGTCCGCGCAAAGAACGCCTACGCCTGGCGCGACAAAATCGGCACCGGCAAAGAAGGCGGGCGCGCTGTTGCCAAGAAAGTGCCGGCGCAGATTATCCAAAACGGATTTCTTGGTGCACTCGCCTTTGCAATCGAAAACGAGGAGGTTGGTCATGGAAACGTTTTCAAGGCAATCCTCGACCATCTGAAGAAATCAGGCTTGGATCATGGTCTTCCTTGCGATAGTCTTCAGGGCTTCATGGATGCGCTTTGCGGCAAGGAGGCCGGTGTTCTGCGGGCAGTCACGGCGGAAGCGCTCGCTTACCTCAACTACCTTCGCCGCTTTGCAAAGCCTGGCAAGGACGAAAAACAAGGAGAGACGCCGTGAACAGCACTGCGTTGAACAGGGTCAAGGAACTCTTGGGGGGTGACGCATTCCCCAAATGCGAGTCCGCATCGCTTCGGCTTGAGAAGTTCGTCAGGCTTGGCGACAATATCAAGAAAGCCGAGATTGAAGCCGTTGTCAGTAAGACTGCGGGGAGGATTGCGCTGCCGAAACCCAAAGGCTCAATATCCATAATCGCTAAACTCGGCGGACGGCTGATAGTCAATCAGGCAGGCGGCGTTCTTGAGAATGCGGGGCTCTGCATTCATCCGCACTGCAATGCGCCGTACATCCCCGGCAGTGCGCTGAAAGGTTGCGCGCGCCATGCGGCTTGGCAGGCCTGGAACGAAGCCGAATGTGGCGATGCCAAAATCAATGCGGCTAAGGAAGTCGCCGCCATATTCGGCTATCCTACGGGAGAGCGAGGCCTCGACGAGTATCTCAAAACGCAATGTGGATTCAGCAACGCGCAATCCGGCGAGGTGGCGTTTCTCTCTGCCGTGCCGGAGACCACTGCGCGGCTGGTCGTCGACATCGTCAACTGCCACCATAAGGAATACTACGCCAGGAAAAAACCTGACGCCACTGACGACGAGCTGCCGGTTCCCAGTTTCTTCCCGTCCGTCGAGGCCGGGGCTCGATTTGTATTCACGCTCGTGCCGCGTGGTGCGGATAGCGAATTGCTTGCACGGGCGAAACACTGGCTCGTCCTCGCGCTGACGCAGAATGGCATCGGCGCAAAGACCTCAGCCGGCTATGGCTGGTTCGAGTACGACGAGGCGGCCGAGGCGGAGGCGGAGAATCGTCGCAAGAAAGAAGCAGCCGAAAAAGTTGCGAAAGCGCAAGCCGCAGCCGAGATGGCCAGGCTCGAAGCGGAGCAGGCCGCAACGAGAGCGCGAAGGGCCTCGATGGGCGTCTTGGAACGCTGGCAGGAATCCGGTGCGCTCGCCGTATGCGGCAAAGGTGGAAAGACGTTCGCCAAAAACTTTGCCAGTGCCGATGACGACATGAAATCCGAAATCGTCCGAGCCCTCCAGTTCCCGGACGGCATCGGCGCCGATGTCTGGCAAATGCTTCGCACCGACAAGAAACGGAAGAACCAAGCAGCCGTTGATGCCGTATTCAAATGGGCGAAAGACCATAATCTCGGGAGGATGCCGCAATGAAAGTTCTTTTCAAAGAACGGCTTGAGTTCATCACGCCTGCATTTCTTGCAGGGGCCGAGCAAAATTTGCCTGAGATTCGCGTCCCTTCCATACGCGGCGAATTGCGATGGTGGTTCCGTATATTGGGTGGTGCGCCCGAAAATGAAGCCGCCGTCTTCGGCAGTGTCCACGGCACGGTCAAGGCGAGCGCAGTCGTGCTTCGGACAAGCGGGGCGAATATAAAACCCGGACCGGAACTCACATTCTCGCCAATGTCCGACAAGGGCTACATTTATTACTTTGCAAGGGCGTCCGGCAACAACGATGGCGTCCACAGGACGATGGCGCAGCACTATTTCGCACCTGGGACGAGTTTCAATCTCGAAGTGCTTTCGAGAACGCCGCTGACCGCCGAGACCGAAGCAAAATTGCAAGTTGCCCTCAGAGCGTTTTCAATGTTCGGGGCGCTTGGGCTGCGTGCGACACGCGGTTGCGGCGCACTTGCTTCCCAGCACGGTGCGACGCTCGAACAATTGAAATCACTCTGCGATGATTGCGGCGACTCGATTCTGGTGCGCAAAATAAGCGATGAGGTATTTCAAAGCGGCGAGAAATGCCAGGAAGCTCTTGGCGGTTTCCTTCGCGACTTGAGAAGGAGCAGCGGTTTTTCTGGCAAAGAAAAATCCGCGCTCGGCTTCAGCAATGGCCGTGTAAGGGCCTCTTCGGCATTGCGCCTGCGTCCGCTGAAAATCGACGGTGTCCATCTACCCGTTGTCGTTTATTCCGATGCGGCGTGCTCGCAGCCAAGCTTGCGGGATCTGATCGAGGCCCAAACAGCGGAAATCAGTGCCATGCAGTAGAAATCTCGCGCAGATCCTCTTATACACATAGACACAGAGTTTATTAGCGTTTTGCAGTGCTTTCAAACAACTAGTTTATCCACAACTCTTTTTATTTGCAAGGCCCGCTAATTCTTTTTAGCGACAATCAAGCCCAATAAATTCAATGTTTCTGTGCTACTCTGTAACTCTGTGCCTCTGTGTTAAGCATTGTAGTGAAGTTTTGTCATATTCTATTTTGATTTGACACACCATAAAAACCAAGAAAATCATCTGATAACTCAGCGTCTCAGCGCCTCTCAGGTGAGATTTATATTGTGTTGTAGTGGACCGCAACAAAAGGAAAGGAACTAAAATGCAAGAACTGCAGTTCGATGCCGTCATCCATCTCGCCGGCGAGCAGACTGTGCCAAACTATATGGCCGTAAAGCTCTCCGAAGCTCCGTTGCATATTCTACTGACCACGACAAAAACAAAACCGCAATACAGGCTTCTATCACAAGTCTGCGCATTCAATGAACTGGCAATCCGGCATGTCGAGGTCCCTGCAACAGACTATGCGGAAATAAAGGCCGCGCTGGCTGGAATTCCGGAACTGCGCGATGGACGCATCGGCGTGAATCTGACAGGAGGAACGAAGCCCATGTTCGCAGCGGCATTGGATTTCTGCCGCGAAAGAAACTGCGTACCGTTCTATCTTGACACGCAGGAGAGGGCAATCTCCTTCTTCTCGGAAGGCTATTGGAAATTGCCGATGCCGAAGGTTTTTGAATCAGTCGACGAGTTCGCGACACTCGGGAACTACAGGATTCAAGGTAAGGTGAAGCGTAGCGACGATTTAACGGAGGCGCGCAGGGAACTCGTGAAGCTTTTTTGGCTGAACAAAGACTGGGTGAGAAGGGTTGTCAGGGATTTCAGCGAAGCCACGGAAAAGAAATACCAGAACCAGAAGAGGTCTCCACCGCCATGCTATCGCGAAGCGGCAAGGCAGATTCTGAACCCGCGCCGCGGAAACAAAAAAGAGGAGTCGTTGGCGCGTGCATGGGAAGCCGTTTTCCCGACGAATGGCTGCGACTGGAGGGAGGCCGCCAGGTTCGGCGCCGGTGAATGGTTCGAGGAGTGGCTGCTTTTGCAATTTGCCGACAGCCGGAAAAGCGCCGATTTCATGGACCTGTGCTCGGCCGTGTCGCTTGCGTATGCGGATGGCGACGGCGACAAAAGCGCCCAGGAAATCGACCTCGCGTTTACAGATGGCTACGTGCTGACTTTGATAGAGTGCAAGGCTGGCGGCGTCTATCAAGATCATGTTCAGAAACTCGAGAATATACGCAGACAGATTGGCGGCGCAATGGGGCGCGCGCTCCTGTGCGCCATCAACTACCAGTATCCAGACGACATCGTCGTCGATCGTGTGAAAAACGGAAGCATTTCGCTGGTAACCGGCGACAAGGCTCTTCGGATGCTGCCGAACCGGCTGGAGCAGATCAGACCAGGGCGATGTTATCAAGATGAACGCGATTACGTGTGATCGGCAAAGCTCGAGGCGGATATCTGCGGATGTCCGCCTTTGACATGTCCAAGCCCGAATATGCGATAATATCCGCGTCTTCGATGCTGAAGGCCGCGCGGGCGAGGCGAGTTGCCAAAACGCACGGCCAGGTAAAAACGAAAAACGAGAAAGGAGTGCCGTTATGAAACATCGTCATATTCATGCAAAACGCGGAGAATGGGTGCACGTCCACAGAGACGAGGATTTCAGCTGGGCGGGGGTTGTGGTCTTTGTCGTGATTGCAATTGTTCTTCTCAAAGGCTGCGGCTGAGGATGGGCATGGTCCGGTTCTCCTGCGATTGTGCACACACCATGGGAGGGATATGGCAACACTGGTATTGAATAAAGATTCCTTGAGCGTCAAGCTCGAGTCAAACCATCTCGTGATACATGAGCATGCCGACTGTGATTCGTTCAGACGGGTGTCGCTCGCGAATGTGGAACGTGTCATCGTGGCCGGGCAGCCGGCGATAACTTTTCCGGTGCTTGCGAAGTTTATGGATCTTGGCATCCCATGTTCCTTTCTTACACATGGCGGACGCTGGAGAGGGATGATGGATGGCGATTCCGGTTTTCATGCTCAAAGGCGCATACGTCAGTATAAATGCGTGGGTGATCCTGCGCGGGCGTTGCAAATGATCCGCGATGTAATCGCGGCCAAACTTACAAACGCCCGCCGGACCATCCAGCGTCTCTCGGCGGAAAGAGGCGTTTGTCTCGCAAATGTTCCGGCATGGATGGCGCTTTCGGCACTGAAAAGCGAAGTTGCGTTTTTGGATACGGCGAAATCCTTGCGGGGACTCGAGGGAATGGCGGCAAATGAGTACTTCAGTTTGCTTGCGCGCTTCTTTCCTCCCGACGTCCCGTTCGTCAGGCGCTCGCGCCGTCCGCCACGCGATGAGGCTAACGCCCTTCTGTCGTTCGTATATACTCTGCTGGCCAATATTTTCACTTCTGCAATTCGCGCGCATGGACTTGACGCATCGGCCGGATTCTTTCACTGCGGATTCGACCGCTCCCCGGCGCTCGCGCTGGACTTGATGGATTCGTTTCGGCCTGCCTGGGCCGACAGGCTCGTACTCGATTTGCTGAATCACCGGAGAATACGCACGGCGGAACACTTTCGACGTCTGGATGCTGGCGGCGTCTATCTGAATGAAGAAGGACGCAAAATCGTGTTCATGGCATTCGACGAAATGCTAGAAAGGCGAAGGAAGACGGAGAAGGGCGAAATGTCGCGACGGAACATAATCGGCGATACAGTTTGCCGTTTCGTCAGAATGGTAGAAGGGCATGGTTCTATGGAATTCTTTACGGTGGCGTAATGGCGAGGTGGCATGCTTCATCTAATTGCATATGATATTGCAAGCGCCAAACGTCTGCGAAGAGTGGCGCGAATTTGCGAAGATTACGGGGTGCGGGTGGAAAAGAGCGTCTTCGAGTGCAATCTCGATGATTGTCGGTTTCAAGAGTTCTGGTTAAAACTGGAAAGCATCGTTCAAGAGACTGATTCCATCATAAACTATCCAATCGGATTGATAGACAGGCGGAAGATAACAACTCTAGGTAATGTCGAGCGTGCCGAGCTTCGGCACACGTATGTCTTTTGACGGCAGACGAAAGACACCTAAAACCGGCCTCAGCCGTCAAGGGCGATTTTACGAAAAACCTGGGAAAATGTGGATGTGTCAATTCAATGCGCCCTGTTCTTCGCTTTGTATCTCGTCAGCCGTCAAAACAGCCAAAGTTACGCATTGCCTGCCTGCATGAAAATATGATACAATATGAATCACCCTGTTCGCCGAAAGGCAATTGAGACAACGCAGGATATTCTGCCTTGACTATTTTCACAGCCTCTATATGAATCACCCTGTTCGCCGAAAGGCAATTGAGACCATAGTTGCTCGGAGCGATGCCGCTCATCGTGATTACGGATATGAATCACCCTGTTCGCCGAAAGGCAATTGAGACGCCAACTTGAAGACCCTGCTATCCGCAATCTGCGGATATATGAATCACCCTGTTCGCCGAAAGGCAATTGAGACTCCTGAAGTCGCAGAATTTTTCAGCCAACCTCATTTTGATATGAATCACCCTGTTCGCCGAAAGGCAATTGAGACATCTAATTTGGCCGATGCTTCGGACACCATTCGGACCAATATGAATCACCCTGTTCGCCGAAAGGCAATTGAGACCGCTTGAAGAACGATGTGTTGAGTGTTTTGTCGATTGCACCGAATATGAATCACCCTGTTCGCCGAAAGGCAATTGAGACTTGGCGGGCTTGGCGAGCGCCTTGATTGCCGCCTTCGCCATATGAATCACCCTGTTCGCCGAAAGGCAATTGAGACCACGAGGTGTGGGAAATGCTCTTGCTCATGTCCGAACACGTCGTGCGCAACATGAAGCATGAGTTGGGCGGGTTCAAATTGTGTTGCGACCTGTTCTATCTCATCAACAAAAAGGACTACATTAAAAACAGGAAAAACAAGGAGGTCAAATGAGTAAGGTGTGGTGGTGGATTCTAATTGCGGCAAACGTCGCAATCATGGTAATCGGTCTGTGCTCTTTCTGCGCGGTGAGCACGGTCTACGAGCCGAAGTCCGTGCGCCGTCAGGAGCGGCGCGAGATTACGCTCGAAGAAATGATAGATAAGTTAAACTGTGGCAGAAAGGGTGTGCGCCTTGGAGGTTTCTACAATATGAATCACCCTGTTCGCCGAAAGGCAATTGAGACACTCGGGCGGAGGAGGAAGCTGTTCGTTCCCCTCTCCAATATGAATCACCCTGTTCGCCGAAAGGCAATTGAGACACAGCGCCTGCAACGAACCCAGCAGCGTAGCTGGGTATATGAATCACCCTGTTCGCCGAAAGGCAATTGAGACTTCAACGACATATGCGTCTATGAAGTCCCCCCACGCGTCATATGAATCACCCTGTTCGCCGAAAGGCAATTGAGACCCTCACTCCGATAGTACTGTCCTTGTGACGGCGGTTGTAGAATATGAATCACCCTGTTCGCCGAAAGGCAATTGAGACTTAGCGACCTCTTCGGCCCACTCGTTCGCGTTCTCGTAATATGAATCACCCTGTTCGCCGAAAGGCAATTGAGACCCGGACTTCCGGCGCGGCGGCGAACTGGCCGCGCTTCTGCTCGCCGATATGAATCACCCTGTTCGCCGAAAGGCAATTGAGACTTCATGCCAACCGTCTGCGGATTCTCCGCCAATTTCCAGCCAAATATGAATCACCCTGTTCGCCGAAAGGCAATTGAGACCATCGGGTCGTAGTATGTAAATGTGAGCGCAACGGACGTAATATGAATCACCCTGTTCGCCGAAAGGCAATTGAGACTTGTTGCCCTCGGGCGGCTCGGACGAGGCCATCATGTAATATGAATCACCCTGTTCGCCGAAAGGCAATTGAGACCGCCGTGGCGTAGGACACGAGCAACTTGACGTAACCGTTGAAATATGAATCACCCTGTTCGCCGAAAGGCAATTGAGACCGAGTTTGCGAAGCTCAGCCCTGTCTTGTCTCAAGATATGAATCACCCTGTTCGCCGAAAGGCAATTGAGACCAACGCCTCGACTTCGTCCTGAAGTTCCGCTTTCGTCGATATGAATCACCCTGTTCGCCGAAAGGCAATTGAGACGTCCGCCACTCTTGCCATGGTCGTTCGTGGCGTCGCTGTCATATGAATCACCCTGTTCGCCGAAAGGCAATTGAGACTTCATCCTCCGTGACCTTAGCCACTTCGTCTTCCTTGCGATATGAATCACCCTGTTCGCCGAAAGGCAATTGAGACTCATCCTTGAGGAACCACCAGGCTGCTGCCGCAGCTGCAATATGAATCACCCTGTTCGCCGAAAGGCAATTGAGACACCACACTCGCACGATCCGTTTGAAAACGTGATTGCAAATATGAATCACCCTGTTCGCCGAAAGGCAATTGAGACAGCGACGCTCTATCGCGGTGCGGGTGCAGTCGACCTCCTCATATGAATCACCCTGTTCGCCGAAAGGCAATTGAGACCGCAACATCGTACTTGCTGCTAAGACAGTCGACTTTCATATGAATCGCCCTGTTCGCCGAAAGGCAATTGAGACGACGATTCTGATTTAGAAATCGAGGGCACATTGACATATTAATCGCCCTATTCGAGTTCTAGGGTAATTGCGTGCTCCAGCTCCTGCAGTTGGTGGTGGCGAGGGCGAGAGGCTATAACTCTCCTATGCAAGGCGGATATCTCCGTATATCCGTTTTGCCTTTTCCGCGTCGAATTTTGCTATACTATGCGCCACATACAAGGAGCACAAAAATGAATGGCTTTACCGTACATCAGTCTTGCGCGATAGAAAACACAGGCGAAGCTTTTGGCATTGCCACCGCCATAGGATTGGCGGTTTGGGGCATTGTATACTTGATCAAGCATTCAAAGTAAAGGAGGCGGGAGATGAATGCATTTTGCAGATTTATGACTGGATATTTCAACGGGGTTGTGAAAGCGGCAAAGGCAGCTGGCGCTATTCTCTCGGTCGCAGTGGCAGGACAGAAACTCTTGAAATGACGAATTCTTCCCGGCAAGACTGCAATTACAGCCTGAATCAAGTTTCATCTGCACTTGAACAGTCCGTAGGCTAGAGATTGCGATGCCTTGATACTCTGCGAAGCGCAGCTCTTGCGCCGGAGAACATGGCGATTCAGCATTGAACGCAAAGGTCGCAAAGCATGCCTTGTTTTTCGGCATTTGCACAAGGCCCGCATTGAGAATCGGCAACTTGACGAGCATATCGAGTGCGGCTTTTGCCGATTCTAATGCGGATTCTTTGCGCCCTTTGCGTTAAAGTAAATGCGGCTGCCCTGGGTGCGAGCCCAGGCGATATTGACTTGTGAGGCCATTATATAATGCGACTCGTAAAAAGCACTTGGGACGAATACGCTGACTGTGCTGAACGCTGCCGTGCGAAATTCCCCAAGAATCTTTCAACAAGGAAAGACGATGTATTAAAACTGCTTTCAAAGGCTGATGTTTCTGATGAGTTTGCTGAAAAGATTTATCAGCAGATGGAAAAAAGAGGCTTGTCGAGGTCGGTAATTTTGGGCATAAAGATGGCGGTAGGGTCTATAATCGAAGTAGTTGGAGCCATCATAAAAGACGGCGATCGATATCTTGTCGGTCAGCGCGCGGCGAACAAGTCGCAGGGCGGATTGTGGGAGTTCATTGGCGGCAAGATAGAACCCGGTGAAACACCGGAACGGGCTCTTGCGCGTGAATGCCGCGAAGAGATTGACCTTGAAATAGAGAATGAACACATAATCGATTCTGTCATACACAAATATCCCGAAAAGACAATCCGTCTTACTCTCATATCATGTTCACTCACAGCAGGCTCAACCCCAAAGACCCTGGAGCATCAGCAGATTCGTTGGGTATCACGCGAAGAAATGGACGATATGGATTTCGCTCCTGCGGATGGAGAGTTGATCAATAGACTGTTAATTAGAAGTTGACATGCCTGAAACGAAAAGTTATCGATGCATGTACAATACGGCATTGAAGGACTTTTTGCGCCAGCCTTCCGCTATAGTGCGCGACGAGATAGTCGAAGCCTGTCATGGCACTGTTCTTGATACCGCGCTTGATGCTTGGAAAGGCGAGATAGCATTGCTGCAGTCGTGCCTGAAATGCTGGGAGAATGAAGACGCGCATGTTTTGTTTGAATATGATATACCGCGTCTTGGCAAAAGGATAGACGTGGTCCTGTCGCTTCGCGGCATTGTTTTTTGTTTAGAGTTCAAGGTTGGACAAAAAGATGCATTGCAAGCCGACGTGGAACAGGTTTTGGATTACGCGTTGGACTTGAAGAATTTCGGTTCTTCGCACATTTTGGCGGAACTATGCGGTCTTTACGGGGCAAAAGCACAAATGCTATGTGTTTTCGCCTTCGGAAAATGTTGCCAATGTGAAGATGTTGCCAATTTCCAATTTAACAAACGGATTTGTTCGCGCCTAACGTCGCTCGCATGAGCGAGGGACGCTCGGGCCCGAGCAAATCCGTTTGTTTTGGGTATTGGGCATTGGCGGCATTTCCACATTTCCATATTTCCCTTTTCAACCTTGTCTCAAATATGCTATAATACCCTGCGCTATGGAAACAAAGACAAATCAATTCAAGGCCGAGATCGCGGAAATGCTGGATCTCGTGGTAAACTCGCTCTATTCCAAGAAGGAAATCTTCCTGCGCGAACTAATTTCCAATGCTTCGGACGCCATTGATCGCGCGAAGTATCTGGGTCTCACAGAGAAGAACCTCGTGGAGGACAATCCCGAGTGGAAAATAACGGTGCTCGTCGACAAGGGCGCCAAGACGATGACAATCGCCGACAACGGCATCGGCATGGATGCCGGGGAGCTCGAGAAGAACCTGGGCACGATCGCCTCGTCTGGGACGAAGGCGTTCCGCAAGGCACTTGCCGAGAAGGGCGGCGAAGCGCTGCCGGAGCTGATAGGCCAGTTCGGCGTCGGGTTCTACGCCGCGTTCATGGTGGCCGACAAGGTGCGCGTTGTATCCAAGAAGCGCGGAACGGCGGACGCGTTTCAGTGGGAAAGCGACATGGGCGGCTCGTATACGATTGCCGACTCCCAGCGCGACGAGCCGGGAACGTCGATCATGCTGCACTTCCGCGAGGGACAGGAGGAGTACCTCGACTACTGGAGGGTCTCCGACCTCGTCAAGAAGTATTCGGACTTTATCGCGTATCCGATTTTCTTCCGTCAGATCGACATCCCGGCCGATGAAAAGGCAGAGGACAAGAAATACCGCGAGGAGCGCGAGGCCAAGCCGCTCAATACGATGGTCGCGCTTTGGAAACGCGCGAAAAAGGACGTCAAGCAAGAGGAATACGACGAGTTCTACAAGCATCTGACGCACGACTGGGAGGCGCCGTTCGAGACGATTCCCTTCTCCGGCGAGGGGCAGGTGGAGTTCAAGGCTCTCTTGTTCATTCCGAAGAAGGCGACTATGGAGATTTTCATGCCGCAACAGAAGCGCGGGCTTTCGCTGTATGTGCGCAACGTCTTCATCGGCGACGACATCGAGATGCTTCTACCGTCGTATCTCAGGTTCGTGAAGGGCGTGGTGGATTCGAGCGACCTGCCGTTGAACGTCAGCCGCGAGATGTTGCAGGACGACGCCATCATCGCGAAGATCAAGTCTGCCGTGACATCGAAGATTCTTTCCGTCCTTGAGACGATGAAGAAGGACGCGAAGAAGTACGACGAATTCTGGCGGTCGTTCGGGACGGTGCTCAAGGAAGGCGTGCACGTCGACTGGTCGAACGCCGAGCGCATCAAGAAGTTGCTCAAATACCCGACCGCCCGCAACGAGGCCGGCAAGCTCGTGTTCCTGGAGGATTATGTTAAGGACATGCCTTCGTCGCAGAAGGATATCTACTACATTCTCGCCGAGCGCGAAGATGACGCCCGCCGCGCACCGCAGCTTGAACAGGCTCGCAAGCACGGCTGCGACGTGCTGCTCTTCTGCGATCCCGTCGACGACTACCTCACCGAATCCCTGCGCGAGTTCGACTCGAAGAAGTTCGTCGACATCGCCAAGGGCGACGTGGCGTTCGGCAGCGAGGAAGAGCAAAAGGCCGAGAAAGATGCGCTGGAGAAGGCAGCCGGCGAGATGAAGCCGCTCATCGAGGCCGTCAAGAAGACGCTTGAGACGGAGGTCTCAGACGTGCGGCTTTCGACGCGTCTTGAGTCGTCGCCCTGCTGCCTTGTCGCCAAGGAGCATTCGCTGCCGCCGTCGATGGCGCGCATGATGAGGGCTATGCACGAGGACGTGCCGGAGGAAAAACGCATCCTCGAACTCAACGCCACGCATCCGCTCGTCAAGAAGGTCGCCTCGCTCAAGGGCGACGAGCAGTCCGGCGCAATACGCATGCTCTACGATTGCGCACTCGTCGCAGAGGGCTCGCCTGTCTCCGACGGCGCCGCGTTCGCCAAGTCCATCGCAGAGATGATGATGAAATAGTTGGAAGTCGGTAGTTGGAAGTTAGTAGTTGGCAATTCAGAAGCCAAAAACCACGAGCGAGGAAGAGAATTTTGAGAGATTTATCTTGTCGCACATGGAGACATGACTTCTAACTACTAACTTCTAACTACTAACTACTGACTACTAACTGCCTTCCCCTATGCCCCTCGTAATGGCCATAGTCAACGTGACGCCGGATTCGTTTTCCGACGCCGGGAAGTATTACACGCCGGCGGAGGCGTTGAAGCGGTGCGCGAACGCCCTTGCCGAGGGCGCGGACATACTGGACATAGGAGGCGAATCGACGCGGCCTGGCGCAACGCCGGTCGCGTGGGAGGTCGAGTGGGGGCGGATCGAAGAAGTCGTGAAAGGGGCGGTGGCGCTTGGAGCGAGGGTGTCTGTCGATACCTACCACCCGGAAACGGCGGAGCGTGCGCTCGAGGCGGGCGCGACGATGATCAACTGCGTCTACCCGGAACCGGTCCCGGCGATGGCGGAACTTGCGCGGCGCCATGGCGCGGCGCTTGTCATCCCGGCTAAGGCGGACATGGCGGCGGCTGAAGGCGTTGCGGAGGTCTATCTCGACCCGATGATCGGCTTTGGAACAACGCGCGAGGAGGATTTGGAGCTGTTAAGGTCTATACCTGCCATCGTCCGCAGAGGGAGAGTGCTCGTCGGCGCGAGCAGAAAAAGAATTGTGAAGAAGTTGACTGGCGAGCGCACGACCGGCAAGACGCTTGGCGGCAGTCTCGCGATTGCTCTTTGGTGCGTGAATGCGGGAGCGGATATCGTGCGGGTGCACGATGTCAGAGAGACGGTTCAGGCGATACGGGTGTGGCAGGCGCTACGCGCCAAGTCCCAAGTCCTGGGTCCTAGGCGACTCTAGAACATCTAGAACTTCTAGATCATCTAGGCCCCAGGACTAAAACAACAAAACAACAATGAAAATCCTCTTTCTCAGCGACATTCATGGCGTGCCGTCGACGCTTGAGGCGGCGCTGGCGGCGGGCGAGACGCTCGGCTACGACAGGCTCGTCCTCCTTGGCGATCTCCTCTATCACGGGCCGCGCAACGGCGTGCCGAGTTTCTACGACCCTGTCAAGGTGACGCAGATATTGAACGCCTTGAAGGATAAAATCATTGCCGTCCGCGGCAACTGCGATGCGGAAGTCGACCAGATGCTTTTCGAGTTTCCCATGATGGCCGACTACGCGGTGCTAGATGCGGGAAAGGAGCGTTTCTTCTTGACGCACGGGCATCTCTGGAACGAGTTTCACATCCCGCCGATCGGCATGGCGGACGTGCTGGCGCATGGTCACACGCATATGCCTGAGTTGAAAACGCTAGAGTGCGGGTTGAGGATATTCAACCCCGGGTCGGTATCGTTGCCGAAGGGCGGTTCTTCGCGTTCGTTCGGGTGGTATGACGGGGAAACGCTGAAACATTTCACGATATGAATACTGTTGCGGCATTCGTGGCAATCGGTCTCGTCGCGCTTGCGACGGTCGCCGGCGCGGTGGTGGCGGTCGTGAAGTTCGCTACGCGGCTCATAGCGGCGCAGGAGGAGAAGTTCGCGTCTCTCCTGGCGGCGGAGCGGGAGACGGCGGAGGGGCGCGTGGAAGCGCTCCGGCACGAGTTTGCGGCGCTCGCGGCGAAGGAACTCGCGAGCGGCAATGCGCAGCGCCTGACGCCGATTCTGGAGCGCATGAAGGAGGAATTCGCCTCGTTCAAGGAAGCGACGGCCACGGCGCGCAAGGAGAATGCCGTCCTCGGCGAGGCGCTGAAGGCGAGGATAGACGAAGTCGGGGCGGCGTCTCAAAGTCTAGGACGCCAGGCGGACGAATTCGTCACGGCGTTGCGCGGCGGTTCCAAGGCCCAGGGCGTGTGGGGCGAGGGGATTCTCACGCGCGTTCTGGAGGATGCCGGGCTCAAGGAAGGAGAACACTTCAAACTACAGACGGGAACGCGCGAGGCGGGGTTGCCGGACGTCACCATATTCGACGGCGGGCACCGCAAGATACTCGTCGACAGCAAGGTAAACATCACAAGTTTCATCGAGGCGTGCAATGCCTCGCGCGACGGGGATGAAGAGGCGGCGAAGCGGCTCATGCGCGAACACGCCCGCAGCGTCCGCGCCCAAATCCAAGGTCTGGCCGAGCGCGACTACCCTGTGCGCATGAAGAATTCAGACAAGGACCCGGATAGTGAATATTCGCCTGTCGTCATCATGTTCATGCCCAGCGAGGCCACATATGCCGCCGCAATCACGGCCG
Source organism: Verrucomicrobia bacterium UBA3761 (assembly GCA_002371135.1). Classification (GTDB taxonomy): domain Bacteria; phylum Verrucomicrobiota; class Kiritimatiellia; order RFP12; family UBA1067; genus UBA1067. Next base: position 12,969 of record DFGB01000078.1, on the reverse strand, counting down.
ACCCCACGCTGGTCGCATTTGCGAACGCCAAGGGAATTGTAATTGCGACGCCGCAAATGCTCTTTGGCTATCTCATCCTATTCAAGATGGGGCTTGATCGCTTGCAGGCGGACCGCAAGACGGCCGAGATGCTCCGCAAGGCGGCGCTCGTTTGCGAGAGAGTGGAAGCGTCGTTCGCGACGTTCGAGGAAGTCGGCAAGGCGCTCGACAAGGCGCAGGCGAAATATCACGAGGCGATGCGCAAGATGGGCTTGGAGCCCGGCGCGATGAACGTCCTCACTCCCGCCCGCGAACTCGCCAGAATGGCTGGCAAGTGAGGAAAGAGGCCTCTTCCCTATTTCTCCAATGCTTTGTAGAGGTGTTTGAGGATGATGGCGCGGTCGGCGACGGGGAGGCTGCCGAACGAAGGAAGCGCCTCGGAGAGCGAAGTCGCGAGGCGGTCGAACTTGCCGCGGGTTTTCTCATTTGCCGTGGCAGGGACGGGGTATGAGCCGTCGCGCTTCCACGCGTCGAGGCCGGAGGATTCGGCTGCTTCCGCTTGAACGGCGGTGAAGTGCTTCTTCAAGGTCTTCGCGGCCGCGTCGAGATACATTCGCAGTTCCGGGTTGAGCTCGTCGAGCTCGAGCATATTCTCGGCGTTCATCTGTATGAAGCGCTGTGAGACGAGATATGCCGTAAAGCTGATGCCGCCGGAGCGGACGGGGCTGTTGCGCTCATAAAGGCAGAAACCGTCCGTGCCGGAGAACACGAGCTTCCCGGCGCCTGTGAAGCGGCGCTTCCATTCGATGATGCGCAATTTGAGGACAGTCCCGTTCTCCGGCTGGATTTCGTATTCCGTCTCCTTGTTCTGGACGATTACAGGAGTGACTGGCAGCCCGCAGAAGTATATCCTGATGCCGGGGTAGCTGCGCAGATACAGCGCGAAGCGGGCGGCGAGGGCTTGGACCGTTTCCTCGGCGTTGAGGAGCACGTCGCAGTTGGCGAAGGCGCCTGAGATGAAAACTTCGGTGCCCGTGGCAGGCCCGGGGGCGGGATAGTGGGCGATTTCAAAAACGCCTGGGTTTTCAAGCGTGCCCGAGATTGCGTAGGAGATGAGCTCGTTCGCGGCGCGTGTGGTAGTGCGCCATTCCACGCGCGAGCCGAGGGCGAACGCCTTGAATCGCCCGCATCCGCGGTGGCCGTGGACTTTGCGGTGCGCCAGCAGAGTGCCGGAGGCGCTCCTTTTCCAGCTGCCGCCCAGCGAGCCGAATGTGGAGTCGGTCTTGAGGATGTCTATCCCCGTGCCGTCGTCGGAAATTCGCACGGCGTCGACCGCGCCCAGGGCGTTGCGAACGAGGTCGATCGTCACATTGCGGGCGTCGGCGTCGAGCGCATTCCAGACTAGTTCTTCGAGAGCCGCGACAGGCGAGGCCTTCGCGAGCGAGGCGATGTGGTCGGCTTGCGCCTGGACGTAGATTAGTTTGCTCATACGAATAGAAATAGAAAGCAGGAAGTAGGAGATGAAGCGTGGCTTGAGCGGCAAGGAGGCGCGGCTTCGGCCGCGCTAGATCTCCTGCTTCCTACTTGTTGTTTCCGGCTTCGGTGAAGGGGGCGGGGCCGTTGGCGGTGAGTTGCTCGATTTTCTGGCTGATTGCCTTGATGTCGGCAGAGCATTCTTCGACGAGTTTGCGTCCTTGCTCGAACGCGGCGATCATTTCGTCGATGTTGAGTTTGCCGCTCTCCATGTTGGATACGAGCGTTTCGAGGTTGGCGAGTTTTTCTTCGAAGTTCATGTGAGGGTCCGTTGAGGGTTGGTGGATTTTTCGATTTTTTCGATTTGCAATTTTTCGATTGTTTCAAGCATTCCTTTTTAACACAGAGGCACAGAGGAGCACAGAGAATTTTCCGATTTTTCGATTGTTGGATTTTTCGATTGCTTTCATCCTCTGTGAATCTCTGTGACTCTGTGCCTCTGTGTTAAAAAGGAATGCTTGAAACAATCGAAAAATCGAAAAATCATTTTCCGCCACCTACTTCCAACGAGGGTGTTGCATCGATGGCGAAGGCGTCGCGGCCGGCGATGTTGCGGCGGTAATGGGCGAGTGCGGCGATCATTGCGCCGTTGTCGCCGCAGTACTTGGGTTTTGCGACGAAAAGACGCGTGCTGCATTTGTCGCAAGTTTTCTGGAGGGCGGCGCGCAGGGATGCGTTGAGCGAAACTCCGCCGCCGACGATGAGGGCCGAACGTGGGTTGCGCTTGAGCGCGGTGGCGGTGCGGTCGGCGAGGGCACGGACGATTGCCTTTTGGTAGCTCGCGACGACACGCGGGATTTCGCCTGCGGCCTCCAGGGCTTGCGCGCCGCCTGCTTTCTGCACGTAGCGCAGGAGCGCGGTCTTGAGCCCAGAGAACGAGACGCACATGTCTGCCGCAAGTCCAGAAAGCACACTCACGCCATCGCGGGGACGGCCCTGCGGGAACGGGATGAAATCGTCGCCGGTGTATGTGCGGGCGATTTTGTCGATGACAGGTCCGCCGGGGTAGCCGAGATCGAGGAGTTTTGCGGCCTTGTCGAACGCTTCGCCTGCGGCATCGTCCAGCGTCTGGCCGATTGTTTCGTAGCGGCCGTATTCCGGGATGTCGACCCAATTCGTATGGCCGCCCGAGACGACGAGTCCGAGGCACGGGCCGAGGGATTCGGGCGCCGGGTATTGCGGTTCCTCTCCGCTATCGTAGAGGAATGGCGTGTGGAGATGCGCTTCGAGGTGGTTGATGCAGATGAGCTCGACGCCCTGGGAGTGGGCGAGGCCCTTTGCGGCGTTGAGGCCGACGATGAGCGCCGGAGCGAGGCCGGGGCCGTATGTGACGGCTACGGCGTCGAGTTTCTCGCCGGGGCGGCGGGCGTGGAATTGCGCGAGGGCTTCGCCGGCGACCTCGCCGATTTTTTCGATGTGTGCGCGGGACGCGAGTTCCGGCACGACGCCGCCGTAGGGCTTGTGCATCGGAATTTGCGTGTAGACGACGTTTGCAACGACCTCGCGGCCGTCTTTCACAACCGCCGCCGCCGTCTCGTCGCAGCTTGTCTCTATTCCAAGAATTGTCATCGTTGTTCTTTCGGCATTTTACTTCCAGCGTCACCAGAACTTCCACCACGGGCGCTCGACCGGTTTGATGCCGCCGGACTGTTCGTAGAGCTCCTGCACTTTCGCCTGGCCTGCTGTTTCAGGGTCGCGTACTACTTCGCGCGAGATGAATTCAAGGCGCTCGGGCATCGACCAGAATTCCGTGCGGATGAAATCGTCCGGGCCGTAGCGGTGGAGGACGAGGATTTTGCCGCTGGGGAGAATCGAGATGACAGGCTTTGTAATCTTCATCATGATGCCGAGATCGCGCGTTTCGAAGTCGCGTCCGCCCTCGCCGGCGTTGCGTGACTTGAGGAAGAGATGCTCGCGGCCTTTGCGCGACCAGTGGACGAGGTTGAACTCGCGGGAAAGCCCGGCGGGCGAGGCGAAGGTTTGCATGTAGCTGTCGACTTCCATGCCGGGGACGATGTCGAAAGCGCGGTATTGCCCTTCGTATCGGACGCCGCCGTGGACGAGGACGGGACGGGCGAGATAGCGCCGCGGTTCGCTCAGGCCGTAGTGATCGCCAAGGTATGTCTCGAGTTTCTGCTTGCCGTTCGGTTTCAGGCGGAAGCGCGCCGTAAAGGGCTTGCGGCCGATCTGCTCCAGCTGCGCCATGTCTGAGGTGCGGAATATTTCGACGAAGAGCATGTCGCGCGAATCTTTGTAGCCGACGCTGATGTCGTCGGGCGATATGTTGTCGATGGATATCACGGCGCGGACTCGTTCGTGCGTGACGTAGTCGATGTTGTCGAGTTTGAGGTCGACTGTGATTTCGGTCGCGGCGGCATTCGCGTCGCCGGCGGCGAGCAATGCGGCGAGAACGGCGAATGCGGCGCTCTTTTTCAGATTAATCATTCATACCTCCAGTTCAAGATTGTCATAGGCGGGTGAAATGTTCGTGCCGGCGAGTTTTTCAAGCCACTGCGCGTGCGTGAAGTCGTGGCACATGTGGACGAGCAGATTCTTCTTCGCATTGATGCGAGCGAGATATTCCTTTGCGCGCACGAGCGAGAGATGGGTCGGGTGCTCGCGCTCGCGAAGGCAGTTGAGGACCATCAAATCGGCGCCTTCGAGTTCTGCAAGGGCGTCGTCCGCTATCATGTGGCAGTCGCTTATGTAGCCGAATTTGCGTCCGCCTTCGCGCATCACATAGCCGCAGCAAGGGAACGAATGTTCGACGCGCAGCGCCTTGATGGAGAGCGGTCCGATGGTGAAGGGGGCGGTGTTGGCGATGAATTCGATTTGCGGGCGGAAGAGGCCCATTTCGCCGCCGCGCGTGCCGATGTATGGGAAGATCGAGTGCATTTGCGCAATCGTTTCAGGCAGGGCGTAGCACGGCATCGTTTTGCCGACGACGCGGAAAACGCGGCCGTTGGCGCCGGGGGAGGCGGGGTCGCAGGGGACGATTTCGCCGTTGATGGTGTTGAAGCGGCGGATGTCGTCGAATCCGGCGACGTGATCCATGTGCGCGTGGGTGAGAAGAACGGCATCGACCTTCGAGATTTTGTTCTCTATGCACGCGAGGCGCAATTCCGGCGGCGTATCGACGAGGAACGCGATATCGCCCGCGCGCACATACAGGCCGCATCGCCTGCGCTTGTCGCGCTGGTCGGACGATGTGCACGTCGGGCAGGTGCATCCGATTTGCGGAACACCCACGCTCGTGCCAGTGCCTAGGAATGTGATGCGCATGTCAAGAGGCCGCTTCGCGGCCAAAATAGGAAGTAGGAGATTCTAGGATTTCTAGGGCTTCTAGGACAACTAGGACTTGGGACTTATATTATAGCATATTCGAGGACGGTTGGTAAGAGGCAAGCTTCTTGAAGAACGCGAGCGTGCCGCTGGCGAAGTCCGAGATGGAAGTCTTGGGGACGACGCCCTCGCGTTGCGGCGATTTCATGCGTTCGCCCGGCATGGCGATGAGTTCGCCGAAAATCTGTTCGCCGGCGCCGATCGCCTCGTCCGTGTCGCGGTAGATTATGCCGGAGCGTGGCGTGAACCACATGGCAATATCGTCGAGGCGGAAGCGCCAGCGCATGTCTTGCGTGCCTGGATAGACGATCCAGACTTGATGGGCGACGCGCTTGCCGTATTGCCCCTCCGTGGTGCGGATGCCGGAATACTTGGAGACGGAGTCGTACATCTCCTGCTTTGGTTCGCGGGAGTATTTGGCGTCGAGCACCACGGCATACACGGTCTTCGGTCCGTCCGGGGTTTTGCGGCGCAGTTCGACGACGATGTCCGGGGTCCAGGTGCTGTGGTCGCGGTCGCGGTGATGGCAGATAGTCTCGCGTGGGTGGGCCCACTTGACCGCGGCGGGGAAAATCCACGGCGTGTAGCGTATGGCTATTTCGTGGCGTTCGCCGAAGGGAGCGGTGAACGTGGTGTCGTTGAGGAAGTCGAAAGCGAGATTGTTTTCGCTGTCGGGACCCGCCCCCCGGATCGTTTCCCACCCCGGGAGCGCGAGTCCGCAATTCCGGAATGCCGTGACGAGCTGTACGAGCACCCACTGCTCGTACATCTTCCACGTGCGCTTCGTGTTCGAGACTTTCGTGAACGATATGAAGTGGGCCGGGTCGCGCAAGTAGCGCAGGATGATATTGGCGGCTTCGAGGTAGAATTCGTTTTCGGCGAACTGCGAGGACTCCGGGGAGAAAATCGAAGTGCCGACGCCTTTCCAGAATTCTCCCCCCAGTTCCGTTTCGAGCCAGAGGCGGCATTGAAGGGCCAGGTTGTCGCGCTCCTTGAGGCGGCGCATGTGCGGGGCGTCGAATTTCTCGTAAAGCGTCATGCCGCCGCCCCGGATGGTCTTGGCGCGGAATTCCCTCGTGCCTTCTATGCGGTGGATTTCCGCTGAAATGTATTTCCGGCAATCGGAGATGCGCTTTAGCATCAGCAGGAGGAAGGCCTTGAGGAGGCGGTGCTCCGGGATGTCGAATGTTTCTGCGGGGCGGAGCGCCGAAAAGTTGACGGCGAGGGGGCCTTGGGAAGTCGGGTTGAGGCCTCGCTTCATCATGGCGGATATGGCGCGAGGGGAGTGGGCTCGCTGGGAGGAGGTCGGGCGGGGCTCGAGGCGCATGGCCGCTTTCGGGGCGCGTTCGATCTCGGCGAGAACTGGCGCCAGGCGCTTGCAGGACGTGGTGATGGAGATTAGCTCTTCGACGGGGGAGTTCGTCTTGCGGCGCGTCGCGACGATCTCCGGCGAGTTGGCGTTTCTGGATTTGCCCTCCGTATCCATTGCGAGAGCCCGGCAGACGTATTCCAAATCGCGAACCATGCTCTTGTAATTCGCTTCGCCGATTTTCGAAGGGCATACATAGAGCGTAGTGTGCAGCACGGTAGGCGACGAAGCGACGCTGGCGAGCACGATCGTCACATCGGTCATGCCCGAGGCGCTCTCGAAGTACATGCCGCTTGAGAATACGAACGTATCGGCCGTGCGGTACGTCTCCACCTCGATCTCGTCGTCGCCGACATAGAACTTGTACTCCGCCGAGCCGTTCGAATCGCAGACGGACAGGGAGTATTTTCTATGTTCGAGAACGGTCGCGCCCGCGCCCGGCGCAAGCCAGCACGAGCAATTGTCGTCATTGCAGTCTGTCAGGCGGAATCGCATGGCGGCGGGCTACTCGTTCTCGAAATTGAAGAAGCGCTCCTTTGCGCGGATGCGTTCGATTGCGGAGCGGGAAGGGGAGTAGGATTCCGGGTTGAATTTATCGAGGGCGGAGGCGATCGCGTCGACGGCCTTCTTTTGCTGGGCGCTGGTGATGGCGCGGATTTTCGAGAGAATTCGCTGGGCGAGTTGTTCGTCTGCGGCGACGATCGCGGCCTGGCGGGCGCCGCCGGCGAGGGCGACGGCGCTCGCGATGTAGCGTCCCATCGCGGAGAGGACGCGCGGGCTCGCCGCGATGCCGAGTTTCTTCAGCGGGTCGGCGATTTCGGCTAGCAGCGCCTCTGCATCTTGCGGGATTGCGCCGTCGCGCCGCCAGGATTCATACGTCCCGAGGCTGACGCCGCATCCCGGGTTGCCGCCGCTCGTGCGACGCGTGGCGCGGCCCGCGGGCGAGTCGCCGAGGAATATGAGGTTGGTGCGGTCGAGAAGACGCGAGGAAAGGCGGCGCGTCGTTTCGTCGAAATTCACGGTGCCGATGAACTTGACGCCGGGCGAAATCATGATTTCGCTGTAATTCCTGAAAAGCGCGTCTTCAGAGACGGCATCGCGCGAAAAGCACTTGAGGAAGCGCTTCTTCTCCGGCAGTTCCAGGATTTGCATGAAATCGCTGAAGTAATATTCGACCTGGGCGAGATTCATTTCGTCGAGGCACACCGGGTAGAGGCCGCTGGCGGCGCCGTGGCGGCGGAAGTCCTCGCTCGCCATTATAAGTTGGCGGTAGAGTCCTGTCTCGGAAGGCGAGAATTCTCCCGTGACGGTGTTCACATAGCCTAGCAGATCCGAGCGTTCCATCCACGAGGGGCTCACGTGGACGATGTGCGTGCCGTCGCGCGGCGGGAGGGCGTTCGCGCCAGCGAGGACGTCGCCGTAGAGACGCGCGAGGGAAGATTTGCCGACGCCCGCCGGGCCCTCGAGGATTGTCAGCCCTTCGCACAGGACGCTCAAGTGGAAGCGGCGAAGGTCGGCAGGATCGTAGACGAACCCCTCGCCGGCGGCGTATTCGCGCAGCGTATCCAGGAATGCGTTTTCGTTCATCGCCATTTTCGCGGCCGGCGAAGGAACGTGGATCGTGGCGGGGATTGCGAAGGGTTCTTTGTTCTGCTTCTTGGCAGGCTCTTCGAGGTCCGCCGGGGCGGCCGCGCGCCCGAAGCCGAGTTCCTTCAGGAATGGGAACATGGCGATGTATTCGGCGGCGCTTTTTTCTGACATCTGCTTCACTTCGTCGCGCGCAGATTCGATGCGCTTGCGTTCGCCCTCTAGCTTTGCGGCCTCGCGGGCGTTGGCGCTTTCGGCGGCGCGCCTCGCATCGGTGATTTCCTTCAGTTGCTTCGACTTTTCCTTTTCGAGCTGCGCGTTCAACTTTTTGACGGCGTCGCGTTCGGTCTGTTTGAGCTGCTCCTTCTTGCGCTGGATGCGCTGGTCGTATTCGGCCACGTCCGACTTCAGATGCTCGAGTTCGTCCTTGGCGGCGGCGATTTCGTTTTCGAGGTCGGCTTTCTGTGTCGAGAGCCAGTCGTCGAGGTATTTCTTCTTCGCCTCCTCCATGCGCTCCTTGTCCCAGAGCGAGCATTCGGAAAGGGCTACGGCGAGGTCGCGGAACGCGGCCTCAGCCTCGTCGCTCAGCCGGAAGAGATCTTTCGTCGCGGTCTTGAATTCGTCTGCGAACGACGTAGCCGCGTCGGTGCTTTCGAGGCGCTTTACGAGGTCGCGCACCTGTTGCCTGTCGCCGCGCGAAAACGTCTTCGCCGCCGCGGCCATGCGCGAGAATTTCACGCTCAGCGATTCCCAGTCGAGCTGCTCCCACTCGGAGGCGAAGTCGCGCTCGATCTTCGCGCAGACGTCCGGCGCGAGGTATTCGTATTGGAACGTGTGGAGATGCGCGGAGGCTGCGCCTTTTTCGTCGGCGGAGCATTGGAGCTCCGCTTCGAGGATGCGGTAGCCGAGTTCCTGGAATCTGTCAAACCCGATTCTGTACATCACGCTGCGGCCATCGCGTGCGAGCTCGGCTTTCAACCGGCATTTGCGGTTGACGGGCGTGTCGCCAGAGGTCGGGTGCGAGACGAGGAACGGGCCGTATATGAAGTCTTCGACGTGCAGGTATACCCGTTTCGAGGGGACGTGCTGGAGGGTGATGAGGTTTTCCTCTCCCCTCAGGCGCAGGATGCTGCGCACCGTCTCGCGCGCAGGATGGAATATTTCCGCGCCGGCGGCCGGCTCTATCGGCGCTTCCTTTGATACGAAATATGCTTGGTAGACTGATTTTTCGGGGTCGTCGGATATTTCATGCGCAGGCTCTAGATTCGGCTCCATCAACATCCCGGGGACGATGGTTTCTGGATTTGTGTTTTGGGAGAGTCTCCACCATATTTCACGATCGTTGGGAAAATCCCGCGGATCGAGATATCGCTCGTCATTGCTGAAATGGTCGAAAAGCGGCTTTAATTTGCAAAAGGTATTTTGTCCCAGTTCAAAAGATCGCTGGGCGACTGCCGCTATGATGCGCTTTTGATTGTGCTTGAAGTCCATGGGGAATATAGGTTGAGAAGTCGAGAACTTGAAAGGTTGAAAAGTTGAAAGGGGTGAAATGCATGGGAGGGCCGCGCTTGTCGCGGCCGACGACATTCCACCCTCCCTTCGATTTTTAGTTCCGCAGTGCGTCTATGAGGTCGCAGAGACGGCGGTAGCATATGCCGAGGTCGTCGTTTACGAAGCGGTACATGTATTCGCCGGCGCGGGCCATTTCGCCTGAGGCGTTGGCGAGGCGGCGCTCGATGACGGCGGGCGAATCGGTTCCGCGCTTTTCAAGCCGCTCTCGCAACTCTTCGAGCGATGGCGGGTTTATGAATATGTCGACGTAGCCGATTTTCATCGGGTCCGTGTTCGGGAGCGCGCGTACGTAGTCGCGCACCTTCGCCGCACCCTGCACGTCGATGTCGAGGATTATCGAGTTGCCCTCGGCGAGAACTTCCTCGATCGGCGCCTTGAGGGTGCCGTAGTAGTTGTCGTGCACCTTGGCGTATTCGAGGAAGGCGTTCTCGGCGAGCAGCTCTTCGAAGCGCTCCTTGGAGAGGAAGTGGTAGTCGATGCCGTCCTCCTCGTCGCCGCGCACCTCGCGCGTCGTGCAGGAGATGGAATAGACGATGTCGTGGTATTCCTGGAGGAGGAGGTCGATCAGCGTCGATTTGCCGCAGCCCGAAGGGGCGGAGATTACGAGGAAGAGCGGTTTCATCGGGCGTTATTTCTTTGCGAGTGTTTTCAGCGTGAGCCCGGCGAGGTCTTTGCCCTTTTCGCGCAGGAAGAACGAAGACGCGTATGCGACGAGCACGCAGACGACAAGTCCGATGCCGCCCAGCAGGAACGGGTGGAACTTGAGGCCGAAGACGTTGCAGTGTAGAATCTCGCAGGAGAAGCAGACGAAGTAGTTTGCCGCGAGGCCGAGGACCGCTGCCATGCCCTTGATGCGCGGCATGAACACTCCCATGAAGAAGAGCCCCGTCAGGCCCGCCGTGAGCATGGCGATGTATTTGTTGAAGTTGTCGAAGAGGGCGCTCGATTCCATTCGCGCGAGCGTGAGCGCCGCCATGATGCCGATTATGCCGACGATGTATGTGCAGATCTGCCCGCAGCGGATTTGCGCCTTGCCGGGGATGTCGGGCTTGAAGCGTTTGATGAAGTCTGTGACGACGGCGGTGGAGGCCGACGAGAGGTTGGCCGAGAGCGTTGAGATCGTCGCGGCGAACACGGCCGCGATGACGAGCCCGGCGAGCCACGGCGGCATTTCCGTCGCCATGAAGGTCGGCAGCACCGAATCGCCTTTCGGCATCGTGACGTCCATCGTCTCCGGATGCGTGTGGTAGAATGCAAAGAGCGCCATGCCGATTCCGTAGAAGACGATCTGCGCGAATACGCTCATCGCGCCGTTGAACCAGAGCGAGCGCTTGGTGGCGTTTTCATCGGGCGTGGCGATGTAGCGCTGAATTACGCACTGGTCGCTCGTGTAGCTCGAAAGGTTGGAGATGAGGCCCTGGACCGCGACGACCCAGAATACAGGTTGCGTGAAGAGGAGCCGGAAGTCCCACATCCTGTTCTTGTCGTAGCTCTCGGCGACGGACCAGAACGTGGAGAAGTGTTCTCCCGCGCCGCCTGTCTTCATTATGAGGATGACGAGCACCGAGACCGCGCCGCCCATGAGCACGATGCCCTGGACGAAGTCCGACCAGATCACTGCTTCGAGCCCGCCCAGCGAGCAGTAGATCATCGTCAGTATGCCGCAGATGAGGATGCACGCGTCGATGGAGACGCCTGTCACCGCGTTCAGCGCGATGGCCGGCAGCAGCGTGACCACCGCCACGCGGCACACCATGAACACGATGAACGCCGCCGAGCCGAACAGTCTCACGCCGAGGTTGAAGCGCTTTTCGAGGTATTCATACGCCGACGTTATGCCGAGGCGGCAGAAGAAGGGCAGGTAGTAGTAAATCGCGACAGGCGCCATGCCGATGATGAAGAATGCCATCACGAAGTATCTCCAGTCCTGAAGATACGCCTGGGTCGGGATCGCAATGAACGTAATCGAGGAGAGCATCGTCGCGAAGATGCTCATGCCTGCGACATACCACGGGATGCGGTTGCCGCCGCGGAAGTAGTCGTTCTCGTCTTTCTTCTTAAAGATGAAGAAGCATGCCATGCCGACCATGAGAAGGGCGTAGACGCCGACGACTGCCCATGCGGTGGCGCCGAACTTGCCGGTCTTCCTGAAGCTCGCTGTGGCGACTTTGGCGGTGCGCAGGGCTGGAGCTTCCTCGCCGCCCGCGATGACGAGTAAATACTGCTCGGGCGTCTTGCCGGGCTTGAGGCCGGCGGCCGCTCCGCAGCGCGGCGTGTCGCCGGGAGCGAGGCAGCCGTATTCGCACCATGCGTCGGTTACGCAGTTGTAGGCGAGGATCTTGCGCTGCCAGCCGAGTTTGACGGGATCGGTCTCGGTTGAGCCTTCAATTGCGCGCGCAATCCATCCCTTTTCGCCAAAGCCGCCGACGAGCAGGACGTGCTGATGTCCGGAGGGCAGGAACGCCGCGCCTATCGTCGTGGTGTCGGCGGGAAGGGGTGAAAGAGTCTTCCATTCGCCGGAGGAGAGGACGAGCGCGTAGCCGTCGTGCAACGGCGCCTTCGTGGCCGCATCGTAGCCGCCGTAGAGTACGAGCCGCTTCTCCTTCTGGTCGCCGTTCTGGATTGCGGCGATGCACTGCCGCCTCGCGGGCCCGGGGATCTCCCCTGCAGTCTCCCAAGCCGCCGCATCCTTTGCGAGGCGGTAGACGAGTTTCTCGCCCACTACATACACCGTATCGCCATCGGTGGCGGCCGCCCCCATCGTCACCGGGGAGGGAAGCGCCGGGAGCGGCTTGCACGTGCCGTCGGGCGCGATGATGAACGCCGCCGTGAACTTGTTCTCTCCATCGGTGCCGCCTGCGCAGAATATACCCTCGGCGGTTTCGCACGAGACGCCCTCGCCCGCCGCCTGCGGCAGGACGCCGGCGAGGCGCCATGTGCCGTCCGCGGCGCGAATCGCTATCCTGTCGCCATATGTCTTTTTGACGGTGCCGTCGTCCGCGGCCGTGAAATCCGTTCCGCCGGCCATCACAAACCCGCCATCGCCGGGGAGAAAACCGCAAAACGCCCTCGCGGCCTTGAACGGCGCCTCTTCACCGCCTTTCCACTCGATAGATATGGGCGCGGCCTGCGATGCAATGCCGAACATCGCTGCGACAATCGCCAGAAATCGTGTCTTCATGTAGTCCTCCAGTTGGCTGTTTGATATGTTTCGCGCATATTTTACCAAAAATGTACCTTGTTAGTCTAGGGGAAAGGGAATTTTTCATTTCACGGTTCGCGCTCAAGCATGAAACCTGCCAAGCGGCGCTTCATAACTGTCGTTTCCTGTTTGACAACTGTCACTTCTTGCTTTCACGGCTGTCGCTTTACGCCTTCACAGTTATGGCTTGTCCTTTGACGGGTTTGAGATGATCAGCCCTGCCGCGCCTCCTTGACGTACGAGCGCCTCTTCCCTTCCGCTCCTTCTCTCTGTGAATCTCTGTGCCTCTGTGCCTCTGTGTTAAAAACAAGTCGAATTGGCATTGGCAACATTCCATCATCCCTCAAAACCTCAAAAATTTTTGGTGACTTGTAAAGGGGGTGGG
>DFGB01000038.1:110407-132620 GCA_002371135.1 Verrucomicrobia bacterium UBA3761 | reverse complement strand
GAACGGCTCGTTCCAGGTGTGGACGAAAGAGTTGAAAGTTGAAAGTGGAGAGTTGAAAGTTGGAAGGGATGCCGCGTGGCTCGATGTCGAAGCTGAAGGCGTCACGCCTGTGCCGGGCGTCGAATACACGTTCAGGGTTGTCTTCGACTACGTTGTGAAGACGTACGGGGTCGAGGTTCAGACGGGAACTGGATTTGCAAGATTGAGAGAGACAAATCCTGTTCATCCTGTCAATCCTGTCCAAGACTTCCCGCTGGCCGCGTCCGGCACAGCAATCGCGAAGATTCGCTTCAACGGCGACGGGGTGCTTCGGTCGATCACGGGCGAATATGTCGTCGCCGAGGGCTTCAGCGCGGACGAGGCGATTGTGCTGAAGGGTAATGCGTCCGTCATTCTGGATGCCGCGAAGGCCGCATGGCTCAACTCGTGCGCGGGCGGCAAGACGGCTGTCGGCACGGCGGCGGCGGGACTGTCGGCGGCTGACTTTGACGCGGCCTATCTGCTCAACCTGGATATCACGGACGAAGACCGCTCGTACGCGTTCGAGGTGACTGACGTGGCGGTCGGCGAAGACGCCGTCGTCGTTACGGTGACGCTCACGCGCCAGGGTGCGATCGCCGCGCCAGTCAACGGCAGACTGAAATTCTACGGCGCTGCGACGCTTGAGGCGTTCAGGACGGCGGCGGCGAGGGCGATTGACGTGACGCCGTCGGACGACGACTTCAGCGACGGCGAGACGGCCACGGCCGAAATCCCGCTCAAAGGCGACACCCCGCCCACCTTCTTCAAGGCGACGATCGAATGACGCGGCACTCGATACTCGATGAATCGAAGTGGAGCTTCCGCACAAATTTCTGGGGGCGGTGCCCACGCCGCCTGGCGTCGAAATAGATTTGAAACTGAAAACAAAGAAGGAGAAGACAGATGAAAAACATAGCCACCATGGTTGCAGCGGTTGTGTCAGTCGCGGCCGCTTCATTCGCTACACCCATCGTCGATACGTTCGAATCGACGAAAGATCCCTGGACGGGCGACGGCGAGCTGTCAACAGTGACCCCAACCGAGCCGCCGACGGGCTACGGCTATCCGACAACCGCTGAAACGCACGCGCAGGTACTCGCCGTTTCCGGCACGGTTACGCGAGTCACGACGGGCGTCTCTAATGCCAATGTGTTCGATATGATGGTCAAGGTCGCTAGACCTGATGAAACGCCGGACGACTACAACTCCAGCAATCCCCAGTTCGCCATCTATTCCGATAAGAATGGCGACCTGAAACTCTATTGCAAGGAAACGAGCGATGGAAGCGCGACTTCCGTCACACTCGGCAATTTCGAAGACGGTGCTTGGCTGCGGCTCACGGTCGCGGTGGACTACAGTAACAGCAGCCTTGTCGTGGCGACGAACGGCGTCCTGACCGCTTCAACATACTACCTCGCAAACGCGCCGCAATCGCAGTTCGCCGGAGTTACAAACGTCAATGTCGTTGGCACGACCGCCATCGACGACTTCGTGGCAAAGAACGGCACCTTCGAACCCTACGCGCAGGTGGATTCGAGCGGGAATGCCGCTGTTGCTGAGGGTTCAACAGTTCCGAGCGCGTATTTGGCGAAGTCCGGGAAATCCTCCGTGAGCGAAACGATCGCCAATTCCAGCCCGTCCATGACAGTTGCGCAGGCGTATCTCGTCGGTGTTGCGCCAGATGAGGGTGCGACGTTTGCTATAGAGGAGGCGTCTTATGACGGGAACAACCTTACGCTTACATTTCCAGGCGACTGGCCGGCGGACTCCTACACCGTCAAATACGGGGCTACGCCAGAGTGCGCCAACGAAGCCAATAACGCTACCGCCACGAAGACGGGTTCGGGCAACCAAGTGACGATTCCGCTCAATTTCGAGAGCGGCAACGTGCTCTACTACAAAGTGGCGCGCTAACCGTTTTTGGGCGCCCTGGCGTTTTTTTTTCTCTCTCTCCCGCCAGGGCGTCTTTTCCTCTGCAGCAAAATCGTATAATATACGTTCAACAACCCAAGGCAAGGTAGATTCCATGGCAACAGGAAAAGCACTCAATGGAAAGCCGTATGCGGGAAATCCGCACGTACGGTTTGACGAGGGGGAAGTCGCATCATGCACCGCAGAAGCTTCGCTTCGGAGGGTACATTGCCGGAGGCAACCCGAAGCTATGACCCGACCGCAGGTCGCTTCGCGTAGCGAAGTCGCTAGAGGTCTGCGCGCAAGCGTGTGCGCGGCAACGCCGAGGCGTGGGTCTCTACTCTACAAAATGAAATTAAAGTATATTGGTCTGACTTTTGTGACATTAACCATATTGCCGCTTTGGGCTGCAACCCAACAGCGGTATGGCGCTGACAATGCGGTTGCGATTCTTAATGACAAATTGAACATCCCAAGTGCGGGAACAACGACGATTCCACAACTGGAACTCTTCTCGAACAAGGATCGATTGGCATATGACGGCTTCGAGTTCAGAAAGGGCAATCAGGGCTGTTCGGAAAAGAATAACAACGGAGAAATATTTTTTGACGTCTATGAAGCGGTCAATAATCGGCGTGTGGCGCGAGGGATTCTGATGGAAGAAAAAGACTATCAATCTGCAAAGGGTCGATTGTCTCTTTTAGCCGAAAGATTCTCCGCGCCATTGGAATGCATTGCCAATAGTTTACGAAACGTTCAAGGAATAGGAGACTTCTGCATCATAAACAAAAACCAACCTATTGATTGGGCATTCATGATTCGAGGCAACAAGGCAATATATTTCTACATTTCATTTCAGGATGACGTCGATATGGTGGCAATGGCTAGAGCTATGGATAAATTGATTTTGAAATATGTTGCTACAAGCGATTATCTGCCATACGACGGAGAAGCGGAAGTCCAGCGGGTTCTGGAACTTGGGGATGAAATAATGCGAGTTCGCAATATCGCGTCAGGGAATTGGGTTGACAATTGTCCGATCAAAAAATGTCCGAAGGAAATAATCGTCTCGAACGCCGTTTACAGTGTGAATGCGACTCCTCGCAAACCGGAACATGGCGGGGAGTTCATACGCGGATGCCTGTACACTTTGGAAATTGCCCGAAAGGCCAATGCCGAAGAAGTCGCTTCTGGAACGATGATGGTCGCAAAAGACGTTCCTACGGCAAGGGAGATCGCATTCGGACTTGAGGCTCAGCACAGCAGCATGCCAGCACGAATGATAGCAAACGCTTTCGATATTGAGATCGGAGATGAAATTCTGATGTTCGGTTTTCCTCCGAGGGAAGAGCCGCCAAACAGGATCACTGCCGTTTACCGCAATGCATTGATTTCCTTGTGGGGAAACGGCGACATAAAGGCAATCGCTGCAAATTTAATGAAGGCTTGCTGTCCACAGGCAGATTTCAACATGCTCAAGGATTTGCCCAAGGGCGAAAGTGCTTCGCCAGACCATTCGCACGACAAAAAATCGACGCAGATATATGACATGGGACGCAAAAAAATGATCTCTTGTGGCGTGCCTTCCGGCGAAGCCATCCCGCGTTGCCGCGACGGACTTGAAATTCCTGACAGGATTTCTTTTGAAGGTCTGGTTTATGACGTAGTCAAGCACAGGGTTAAAACATATGCGCGAGAATATGGCTTTGTTAGAGACCAAACACGATTCATATTGAGATCTGCCTCGACAGATGTTAAGATCACAGGAACCATCAGTCTTGCAGAAGATGTGCCGACGGCAAGGGCGTTGTCTTTGGGAATGGCGAATTATAGTTGCTGTTCGTTAACCGACTTTGCCGCCAAGAAATTCAACGTTGAATGCGATGGTGAGAGCATGATGTTTGCCGACAAGCCGTCTAGCATAAGATTCAGGGATCAATATTTAGTTTATCGTAATATGATAATTTCCCTGCGGACGCGCTGTGACTCGGACATTGACTTGAAAGCGCTCGCTTCGCAGCTGATACAGGGTATGTGCGTCTCTGAATTAGAGAGCAATAGGAGGTGAGACCTTTTATGTCTGCACTGCTCCAATCTTGTATGGCTATCACGTTACCAGCAAACGAGATGATATGAAATTTCGCAACCAGCATGTCCTTCTCACTGTGGTAATCATACTCCTATGTTTTGCCGCGCGGAATGTTTGTGCGACTGCTCTTTCCATGTCAAGCGTCGTTTCGGCATTGCTGCCAAGTTTTCCTCCTCCGCTCTTGTTGGCTGCGGCCACGAAGCCGCATGCAAAAGCCAACGGAAATAACAAGTTGAGAACAGGAGTAAAAGGAATCGCCGACGGACTTCCTGCGAAAATAAAGAAGATGAGGCGCGAGGCTGACAGTCTGCTGATGGATGCGCACGATGTTTCTGCGGCTCGCCGGGCGTATAAACGTACTCTTGCGGCAATAGACAGGAACGACCCGTATTACAATATGGGATATTACTTTGACACGAACCCTTATACCGCAATAGGCAAAGCATCATGGACTGCGCCTAATTGGGGCTGGGGGTTTCATATCATGAGGTTGCATGGTTGGGGGCATGTTCAGATGCAGATCTTATTTATGATGCGTGTCTAAAATATGATGGCGATTCAAATCCGTCGGTAGAACCGAGAGTTGAATGCCTGCCTTTGGGTGTTATTTTTAGCGACGGCAGTCCTTTGTCACCATACGCATATCGAGAACGATTAGCTAAAGTCAGCACTGGAGGATATGCGGACTGTATAGCACGTCCAGAAAGAAAGATTAGGAGACCCTTGAAATGAAAAAGATGTGTATTTATTTGCTTTTTGCGCTAAGCGGCTCATTTGGTCGAGCTATTGGGAACGATGATTATATGTTCAGGGCGTGTTCAAACAAATATGACTTTGTCCACTGGAGGGGTAAGACGGCTAGAAAGTACGACTTGCCGTTGCTACAATGGAATTTCCCGAAGATCAACCTAGATACGAATGATATGTTCGTGGTTGCAAAGGTAATCCCGATGGAAAAAGATAAAGTTCTAATGTTATTTCAGGGCCAGAAAAACATCTTGAAAATCGACGTTTCAATCCACAAAAACGTACTAGACGCGCATGATGCAATCATCCAGGAGTTTGCATCAATGACATCGACTAAGAAGTACGATCAAGTTCAGAGCGGCTCAGGCGACATTTTCTTTGCTATGATAAACGAAAAATGGTCGCATGTCATTTGCGCCTGCAACAATGTAAAGATTTCTGTTTCATCCTGCAACGAGCGATTGGATCCGTTGAAGATTGCCGAGGAACTTGTTCGCTTTACGGAACAGAATTCCTGTGTGTCTTTTGCTGCATATGATGTTGATACAGGGGTCAAGGGTATTCTGGAAATAGGGGGAAAGATGATGCAAGAGCGCAAGATTGCATCCGGCAAAGGTATCAAAACTTGCTCGCTGAGAAATGTCCCTAAAGATATCTGCGTATCCAATGCCGTTTACAGAGTGAATGACATGCCCCATAAACCTGAATATGGACTAAATGTTGTCTATGGCCGTCTCTTCGAATTGGCCACTGTTCGCAACGATATTCCGGAAAAGGTTGCAGATGGATTGGTGATGGCCGTCAAAGATGTCCAGACGGCACGGAAGATGGCGTTTGGACTTTATGGGCAATATAGCAGTATGCCGACTAGCATGGTTGCAAATTCTCTTGATATTGAGACGAGTGATGAAATTCTGGTATTTGGTTTCGCGCCGAGGGAAGATTCGCCAAATATGTATGTCGCCGTTTACCGCAATATCATTGTTCGCCTGCTGGGACTGGGCGACATGAAGTCACTTTCGATGCACCTGCTCAAGGCTTGCTGCCCGCAAGTCGATTTCAGTTCCGTCAAGCCTTTGCCTAAAGAAGTGAGTCCCCAAAAATGAAAAAGCGAATCCGACATAGTTTTCATCTTTCGGCAACCGTGGTCGCATGGATCGCCGTGTGTATGCTAGGTTCGCCAAGCGACGTCGAAGCTTGTTCTTTCAACGGCTGTTCGCCACTATTGCTGGCCGCTGCCAGAAAGCCAGGGTTGAAAGCTTCAGACGACAGGAAGACAAAATCCAGAACGGCAAAATCAGCGACAAGAGGAAATACCGACGGCCTTCCTGCGAAAATAAAGAAGATGAGACGCGAGGCGGACAGGTTGCTCATGGATGTGCGCGATGTTTCATCGGCTCGCAGGGAGTATAAACGGGCATTGGAAGCGATTGACAGGAACGACCCGTACTACAATATCGACATACAAGAAATTACCGTATCATTGGCGATGTGCGATGCCGCAGACGGAAACTTCTCAGCCGCAGAGCCGGTATTTCGCAAGGAATATGAGAGTTCGTTGAAAAGGCGCGGTGCGGACGTTGCAAAATGGTATGCACTGTTGTCAATGTGTGAAGCCTCAGGCAGGGATTTTAAGTTCAGCAGGTCGACTGCAAAGGACATTGTGATTGCGGATTGCTTGATGCCGGTCGAACGTTACGCCGATGCGGAGAAATTGTATGCCAGAAGTCTTGGAACTATCGGCATCTCCAACGATGCAAAAGCGTATGTTTTGATGCAGTGGGCGGAGTGCCTCGCAAAGATGGGGAAGGCACAAGGATGCCCTGAAACAGTATCAGGCATTGCAGAAGGGCTACAAGACCGCTCTCTGTGCGCCAAGGGCGATGCTCCGCGCTGGTGTGCTGTGCGTCGGACATCTCGACAACGACAAACTCGGTTGCGATTTCTTCAAGTTCATCGAAGACACCTTCCCGGCATCAGAGTTTGCAGAGCAGGCATTGTTCTACAGATTGACTGTCGCCATTTGGGATAAGAAGTGGGATGATGCCAAAGAGTTGCGCAAGTTGTTCGCCGAACGTCATCCGTCATCTTCAAGAATTAAGATCGTTCAAGATGAATACGGACAACTCATAGCAAAGAAACTGACAGCATTACCAGACAAGTAAGAAAGGAACAGAAAGGATGTTTGCATTCCTGAGACAGCCGGAGTACAAGCCAGCCGAGACGGGACCAGAAGCGGATGCCCGCTACAGGCGCATGCGCTGGCAGGTGTTCCTCGGCGCGTTCATCGGCTACGCCGGGTTCTACCTCGTGCGGAAGAACCTCTCGATGGCCATACCCGAAATGGAGCCGCTCGGATTCGCCAAGGCGGAGCTCGGGTTCGTCCTCGGCCTGAACGCGGCGGGCTATGCGTTCTCCAAGTTTCTGATGGGCAGCGTGAGCAACAGGTCTAACGCCCGCGTGTTCCTGCCGCTCGGGCTGGTGCTGTCTGCCGTCGCCATGTGCTTTATGATAGTGCCGATCAAGTTCATCGGCGCCGAGCACAAGGCGCTTGCGATTGTCGTCATGGGCGTTTTGAACACTCTCGTAGGGTGGTTCAACGGCATGGGCTGGCCGCCGTGCGGTCGCGTGATGACGCACTGGTTCTCGCAGAACGAGCGAGGCACGATTATGAGCGTGTGGAACTGCGCCCACAACGTCGGTGGCGGGCTCGTAGGCCCGATGGCCACATACGGCGCTGTGTGGTTCGGCAGCTGGCTCTATGGTGCGCACGAGCAGTTCTACTTCCTCGTCGGCACGTTCGCGTTCCCGGCGGCGGTTGCGCTCTTCGTCGCGCTTCTCGCCTACGTCCTTTTGAGGGACACGCCGCAGTCGTGCGCTCTCCCCTCCATCGAGGCATGGCGCAACGACTACCCGAAGGACTACTCCGAGAAGCACGAGGAGACGCTTTCCACCAAGGACATCTTCTTCAAGTATGTCCTCAACAACAAGTTCCTGTGGTTCATCGCGCTTTCCAACGCCTTTGTCTATATGGTTCGCTATGGATGCCTCGACTGGGCTCCGGCGATCCTCAAGGCGAAGGGGATTGACATCAAGAGCGCGGGCTGGGCCTACTTCGCCTACGAATACGCCGCGATTCCAGGGACCCTGCTCTGCGGCTGGGTCTCTGACAGACTCTTCAAGGGCAAGCGCGCCATGCCGACGATACTGTTCATGCTTTTCGTGCTTGTGTTCATCGTCCTGTACTGGATTTTCATCGACAATCTCGCCGTCGTGATCATCAGTCTCATCGGTATCGGCTTCTTCATCTATGGGCCGGTCATGCTCATAGGCGTGCAGGCGCTCGACCTCGCCCCGAAAAATGCGGCGGGGACGGCGGCAGGGCTTACAGGCTTCTTCGGCTACTTCCTCGGCACGTTCATCCTCGCCAACTGGGTCGTCGGATGGGTGGCGCAGGCGGCGGGCTGGAACTGGACGTTCCTACTTCTCGTCGCCGCCTGCCTGCTGTCGATCTTCTTCATGGCGCTCACTTGCGGGCACGAGCGCGGCGGAAATGCCGCTGAGAAATGACGGTGTCAAAGAGCCTTGCCGTCTATGACGACAGAATGGACAGAATGTACTAAAAGCAAAGAAGAAAGGAACGGACAATGAAGAAACTGGGTTGTGGCGCAAGCGAGGCGAAACTATGATGCGCGGCACGGGAGAGTCAGGCGGTTTCAGCGACAAAACAAGAAACGGAGGTCACAAAGATGTATAGACAGGCATTAAATATGTTTGCCGCGTTTGCGGCGGCGGTTGCGGCGTTCTCTGCATTTGGTGGAAAGACAGTGCCGCGCCCCGTGCCGCGTCCGGCGCTGCTGGATCGCATGGTCAACGGGCCGGACATAATCGGCATGGTCAGCTGGGGGCTGAACACCTATACTGACAAGGAATGGGGGTATGGCGATGTTGATCCGAAATTGCTCAATCCTGCGAAGTTCGACGCAGACCAGATAGTGGGCGCGGCGAAAGCGGGCGGCATCGGAGGCCTCGTGATCGTCGCGAAGCACCATGACGGATTCTGTCTGTGGCCGACGAAGACGACGGACTACAACATTACAAAAACTCCGTTTTGGAAGGGAACGGGGAATGCGGAACGTGGAACGGGAAAAGACTATGTGAAGGAGATTGAACTGGCGTGTAGGCGGCATGGGGTGAAGTTTGGCATCTATGTCTCGCCGTGGGATCGGCACGACGCCGACTACGCAAGCGAGAAGTATGTCGAGAAGTACCATGCGCAGATAAAGGAACTCCTGGGCGGCGGTTACGGCGAAGTGTTCGAAATGTGGTTCGACGGCGCTAACGGCGACGACGGATGGTACGGCGGAGCGAAGGAGAAGCGCAGGATCGGATCGGCCGACGAATACTACCGGTTTGGCGATGTGTTCCGCTTCGTGCGCGAGTTGCAGCCGGGCGTGACGATTTTTGCCGGGGTAAATGACAGTTCCGACTTCCGCTGGCCCGGAAATGAGCAGGGCATTCTCGATTCCGACTCCCGAGCCACCGTCGAGACGGTTGGCGGCTTCGCCAACCGCCAGTATGGAAATCCAAACTACAGGTCGCAGATAAACAAAGGCTCCCGCGATGGCTGCTTTTTCCGCGTATGCGAGGCCGACTTCCCGCTGCGCAAGGGCTGGTTCTGGCATGCGAGGGAACGCGGCACGACGAAGAGCGCGGCGTACTTGACAAAGCTCTACCTTTCCAGCGTCGGCAACGGCGGCACGATGGACATAGGGCTTGCGCCGAACAAGGACGGGCTTCTTGACGAAGCGGATGTCAAGGCTCTCGCGGGCTTCGGCGAAATGCGCCGCGCCCTCTTTGCACACGAAGTGAAGGACGGCGGAGAGCCGTTCAACGTGGTGGTGATGAGCGAGGACATCTCCAGGGGAGAGCGCGTGGACGAATGGGAGTTCGTCGCGGACGGCAAAGCGGTTCTTCACGGCAAGTCGATCGGGGCGAAGCGCATTCGACTGCTTGAGACGCCGAGCGCGGCAAAGACACGCACGGTGAAGGTGCTGAAGGGGGCGGATGGCGAAGTGGCGGTGTCATTTAAGCTTTACCTTGCCGACCCGGAGCTGGTGAAGACCATCCTTGACGCGACGGCGAAATCCGGCGAGACCGATACAGCAAAGTGGATGACGGCATCGAATAAGGAGTAAATGTCATCGTATCTTCTCTACACATCTACACTTCTACACGGTCAAAACATGACCATGCTGTAGAGTGACCGATTACTTAAACCATAGTTGCCCAATTTGACTTTCGACGAGGGCTACAGGGGCTACAGGGTCAGCTATATCGTAAAGAAATCGACATACGATTAGGACATACCCGCCGAACGACGGGAAGCAGACTCCGATGCGCGGACATCCCGTTTTCAAGGCGCAGCACGCCTGTGCCTGCTGCTGCCGCGACTGCCTCGCAAAGTGGTGGAAGGTGCCTCGCGGGACCCCGATCCCCGCCGAACGACAGCGGGGGATCGTCGACTTCCTCATGGCATGGATTGAGCGCAAAATGTGAAGCGAAGAGTTTTAGAGCAAGCGTTGGAGTGAATCGAACTGAAAGTAGCTTGCGAATATTCTGAAAATGAATTTTCAAATGTTTGTAAAATAAAATTCTGCGTCATTGACGGCAAAACGCAGAATATGATATAATATTTGCATCATTTGGGAAAGGAGAACAATAAAAATGGCTGCAAAAAAGGAAACGAAGCGCGAAAAGTTTGTCCGTATGGCGGAAGCCCGCACCATAAAGATCATATCTATGGTCAGGCTGCTGGGCAACTGCTCGAACAGACTGGCCTACGAATACTCTGACAAGGACGTGAACAAGATATTCTCCGCCATAGAGGGAGCCGTCTCCGACGCCAAAAAGCGGTTCAAGAGCGCACCCAACGGAACGGCGCAGGTTTTCTCTCTGTCGTAATAAGGCATGCACATTTAGGAGACAGCTATGGAAAACATCGACAACATGGCGCGGATTGAGCGCGAGATCGAGAAGAGGATGGAAGCCGCCTGCGAGAAGAACGGGTGGTATGTCGCGGTGGCGATGATGCCGCCGGAGAGAACAACGCTGCACATTGAGAAGTTCGGCGAGGAGCCTGTCACCAGCGAGGACGCGCAGGCTGCGCTCGATAGCGCGGTCGCGTTCGCCAAGGCGGAGTTCGCAACCAGGGTGACGGTCGAGCGGTTCGACGAGAAGATACCCAACACCCGCGCACCATACCATGTGACGTTCCTCGTCAAGGTCGACGCATCGAAGCGCGTAGCGGAGTTGGCGGCGTAATATGAACATGGAGCAGAGAGCGCGGCTGTATGACGAAATACAGAAGCTGGAGGGCTTGCTGGCGTATGCCGTCGCTCACGGCGACAAGGCCGAGGAGGAGCGCATCCGTGCTGAGCTGTTGAAACTTGTAGAGGGGCTTTGAACATGACGGCTGTCCGAACGAACACGATTTTACTGGTGTGGTGTGCCGCGCTTGCAATGACCGCGTCCGCCCGCACTATCCTCGTCCCGGCGCAGCCGGTGTCGGAGTTCGCCGATACGGAAGTCTCCACAAACATCGTGCTTCACGCGAGCCGAACGGACACGCGGGAGTTCGGCATCCACATCCAGCTTGATGGCACTCCGACGAACGACCTCGAAGTCGCCTTCGGGCGGGACACGAACACGAACGGCGTCCTTGAGGTGGATGAGGTTGAAACGGTCTACGGGTGGCGCGCCGGGCGATACTTCGTAGAGAATGTCCGCGCGTGGGAGCGGATTGAATCAGAAGCAGCCACAAACGCCCTGTGCGGCGTAGTCGACGTCCAGTTGCGAAACGATGCGCAGACTGTGCCGAGGCGTTTCACGGCCACCTGCGGGGGCGTGGCGGCGTTCCCGGAGCTGGCGACGACACCGCCTCCGGCCTGGCTCTTCCGCGAGGAGTGGGACATGGTTCGCGTGACCCGTCGCGGCGCGGGCGTCCCTTCGGAATGGGTGCGCTGCGACATCGAGTACGCATCATTCGCAATAAGGCTCAGGTGACGCTATGCTGACGAAACTCTGGACTGGCTTGTGGTTGCTTCTCCTGTGCGTGTCTGTCGTGGCGTATGTCCATGCCTACATGCATGAAAAGGATTTTCATCCATACAGGAACTTCTTGTGCGGGTTCAGGAGACTGTCATGGGGAAGACGCCTTGCGGTGATTGCGGCAGTCGGCGTCCTGTGGGTGTATGCCAGCACAAAGCCGGACGATGACGGCAGCGGCGGGGACGATGGCGGCGACGGCACGAACAATGTCCCGCAGATGGTGCAGAGACCGGGAAGTGTGAATGGTGCCAATGTGGGAATGTTGCCAATCTCAATTTTCAATTCCAATGTTTATTCCGCAGTTTCGCAGGCAGGCCAATTGAGGATTGGCAACACTGGAACTGGCAACACTTCCACATTGGCAGCATTCGAAATCACCTCGACGAACACGACGCGGACGCTGACCGATGACGACTTTGAGCGCGGATTCGTCATGACTCGGATCGGCACGGGCGAGCAGTTCGACTTCTCGCCTCCGTCCAACGCCGTCGTATGCACCGACTGGCAGGGATTCGGGGGAACGTCCGACTGGATCTATCTCTCGTTTGCAGACTGGGTGTTCCGCCTTGGAGAAAACGACGTCCGGCGCTTCAGGATCCATCAGCATGGCAGCGCAGTCGCCGCAGTAACCAACGCGCTCGGCGCGATATTCGCAGACAATTGGTTCGCGCCCCTCAAGGCCGCAATCGGCATCGCCAAGGACTCAAATTGGATTTTGCTGCCTGAAGAGAGCCGTCCCAGCCAGTTCTGGCACGCCGTAACGCCCGACAACCGGCTGCTTGTCACGTGGCAGAATGTGCTGCTTGACCGTGCAACCGACAAGCCCGTCTCGTTCCAGATAGAGTTTCATCCCGGCGGACGCTTCACATACCGCTACGACCTTTCGCGGCTTGACGCCGATGCCGTGACCAACATCCTCACCGGCGCGTCCTTCGCCGGCAATGTGTGGGAAACCAACTCCATCCCGACGAACGTCACCTCCATGTCGTTCCATCCTCTTTTCGAGGAGGACATCTACAACCCCGACCCCGATAACGACGGTCTCGCCACCATCGACGAGCTGTTCGTCTACAACACCGACCCGCGTAACGCCGATTCCGACTTTGACGGGCTGAACGACTACGACGAGCTGTTCACGCACGGCACCGACCCGCTTGACCCGCATTCGCTCGGATCGGCGTACAGCGACGGATTCGCTGTGGCGCTCGGTGGACTCGATCCGTTCTCTTTCCCGGAAGGCTCGACGAACACAATATACGAGCACATCATCTACACAGGGACGACAAATGCGCCATTCGCCTATCCCGTTGACACCAACGACACTGCAGTGCTGACAATCACCGTGAGCGGGAGCGGAGCCGGGCGCATCGTCATCGGCGACATCGTCGTCCCCGTGATGGCCCGTCCCGCGACTCCGCCTCTCCGTGGTTCGGGCGGAGACACTCCCGACCAGACCGCCAATAGC
This sequence comes from Verrucomicrobia bacterium UBA3761, assembly GCA_002371135.1. GTDB lineage: Bacteria > Verrucomicrobiota > Kiritimatiellia > RFP12 > UBA1067 > UBA1067. The sequence goes on along the minus strand of DFGB01000038.1, from coordinate 119,277 downwards.
GTTCGCGTACCCCTGCCGAGGGGTGTGGAATTCGGATTTTGGGGTTCTATTCCCGAGACCTTGCAGGCGGAGATCGACGCGGGAAGCTACACCATAGGGCGTCTTCCGGCCTGGTATACGCTCGAACATGGATGGATCGCATTCCCGAACACCAAGGCGAAGGAGCCATGCATCCACGACCTCAACGCGAAGAAGCTGCTGGTATACCTTGATCCAGGCAGGGACATCAGGGGGCTTGTTTGCACATGGAATCCAACAGCCAGCATATCCGTCGAGGCGAAATCAGATCTGTCCGCTGAACTGACGGGGAGTTTCCCGTGTTCCTCTACTACCCCGGTCACCTATACGCTGACGCATTCACGCTACCTTTATGGCCAGACGCAATACACGCAGACGGCTCGGTTTTGCCCCAGACTGTCCGAGAACGAGGACAATGGTCTGCATGGCGACGGCATGCCGACGGACGAGGAGTACGGAGACGAACACAGTTGCTCCTGCGGCTCTGGCGTCTGCTGCGGCAATCCGTGGTGCGATTGCGGATGTGCATGTTGCGAGCCGGGTGGTGGCGAAACACCTGCCAACATATGCGCCGAACACAACTGTCCCTACGACCAGTGCGAAGACCTCCATCGTGATGCATACACAAATGCGATGGCGGTCGCCTCGATGACGGATGTGCTTAAGCTCGACAGAGACCCGGTGCACACGAGCACAATTCCGATAGACGTTCCCGACGCATGGGTCAAGTGCTGCGATTGTCCCGATCACTGGACGAACTACGTCGCGCTTGCCGCGAAATCATACAATCTTGCCGTGCGCACGGCGAGCGGAGAACGCTTCGAGCGCACCGTCGACGACTGCAGCATCTACGTCCACGGCCTCGCGCCAAGCAGGGACTTCAAGGATTCCATCCTTTCCCTCTGCAAGACAGGCGTCGTCTACGAGACGCACAACTACACCGTGTTGGGACTGGACATCGGGCATCCTCGGTACGATGTCCATGAAGTTGCCAAATGGAACTCAAATTTTGGCTTCCCTGTCGTGGCGACGACAAATGTCAATCTCGGAACGGAGATGTACCTGAGGACGGATGTCGATCTGCCATCCGGCGAGATTAACATCAAGTTCGACAACCCGACGGTGCGTTTCCAGCTTTACTTGGGCGGCGAATACGATGATCGGACGTTGCTGCTGGACTCGGCTGTCCATGAAGACGGGCGGACTCTGCCGCTGAACGTATGGAAGCGCCTGACGGAGGATTTCACCTCGGGTCGCAACACCCGGATTACCGTTGTCGCCTTTGGCGGGGGAACAGCGACCCTGCGTTATTCGTTCGCGGCGATCCACGACAGTTGTTCCGTGACCGACACGCGGGAACTCCGTCTGTCTGCAATTCTGCCTCTGTTAGTGCCGGATGTCGATGGCAACGGCATATTCAATGATGATGATGCTCGGCATTGTGTTTCCAACCGCTTCAACTTCTGGGTTAACAACGACATCTGGACCGGAAACGACGCCTTCAATGACACGTTCTGGAACTGGATTGACGGACTCGGCAACGACGACAACGGCGACGACAACGAGGTGAACGGGCGGAACGACCTCGTGAACCTGCTTCCTATGGCGATTCGCGTCCAGGACTTCCTGTCCGCATGGTCTTCGCACGAAGTCAAGGTCGTGATTAGAGGACGGTATTCTGGACTCCGGCGTCTGTATGCCGACATCGCGTGGAACGACGCCAGGGCGTCGGTTCTTAGGGACATAGAGGTTGACGACGAGAGTAGTTGGTACAACTTTTGGAGCGGAACGACCCTCCATTCGGCATCGTTCCCGTCGCTGGGCGAAGGCGAGAGGCCGCTATCCGACAATGTTGCGGCAAGGAGCCAGTCGGCGAGGGGCGTCGTCTTGTTCGAGGCGGAGTGGGAATGCGAATGTCCGGTAGAGGTTGTCGTTAAAGTAGATGGGGACGAGGTCTTCGCCTGTCGCCCGGACCTGGCGTTCCTTGATGTAAAGAAGATGTACTGGTGGCACAACCTCCGCCATCTCTTTGGAGGCCAAGGCAAGATTAACCCGAGCGACACGAACATGACATCGGTCGCCCAGCTCCCGCTTTCGGCCTTCCGTCAGGATGCAAACTTCTATTTCGTCCACGGCTACAACATGGCGCAGCACGAGGCGCGCGAGTGGGCGCAGGCGACCTACAAGCGACTCTGGTGGTCGGGCTTTCGCGGACGCTTCCATGCCGTCACCTGGTACAGCAACGATTCGCAGTTCAAGCTGCCCGCAGTCGGTTACGTCTGCCCGAACTACCATGCGAACGTGGAACACGCCTTTGCCAGCGCGTCGAACCTGACGGCGGTCGTAGCCAACTACTCCGGTCCCAACTATTTCATGGCTCATTCGTTGGGCAATATGCTCGTATCCGCAGCCATACAGGACTGGCAGATGCCATGCGCGCGCTATTTCATGCTTAACGCGGCGGTAGCAGCGGAAGCGTACGATACGAGTTCGGTGTCCTCTTCAACCCGCGACTGCATCACGCCGTCCGACTGGGATGCGATTCAGAATCGGCTGAGGGCTTCGCATTGGTATGAAACAGACGGACTCGCTGCGGATGACGATCGCAGGAACCTCACATGGCGGGATAGGTTCTCATCCGTTGTCAATGTTGTGAACTACTATTCATCAGAGGACGAGGTCTTGATGTGCGACACGAATGGTGCATCGCACTTCCCAATCCAGCGAGAGTGGGCGTGGTACAACCAAGAACGGATAAAAGGGGTGAAGCCTGTCGAACAATTCGTCGGCATTGACTTTGGGAGAAACGAAGGAGGCTGGAGTTTCAATTCTCACTACAACATACCCTATCAGGAATGGGATCCCGACTCTGGAATGTACGTTACCCGATACCGTCCGCCTACGGCAACGGAGGCGAACGCTCTAACCAACGACTTCAGAGCCGAGCCGGTCTTCGGCAAGTTCAGCGATACGACTCTCTTCACGACAAATCATTTGGCGCCAGGGACAATCAGCTATCCTCTCAGGGCGCAGCTGCTGGCTGATGCGATACCGGCGGAGTCATTCCCAGCTGGCTCAGTAGGCGTTCCTAAATGGCCGGAAATTCAATCGGCCTATGATATGAGTACTCGCTTTAAAGACGTGGAGAATCAGGATATCATTGGGCTGAATGGGCAAGAGTGGGTTCACTCATATTTCCTTAAGGCACCGTACATGATAGTCCACGGGTTGTTTGAAAACATTAATACTAAAATCTCGCAAGGAGTAATGAAATGAAAAGAATGCTTGTTTTGTTTCTAATGACATCGTTTTCTTTGCAAACTTTTGCAGAACGATCTGTCGTTACGTACAAGATAATAGATGAAGGTGGTTGCCCGATAAGCAATGCCGTAGTCAGGACGACGACGTCCAAACAGGAATTCACATTGTCTTGGAATTCTTCCATACCCAAGGCCAAATATCACTCGCGCACCGACAGCGCAGGTTTTGCAACATGCGAATTTGATTGTCCTCAAGGCAATTTTGACGTTATGGTCTTTGCCGAGGGGTTTTATCACGAGAACAAAGGCCCTTATTGGTTTAGGAAGGATGGTGGGGAATTTAAGAAAAACAGGGAACAGATTGATATAACATTGCGGAAGATCAAACACCCGGTAGAATTGATTGGCACAAAATTAATTAGTGAGCCACTTCCTCAGAGCAGCGGTGTGTTCTACTTCGACCTTGAAAAAGGTGGATGGGTTTTGTCTGGCCATAACGGGAAGAATGCCGACATAAAGGTTTCATGCATATCTACGACTGAAGGTGCGATGACAACATGTACCGGAGTTGTCGAGTTCGTATCGGGCGGTGCATATAAAATGAAAGATATTGAGTCTTCAATATTTAAAACTGTGTATGAGGCTGATACTAACGCTGTTTATCAAACGGCATTTCCTTTTTCGTGGATGCAAAATGACAATGGCTCGAAGGGATATCGCTACGATTTCCCTTTAAGCGGAGAAGAATATCTGGTCTATCGTACGCGAGTAGTCACAAATTCGGTGGGTAAGGTTGTCTCGGCTAATTATGGAGTGATTCATGGGCCTATGAACATTCTCAAGTATTTTTGCTATGCCGAGGGATCTTTCAATCCTGTTCAAAACGACACTAATTTAGAAGACATTCGGATGTTCCGCCGTTACAACGCCATTAAGCGACACGAAGAAGAGCGTTCACGAAAGTCATGGGACATCATGGGGTTGTTCGGAAAATAACTGGATCAGACGCACAATGATGAAGATGTTATTGACCATAGGTCTGGCTATGTCAGTACTCGTCGGCAAGGCTGAGTCAGTCAAAGTCGTTTACCATATTTTAAGCGAGGACGGCAATCCCGTCACTAACGCAGTAGTTAAGACTACAACCGAACGAGACAGATTGAACATATCATGGACAAAGCCTATCAAAATGAAGACTTGGACGGTGTCGTCTGGGAATGATGGGCGAGCGATTTCAGATTTTACATGTCACTCTGGCTATTTTGAGGTAGAGGTGAGCGCTGACGGGTTCTATCCTGAACGACTTAGAGACCAGTACTTCGCGACCAGGCTGAATTCGAGCAATACGGGCCAGATATTCGAGGAACACGAAAAGGAGCTGACGATAACTCTTCGGAGAATCATCAAGCCAGTTGATATGGTGATGCATCGTTTTCTGGACAAGACTTTCCCGCGCAGATCCGGTAAATTCGGATTTGACTTGGAGAGATGTGATTGGATTGCGCCATTTGGTGCAGGGAAAGTCGCGGATATAACGTTGGCTTATAATTTGGTTGTTACAAATGGTGGGGAGAGTTGTTCTGGTTCGCTATGTTTTAACGATAGTGGCGGAGCCTATAAATTGAAAAAGCAGAAAGGGACATCCTTTGTGTCTGTCTACGAAGCTGATTCAAATGCCAATTACAGAACAGAATTCCCTTTTAGCTCATATTGCAACTACAAAGACAGCGCGGATTATGGAGCGGTTCGCGTTGCCGGGGACGACGAGTATCTTGTTTTCAGAACGAGGGTTGTCAAAGACGATAATGGCAACATAGTCTCTGCAAATTACGGCAAGATTTATGGGGCAATTAGAACGGTCGGATTCTTTGGGGCAACTGCAATCTATTTCAACCCCACCCCCAACGACACGAACCTTGAGGCGAAATGAACATTGAGAACGCTGGTCTGCGATGAAGAGAACAATACATTTTGCTTGCATATTCGGCATTGTGTTTGCAATGCATACGAACGCCAGCTGTACGGAAATGCAGACTTGTCCGGGCATCGCCATTTCCCCTGAATGGGCATTCCCAGCGAATGGAAGCGATGCGTTCGCCATTGATCTTTCGGTCACAACCGTGTCAAGGAATCGCGTTACTGGATGCGGCGTGTCATTCGGCATGAGTGAATACAAGTCATTATATGGGGTACAGGTTGCATTGCTTAATGCCTATGTGCAAAATGACATGTACGGGTTGCAATTTGGCGCGACGATGTTTGCAGAGCGTGGCGCAGGTCTTCAAGTTGGACTGTTGACATGGTGTGACGACGGCGATTATCTCGCGCAGATTGGATTGGTGAATGGTCTTAGCGTAAATGGGTTCATGAATGACGCTGGTGCCTCTTGTTATACAACATCCTCATTCGCTATTCAAACGGGGCTTATCAATCTCTCTCACCATGTCGGAATGCAAATCGGTGTCTTGAACCTTGGCGGAGCAAGATGCCAGATTGGCATTTTCAACTTTGGGCATAGAGGGCAAATCGGAGTTTTCAATTTCGGTGATGCCTGAAAATTGGGGTGCTTAATTACAATGGGCATTGGTTGACGCCAATTATTGGATGGTAAATTGTCCAAACGGGACAGTAAGACCAACATCCAACAACACGAACCTGGAAACGATAAAAAATGGCACAAGGTACAAAGGCTAAAGTTTCAGGATCGGTCGTGGCGGGGTGGTATGCGCAGCGAGAATGGCAGTCTCCTCATGGCTACAAACGACTTCCTCGGCACTTGTGGCCCGAGCGCACATGGTGGCAGGACGTGCTGAGCTACTTCTGAGAAAGCTCGCGGAAGTGCGGCATGGGCGAGCCTTGAAGAGCCCCTGTATTTCTAGTTGATATTTTCGCCGCTTTTAGGCATCCTGTCATGCGTCGGGAGTCCATGTCGGACGACCGGGACAGACAAGGAGAAAGACTATGTTCGACAGATGCGGGCGAAATGCCTCGGGGCGCGGGGTCGCGCCTTCGTGGGGCGATGCCCTCGCTTTTTGCGTGGGCGGGAGACTGAGGGGAACCTTGACGAAGCGCAGGGTCTTTGCGCCGACCCTCGGAATCATGCGTGGGTTCTGATAAAATGTCCGTGAAAGGAATAAAAGGAATGGAGTTTTCAAAGGAAGAGATCATGTCCTTCGTGGGGGGGCTGGGCGTGTCCAGAATCCTCGCGGGGCGGTTCCGCAAGCAGGTGCTGGGGCATTTCCCGGCGGCCCGCCTTTTTCTCAAGGCGAGCGACCGGGAGCTTGCGGCGTCTGGCGTCCACGGCAAGGCGATGGAGGCGCTGGTGCGCAAGGTGAAGGAGGAGTTCTATCTCCGGGAAAGGGACGACAAGGCGCGCATCGCGCAGGACGAGCGGGTCGTCGCCTACCAGCGCAAGCTGAAGGAGGACTACGAAAAGCGTCTCGAAGCGATGAACGCGGAGTTCTCGCTCTCCGAGCTCCAGGGCATCGTGAGCATGATGCAGCTGATGAACCTCGATGCGGTGGACCTCCGGCTCATCAACCAGTTCATGGCGTCGGTGAAGGCGAAGGCCCGGTCGACGGAGGTGTCAGCATGAGCGGCGGGCTGGAAGGCGGCGTGACCGTCATCGTCGGCGGCCGCGCCTACGGACCGCGCCCCACGCTCGCCCTGGCGGCGGCGGAGGCGGGCGAGGACATCCTCGCGACGCTTTTGATCGCCGTCGTGAAGCTTGACGACGGCGTGGCGTCGGCGGCCGTCGGCGAACTTGCCGAGGTCGTCGGCCCGGTCCGTGCGAGGAAGACCCTCGAAAACTACTCCGCTTCGCTCGAGGGCGTCGCGTCGGGGACGGACGACGTCCTGCTCGACATGCCCGAGGACGAGCGGAGAGGGATGATGGAGCAGGCGGAAAGGACGCTGGCGCTCGTCAGGCGTCTCCTGTCCAGGGCGGAGTGCTGCGGGCCGGAAGGGGACGTGGCGTGAGCGGCATCCCGGTCGAACTGCTGCTCAGAGCCCTGCCGCTCGGCGAGCGCCGCCGAATGGAACGCGCGCTCCACATCCGCCGGGGGGAGGACGAGCAGGCGGTGTTCGTCTATGGCTTCTTCAAGTCCGGTGGACGGGACGCCTGCTGGGCGCACGCTCTGCGGCGTCACGCCGCATGGACGTTCGGGCGGCTGTTCGACGCTGGGCGTTGCCGCCCGTCTTTCGTCCGCGACAGAGAAGGGCGCGTGCGCGGGGAGCTTCTGGCGGTTGACGAGACGGTGCTTCGCACGATGGACGGCATCGCCGCTCGGCGCGGGTTCTTGAGGCGGCAGAAGGTTGAGGTCATGCTTGAATGCGGCGGTCGGCGCTTCGCCTGGATATACACGGCGGGACGGGTCCCGCCGGATGCCGTGGCCGTCGGGAGCGAAATCTGGCGCGGACGGGAGGTCTGAGCCTCTTGCGGATTCTCATTTGTCCGCTCTGCGGTGCGGAATGATGCACCGGGGCGCAAGCGGCCATTTTGAATCTTGTCCGCACCGAGTGCGTCAAAATATGACATAATATGCCGCGTTGAACAGAAAGTTCATGAAGATGGAAAGGCGGCTGTGCAGAACTCTCGATTCAACAACGTAGAAAAGTTGTGGGATTGAGACTCTTCCTCCGCCAATAGATATTGCTGAAACGATCTCTCGCGTCTGGGTGATCGTTTTTTTTCAAGGAGTGGCATGAAGAATATTTTATTCATCGCAGCTCTGGCGGCGTTTGGTTTTTGCAGGGCGTAGCAGTCTGCTCGCACCGAAATTTCTCTCGACGGCGATTGGCATTTCATTCCAGGCCCTCAGCAGATAGTGTTTCTGGGCTATCATTATCTCCCCGGCGGCGAGCGCGACAACATGTGATTCGGCAGAAACGTCAAGCCGCGCCACAGGAGCGATCTCGTAGAATACGACATTCCAGAGCTTGGCGCGGGCGCCGAAGGCGCGACGGATGCAGACGGCTACAAGATGTTTTGGGAGATTCCGTTTGACAAACCAATCGTCACAAGTGAATTCGTGGCGGCGCTCTCGCATGCCGCCACGGTCGGTCCGACGAGCGTTGGACTGAAGAAATGCAGAAGGCGATATACGAGGCGAACATACGCATGTTTTCGCGTATCGACGGTCTTTGCGGGACGTACCCGTGGGTGCCCACCTGCTTCCGTTCGCCGCGCAGGCCGCTCTCCGGCGTCCAGGACTGGTACAACCGCAAAGGTCTTTGTGCGCCAGATGGCACTGAAAAACTCGCCGCCGGCGTCTTGCGCGAGTTCTATGCGCTTCTCGCAGGCAGGTGGAAAGAGTAGCCAATACAGGTGGCCGACAAAACAACCCAACAAGAATTTTGAGCGCAAAGTTCGCAAAGAACGCCTGGTTTTTCGGCGAAGCTGTCCTCGTTCGCTTTAGGTAGCCGAACAACTTCGGCATCTGCATTGAAACCGTATTGAAAACCGGCAGCGCACGAGCGTAGCGAGTGCGGCTTTTGCCGATTTCGAGGCGGCTTCTTTGCACCATTTGCGTTTAAATAAATCAAGTAAAAAGCAAATGCTGTCGCCCTGAAATTTTCCCCCTTCACCCCTAC
>DFGB01000038.1:67514-110321 GCA_002371135.1 Verrucomicrobia bacterium UBA3761 | reverse complement strand
CACCCCTACCCAATTCCGCGAGAATATGGTATAATACTTAGCATGAAGAAAGTTGAAATAGCCAAAGGTGTTGTTGCGGGCGGCGGTGAACTCGTTTTCATCGCCGGACCGTGCGTAATCGAGAGCCGCGAGATGGCCCTCGACCTTGCCAAACGCTTGGCGAATTTGGCTAACAAACTCAACGTTGCTTTCGTTTTCAAAGCGAGTTTCGACAAGGCCAACAGGACAAGCGTCGACTCTTTCCGCGGGCCAGGAATCGACAAGGGTCTCGATATTCTCGCGGAGATTCGCGCCAGGTTCGGCGTGCCAGTCGTCACCGACGTGCACGAGCCGTGGCAGTGTGCGCGCGTGGCGGAGGTCTGCGACATTCTTCAGATCCCGGCTTTTCTTGCCCGCCAGACGGATCTCGTCGTCGCCGCTGGTGAAACGGGCGCCGTTGTGAATGTCAAGAAAGGCCAGTTCATGGCGCCGGAAGACATGGCGCAGGTGATTCGCAAGATTGAATCTACCGGCAACAAGCGCATCATCCTGTGCGAACGCGGCGCGTCGTTCGGTTATCACAATCTCGTGGCCGATATGCGCAGCCTCCTCATCATGCGCGAACTTGGATATCCCGTCGTGATGGATGCGACTCATTCCGTGCAGCGCCCCGGCGGGCTCGGCACGGGATCGGGCGGCGACGGGAGATTCGCCCCGGCTCTCGCGCGCGCCGCCGTCGCGACGGGCGTCGATGGCGTATTCATGGAAACGCACATCGATCCGCGCGTAGCAAAGAGCGATGCCGCAAATGCCATCAAGTTCTCCGAAATCGAGAAGCTCTGGAAAACACTCCTCAAGATTCACGAAATAGTAAAATGAGAATCATTTCCTCCATGACAATGCCGTTGCTTTGCGCGACCGCCCTTGCGGCGGCCGCGTCGCCGGCGTTCGCCGCGGAGTTCGAACCTGCGTTGTGGCTTGAGAAACGCGCAGCCCTCACGGACGAGGCGATGAGACTCAAGGCCGCATACGAGGAGTGCCAGGCCAAGGTCAAAGAGCCCGCGCAAGACATAACCATCCCGATCGAGAACTATCCCAACGGAAGCGTGAAGGCGAGCGTATATGCCGCAAAAGCGCAGTTTTTCGCAACCTCGCCGTATGTCTGGGGCGAAGGTGTGAAAATCCGCCAGTATACCGAAGACGGCGTTTGCGCAGCGGAAATCGATGCCGAGAGTTGCATCGTCGACCGCAAATCGCGTTCAGGCTGGGCCGATGGCGCCGCGAAGGTTACGTATTCCAAGACGTTCGTCGAAGGCGCCGATGTTTATTTTTCCTTGGCTGAAGAATATGTGATGATTCTTTCGCATACGACCATCACATCCGCCGATATCAAGTTTGGAGGGTTGAAACTGTGATACTTGCATTGATATTCCCGATGTTGCTTGCACAATCTCCGCTGCCTGAAGTAGCGGAACCTGCCCGTGAGAGCGCTCCTATCGAGGTGCAGAAGGCAGGTGAAAGTGTGGACGAGGCTCCTGGCGCGCCTCGCAGCGTCCGCATAACAAGCGACAGGACCGATTACGACCGCCGCGAAGGCGTAATCATGTTCGACAAGAATGTCTGCGTCGACGATGTCGAATACCAGATGCACGCCGACCAGATCTACGTCTTTCTCGACGGCACCAATGAATTGAAGCGCATCGTCGCCATGGGCAACGTGACTATCACGAACGATACTCGCGTCGGCTCGTGCGCCAAGGCCGCCTACACCCGCAAGATCGGCAAGATTGTGATGTTCGGCGATGGCGATGGCGTCATGGCGCGCCTCGCCGATACCGGCAAGCGCAAGAGCGAAGTCGAAGGACGCAAGATTACTTTCTGGATTGATTCCGAGCAGGTCGAAGTCGAAGGCTCGACCGTCACGCTCGACGCTGGCTCTCTCGGCGGCAAGGAAGGCGCCAAGAAGCTGCTGGGCAAATAGAAGGGCGAACGTTTCAATGTCTGACAACGAAGATATAGTCGCCAGGGCGATGCGGGAAATGGCCGAGGCCAGCGTGAAGAGCGCACCCGCGCGGCAAGAACCCGACCTCAGGGCCACGGGGCTTGTCAAGGTCTATGGCGATAGAACTGTCGTCAATGGCATGGACGTCGAGTGCTCGTGCGGCGAAATAGTCGCGCTTCTCGGTCCCAACGGCGCCGGCAAGACGACTACGTTCTACATGATTGTCGGCCTCGTGCGTCCCGACGGCGGCGCGGTCTCGTTTCGCGGCGAGGACATAACGACTCTGCCCGTCTATTTGCGGGCGCGCAAGGGTCTTGGCTATCTCGCGCAGGAGGCGTCGATTTTTCGCAAGCTATCCGTTTGGGACAACGTGATGGCGATTCTCGAGACGTTGCCGCTGAATGCCAAGGCGCGTCGACAGAGAGCCGAGGAACTTCTCTCGCCGTTCGATTTGATGAAGGTCGCCAAGCAACCTGCCTATACGCTCTCTGGCGGCGAAAGGCGCAAGTTGGAGATTGCCAGGGCCCTCGTCCGCAATCCTGCAATTCTGATGCTCGACGAGCCGTTTGCCGGTGTCGATCCGCTTTCGGTCAACGAAATCCAGGAAATCGTCCGCAAGCTTGCCAAAAGCGGCCTTGGTATTATCATCACCGACCATAACGTCCGCGAGACGCTCTCCGTAGTCGACAGGGCCTACATGGTGAGCGACGGCCGTCTCCTCAAAGAGGGCAAACCTTCCGAGCTCGTCGCCGACAGCGAAGTCCGTTCGCGTTATCTAGGCGATTCGTTTAGAATGTAGCAATCATTTTTTTCGCACACAAAAAAGAAAGGAACAGGGACATGAGCATTGAAGTTACGATGAGACACAGCGATGTGAGGATCGAGGCGCTCAAGGAATACGCCGAGAAGCGCATGGCCAAACTCAAGGCCAACTTCCCGAAGGTGACGAAAGTCGCCGTTGTAATCGATGTCGATGTCAAAAAGCACATGTACATGGCTGAAGTCGTCGCCCATCGTCTTGGCGAGGTGGCGGTCGGGGCGAAGGAGTTTTCCGAAAGCGCCAAGAGCGTGATCGATACGGCGGCGGCTCGCGCCGAACGCCAGCTCCTCAGGATGCGCGTCAAGGCCCGCAAGGGGACGGTGCGCAAGCAGCGCGCCGCGTCGCAGAAGAACTAGCCGCATAGTCTCCTGCCATCGCAATCTCGGAATCGCCACCATGGACCGCTTGCCCGGAAAAGCCAATGTGCACGGGACGAAGTTCACCGTGGCCGACTTTTACAAAGCCGGTCGCGAGAAGCTTTGTCTCGACATTCTTTCCGGCGCAGGGGCCATGGAGCAGGAAATCGAGGAGCCGACCATCAATCGGCCGGGACTGGCGTTGACGGGATTTTTCACCGATTTCGCAAGAGAGCGTGTCCAGGTGCTGGGCAATGCCGACGTCTCGTATCTTGATTCGCTTTCTCTGGAGGACCGCCGCAGCCATGTGCGCGACTTCCTCTCCCGCAAACCCGCTCTCGTGGTGTTCACAAACGGACACAGGCCGCCTGAAAGCGAACTGCGCCAGGCGGACGAGTTTGGAATCGTCACGATGACTACTCCGATGGAGACTCGCTTCTTTACGCATCAGGCGTTTTTCGTCCTCGATCGTCTCTCCGCGCCTCGCACGACGATGTACGGCACGATGATCGAAGTCGCCGGGCAGGGTTTGCTTTTCGAGGGTGCGCCGGGCCTCGGCAAGAGCGAGACCGCGCTCGGCCTCATCAAGCGCGGCTGTGCGCTCGTCGCCGATGATTTGACATGCCTCAGGAAAGATTCTTCCAGCGAGTGCATCTTCGGCAGCGCAAGCGCCTCCACCGCCGGATACATCGAAATCCGCGGCATCGGCCTCATGAACGTACCTAAGATTTTCGGCGTCAATTCGCTGCGCGGAGAAAAGCGGCTGGACCTCGTCATTACGTTCAAGCCCCTTGACGAAGTCCGCGATATCGTCGATCGCGTGGAACCCTCGCTCAATCCCAAGAACATACTTGGCGTCAAAGTCCCCAATATTCTTCTGCCTGTCTCTGAAGGCAGGGATTTGGTGAATCTCGTAGAGACCGCAGTCCAGCAGCACAAACTGCAGCTTGAAGGGCACAGTTCGGCCGATGATCTAACCCGCCATATGAAAGAGCGTATGGCGCCGGCTGGCGAATGCAAAATTTAAAATAAACACAAACTACAAACAACTCACCGAAAGGCAGACAAATGGCCGAATCAATCACACGAGAGCTCAAGCTCCTCAACAAGTACGGTATGCACGTGCGTCCCGCAGGGCTCTTCGCAAAGACCGCGAGCAAGTTCGATGCCGAAGTGGAAGTCGAGAAGGATGGCAACGTCGTCGCCGGCAAGTCCATCATGGCGCTTATGACGCTGGAGGCGACATGCGGCTCCATCCTCAAGGTCACCGCGACCGGTCCCGAAGCCGAGGAAGTTCTCGACGAACTGGAGGCTCTCGTTGCCAGAAAGTTCGACATCCCCGATGAGCAGTAGCGCGCAAGCGATGACGACGCTCCACGGTCTTGCCACGGCTCGCGGTTATGCCGCCGGGCCTGTGTTCATCTACCGTGGCGACGGCGACATCCCGGTTCCGGAGTACATCGTTTCTCCTGGGGCCGAGGACGGCGAGCTCGCGCGATTGAAAAGATCCATTGAGGAAATCCGCAAGGATCTTGAAGACCTCGTCAAGGTCGTGCGTGAACGGACCGGTCGGAGCGATGTGCGCGTGTTCGAGTGCCACCTGATGATACTCGAAGACGAATTCCTTTGCGGTGAAATCGAGAAACGCATCCGTTCGAGACATGTGAACTGCGAGTCTGCCGTGCGCAAGGTGTTCGGTATGCATCGCGCACAGTTCGAAAAGATGAACGACCCGTATTTTCGCGAACGAGTCCGGGATCTAGATGATGTGGAGCGCCGTCTCTTGAAGTCGCTGACCGGCTATCGCCACAATCCGCACCTCGACCTCAAGTCTCCTTCCATCGTCGTCGCGGACGATCTCACTCCGTCCGAGACGGTGCAGCTGCCGCGCGAATACATCCTTGGTTTCGCCACGAACGGTGGCTCGTCGACGAGCCACGTCGCGCTGTTGGCTCGCGCCCTCGCGATCCCGTCTGTCGCGGGGCTTGGCAACATCACATCGCGCGTCTGCGCAGGCGAGGAAATCCTGCTTGACGGCACGAACGGCACTGTCACTCTCAACCCGGACACGGCCACACGCTCCTCTTTTGGACGGTTGATCGAGCAGCAGCGCGAAATACTTTCTTCTTCCACCTTTGCTTCGCCTGCAGGAACGCTGAAGGATGGCGGCGAGGTGAAGATATATGCGAACATCCATCCCGGGGTGCCGCTTGCCGGGTACAGCGAGCTTGGAGCCCGCGGCATCGGCCTCTATCGCAGCGAATACCTCTGGCTCAATCGCGATACGGAACCGGGCGAGGAGGAGCAATTCCAGGCCTACAGCGAGGCCGTGCGTTTTTCGAAGCAGCTTTCGCCGACGGCCACGATTACCATCCGCGTGCTCGACATCGGCGGCGACAAAATCCCGCGCAGCGTTTCCATCAAAGAATCGAATCCGTTTCTCGGGAACCGCTCGATACGCTACTTGCTCACGCACCGCGATGTCTTCCGCACGCAATTGCGCGCGATTCTCCGCGCTTCCACAGAAGGGCGGGTCATTATAATGTATCCGATGGTGAGTTGCGTCGAGGAACTTATCGAGGCCGGGAAAATCCTTGAGCAAGTCAAGAGCGAACTTGATTCTTCCGGCATTGCGTACGACAAGAACATCAAAACCGGCTGCATGATCGAAGTGCCTAGCGCCGCGCTCAACGCCCGTGAGTTCGCGCGCCATGTTTCGTTCTTCTCGATCGGCACGAACGATCTCGTGCAATATACGATGGCGGCGGACCGCGGCAACGACGCCGTTGCGCACCTCTACCAGCCGTTGAACCCCGCCGTCCTCGCGCTCGTGAAAATGAGCATCGCCGCTGCGAAGGAGAACGACCTTCGCATCGCCGTATGCGGCGAATCCGCCGCCGACCCTGTCGTTGGAACATACTGGGCCGCGCTTGGCGTCGACGTTCTTTCGATGAGCGCGACGTATATTCCCGTCATGGCCAAGGTCCTCGCCTCTCTCACCCGGGCGGATCTCGACGAATACGCCAAGATCCCGGATTCGCTTCCTCCAGGCACTACGGCGGACGATATTTTCCGCGCTTGTCATGATTGGATGGTGAAGAAGCTCCCGCAGTTCGGAGATCTGCTTGCATGATCGAGACTGGCGGAGTGACAATCGAACGCATCGCGGCCCGCTTCGGGCCAGATGCAATTGCCGAGAGTGGCGGAGATTCTCGAATCTCCGCCGCCGTTGAAGCGACAGGCTTCTCGGTCCGCCGCGTCGTGCCGTCCGGCATGTCGCTTTTCGATTTTGTCCTCCCCTGCGTGCAGGATGTCGCTTCCGGCGCGGATATCAAAGGCGTAATTGCCGCGACTTTCTCCAATGAAGCACGCTTCCCGTCGCTCGCAGTCAGAGTCGCCTCCGCCATTTCCCTGCCTGCTGCAACCCCGGCGTTCGATATTCAGATGGCGTGCAGCGCATATCCATACGCGCTCTACCTCGCCGGCAAGATGGCTTGCGATCTCGGCGGCCGCATACTCGTCGTCGATGCCGACATCCAGACGCGCTTTATCGACGATTGCGATATCGCGACGCGCCTTGTGATGGACGATGCGGCGACGGCGACTCTTGTCGCTCCCGGCGACGGCAGGAGCCGATTCGATTTTTTCTCGTTGTTCGATTCCCAGGCGCTTTCCTGTCCAAGCGACGGGCCTGTCAGAATGGATGGCTTCAAGGTTTTCTCGTTCGTGGCGATGCAGGTGAAGAAGTTCCTTTCTCCATTCGGCCGTGATTACGATTTCTTCGTTCCGCATCGTGCAAACCTCTATATGGTGCGTAGGCTCGCAAAGTCGCTTGGATTGGAAGAGAAGCTCCTTGCGCCTGAAGGAGGATTCGCCAATCCCGGTTCTGCATCAATCCCGGCGACCCTCGCTGCGTCCGCGCGCCCGGGCACGGCGCTTCTCGCGGGTTTTGGCGCCGGTCTCTCCGCCTCCGCCGCAACGGTGACGCTCGCCGATTCGTTTACGGCGCATATGCTTTGAAAATTATTGAAACTATGAAAATAACAGTTATAGGCGATGGCGGCTGGGGCACTGCGAATGCAATACTCCTCGCCGGCTATGGTCATGAAGTCACTCTTTGGGGCGCATTCCGCGAATACATCGAGGAGATGCGCGCCACCAGGGAGAATGTGAAATTCCTCAAAGGCGTGACGCTTCCCCCGAATATCAACCTAGAATACGATTGCGCCAAAGCGCTCGAGGGTGCTCAAATCGTGGTCCTCGCGCCGCCAAGCAAATTCTTCGCGTCGGTGGTGGAACGCTTCAAGGGCCTTGTGACGTCCGAGCATCTTGTCGTTTCGCTCACGAAGGGCATTTGCGAAAAGACTTTACGCCGCATGACCGAGATTGCCGAGGTGATCCTCGGCGTAAAGGATGTCGTGGCGCTCGCAGGTCCCACGCACGCAGAGGAAGTCTCCCGTGGAATTCCAACGACAATCGTCGCCGCTTGCGCAAACGGGCAAAAATCGAAGCTCGTCCAGCGTATATGGTCGGGTCCGAAATTCCGCGTCTACACTTCGCAGGATACGGCAGGCGTCGAAATCGGCGGGGCCGTGAAGAATGTAATTGCAATCGCGGTCGGCTGTTCGGACGGCATGGGATTCGGCGACAACACGAGAGCGGCGTTGATAACGCGCGGCCTTGCCGAGATGAAGCGCTTTGTGATTGCATACGGCGGAAAGCCTGAAACTGTCTCCGGCCTTGCCGGCGTCGGAGACCTCATCGTCACTTGCACATCGCGCCACTCGCGCAACCATTCCGTCGGCGAGCGCGTGGGACGCGGCGAGAAGATACAAGATGTTCTCGCTTCGATGCAGATGGTCGCCGAAGGGGTTTGGAATTCAAAAGTCGTGCACGATCTGTCCACGCGTCTCGGCGTCGAAATGCCGATTTGCAATCTCGTCTATGCGCTTTGCTACGAAAACTACGATGCCTCCAAGGCCGTGGAGGACATCATGTCGCGGGAACTCAAGAGCGAATGAACAGCGTTACGATACATCCCTGCTGCCTCACGATAGCCGGCAGCGACTCGGGCGGGAACGCCGGAGTGCAGGCGGATTTGCGCGCCTTCCATTCGTATGGCCTGCATGGTTGCACCGTCTTCGCGGCGTTGACGGCGCAAAATCCATTTGGCGTATATGCGGTCTACGATGTGCCGTCGTCATTCATCGCCGCCCAGCTCGATGCGGTGCTCGGCGTTTACGCAATAGCCTCGCTCAAAACGGGCATGCTCTCCAATCCCCGGGCGATAGAAGCCGTCGCCGGGCGTCTTTCTTCGCATCCGGAAATCAAGAAAGTCGTCGACCCCG
This sequence comes from Verrucomicrobia bacterium UBA3761, assembly GCA_002371135.1. Taxonomy (GTDB): domain Bacteria; phylum Verrucomicrobiota; class Kiritimatiellia; order RFP12; family UBA1067; genus UBA1067. The sequence goes on along the minus strand of DFGB01000038.1, from coordinate 101,816 downwards.
TGATGGTTGCGACGAGCGGGGCCAAACTCATCGGCGACGATGCAATTTCTGTGTTGCGAGAAAAACTGCTGCCTCTTGCCACGCTCGTCACGCCGAACATCCCGGAGGCGCTCGTCCTTTCGCCGTGCGCGAAGGAGTTTGAAAGGCTTTCCGGCGAAGAGCTTTCCAATGCGCTTGCAAAATCGATCCACGAAGAATACGGCGTCGCGGTGCTGGTGAAAGGCGGGCACGGCACGGGCGAGAATTCCGTGGATGTGTTGTGCGACGGGAATGGCGCGTTGCATTCGTTTTCCATGCCGCGAATAGAAAATCCTGTCTCCACCCACGGCACCGGATGTTCGCTCGCGGCTGCGCTTGCCGCCGAACTCGCACTCGGCCGCACACTTCCGGAAGCCGTCGCAGGCGCGAAGGAATATGTCCATAGAGCCATCGCGGATTCCTACCATGTCGGTGAAAATTGCGGCGTATTGGGATTTGTGAAGTAGCATGGAAGAGCGCTTGCAGAATATCCTCGCAAGGGCGGGGGTCGCATCGCGCAGAGGTGCGGCGGAGATTGTCAAGGCCGGACGCGTCCGCGTCGACGGCGCGGTTGTCATGGAGCCGGGATGCCGCGTAGACGCTGAGCACGCGCGAATAACAGTCGACTTCGAACCAATCCAAGCCGCGGAAAGAAAGCGAACAATCGCCTTGTATAAACCGGTCGGCGTTCTCTCCACGATGTCTGATCCGTTTGGCGGGACTACGGTGCACGATCTCGTCAAAGACAAAATAAAGGAGCGCCTCGTTCCAGTCGGGCGGCTGGATAAAGATTCAGAGGGCCTTTTGCTGATGACTAACGACGGCGATCTTGCACTGCGCCTCACGCATCCGCGTTATGAACACGAGAAGACGTATGTCGTGAAAGTCGCTGGCCGCTGGAGCGAGGATAAGCTTCGCATCCTGCGCGGACCTGTGGAAATGCCGGATGGGTACGTGACCCGCCCTGTGCCGGTCGAAGTCCTTTCGCCGACACGAAACAATGTAACGATACTCGAATTCCGTCTCAAGGAAGGGCGCAAGCGTCAGATACGCTACATGTGTTCGGCTGCGCACCTCGTCGTGCTTGAATTGAAAAGGACGGCGATAGGCGCGCTTTGCCTCGACCCGCGAATGAAACCCGGCGAATGGCGGGAGATTCAGTCGGACAAAATCTGATGTGAAAGAAGCGCCAACGGCTGCGCCAAGTCGACATTCTGGGCGCGGATGTGCTTCGGCACCGTCAGGAGGACGTGGGAGAAATTCAAAATCCCTTTTATAGGCGTCTTCGCCAAAGCATCCGCGCATTGTTGTGCGGCTGAATCAGGCACGGCGAGGATCGCGAGTTTCGTGCTGCCATCGGCAAGTCTGTCCTCAAGCTTGGCGATGTCCAGAATTTCCACGCCTGAGACAACCTCGCCTATTTTCGCGGGGTCGGCATCGAATGCGTACGAAACGGTGATTTTCTGTTCTGCAAAACCGGTATAGCCGAGAAGGGCGCGCCCAAGATGCCCTACGCCGACGAGGGCCGCCTGCGACGGCTTGTCCCAGCCCAATGCCTTGAGAATTGCAGCGGATATTTCCTTGGTGTCGTAGCCTAGCCGCGGTTTCCCTATCACACCCGTCATTGCCAAATCCTTGCGAGTGAGAACAGAATCTTGCCCAAGTCTTTCAGCGAGGGATGCACTGGATACATACTTGCCGCCGGCATTCATAATCGCGAAAATTTCGCGAAGGTACACCGGATAGCGCCGTATAGTTGGATTGGGCAACTTGGCGAGTTTATGTTCCTTTCCTCCTCGCATGCCCCCATTATATCATATTTTTTTGGCGAGCGCTAGGGGGCAATTCAATCTAATTTTGGCCAACTATTGATATAATAATATCAATAACGGCGCGATTTTATGCATGGTTGCGGACAATCCGGACCAAGGAGGAGATTGCTGCATCGGGGGTTGAACCGTGGATGTCGGCGACCTGCGCAACAATATGTTCGCCTGCTTTGTAGAAGAACGCACGGCCGTCTTTAGTATCGACGCGATCGTAGCCGGCCTGTGCGCAGAGGACCTTGAACGCGGCGAGGCGCAGGAAACGTTTTGCCGCGGCCGGGGCGCGCCCGAAACGATCTTCCATTTCATCGCCAATCTTTTTCACAGCGGCGATCGAGCCGGCCTGTGCGAAACGTTTGAGGAAGTCGAGGCGGAATTCGTCTTCTTCGATGTACGAATACGGCAGGACTGCGGCGTTGGGCAGGTCGGGTTCGCCAGGTGAAGATTCGAGGAAGTCAAGGTGGAGTTTGACGTCCACAACATCCTGGACCTTTTCGCCTTTGAGCATTGAAATCGTGCGTTGGAGGAGCTGGCAATACAACGTGAATCCGACTGCGGCGATGTGGCCGGACTGCTTTGAACCGAGGAGGTTGCCGGCGCCTCTCAACTCGAGATCGCGCATGGCGAGGTTGAATCCGCCGCCAAGCCCGCCGTGCCGCTGGAGGGCCTTTAGCCGTTCCCGCGCCTGCGAATCCGTATCGCCGGAAGGCGGCAGGAGAAGGAATGCGCGCCCCTGCCGGGCGCTGCGGCCGACGCGTCCGCGCAACTGGTACAGCTCGGCGAGCCCGAACGTGTCCGCGCGGTCGATAATGATGGTGTTCGCCCGGGGAATATCAATGCCTGATTCGACGATCGACGTCGAGAGCAGTATATCCGCCTTGCCTCGCTCGAAAGTGCGTACGCGCTCCGAGAGCTCTTCTGCATCCATCTGCCCGTGCGCCACGACGATACGCGTCTTTGGACAAAGCGTCTTCAGACGTCGTTCCACTTTGCCTATCGTGGCAACGCGGTTGTGGAGGAAAAAGACTTGCCCGCCGCGGGCGATTTCGTTTTCAACCGCCGTTTTCACGACAGAATCGGAATCGCGGACGATTTTCGTTTCAACCGCTGTCCGGCCCGGCGGCGGCGTGCGCAGAAGCGAGAGGTCGCGCACGCCGGTCATGGAAAGATAGAGCGTGCGGGGAATCGGCGTCGCTGAAAGCGTCAGCACGTCGGCCGTGGCGCGCAGGTTCTTGAGGTGTTCCTTGTGGCGGACTCCAAACCGCTGCTCCTCGTCGATTATGATCAGTCCGAGATCGTGGAAGCGGACTTTTGGCGAAAGGATGGCGTGTGTGCCGATGATTATGTCGCAGACACCTGTAGCGAGGCGTTGGAATGTCGCCGCCTTGGCGGAAGGGGAATGGAAACGGGATGCCGCTTCAATCCTTACCGGCGTGGAGGAAAAACGTGCGGTGAATGTTTCAAAGTGCTGTTCGGCGAGGATGGTGGTAGGGGCGAGGACGGCTACCTGGCGTCCGTTCATCACGGCGATATAGGCCGCGCGCATTGCAAGTTCCGTCTTCCCGTATCCGGCATCTCCGCAAATCAGGCGATCCATGGGCTTTGTTTGGGCGAGGTCGTTTTTGATGGTTTCGATCGCGGCAAGTTGATCGGGCGTTTCTTCATAAGGGAACGCAGCTTCGAACGCCTCGATGCCATCAGGCGCGACATTGCAGGCAAAGCCGGGGGCGAGCTGGCGCCGCGCCTGTGTTTCGAGGAGAGACGATGCCAGGTCCGCTACGGCCTTGCGCGCGTCCTCCTTGTCTCGTTGCCAGCGTTTGCCGTCGAGGCGGTGGAGGCGAACCTGCTCGCCCTTTACGCCGATGTAGCGCGAAATGAGATGCGCGTGGGCTGCGGAGACGTGGAGTTTCGCGCCGTCGGCGTATTCGATGGTGAAGACCTCCGTGCGGTGGCCGTCTTGCTGTATCTCGCTGGAGCCTATGTACTTGCCGACGCCGTGATCGACGTGGACAACATATTCTCCGGGTTCAAGTTCCTCGAACGTATTCAATCTTGCGCCTGAGGCGTTTTGAATGCGGCGGGAATACGCCCGGCGCTTCGTGAACGCGCGATCTGATTTTGCAACGACGGCGAGGCCGGGGATTTCAAAGCCCTTGTCGAGTTCGTCGAGCTGTAAAACATGCAAACCTCGCGATTTCGCCGCCGCGAGATGGTTGTCCAGACGGCAACGGATGGATTCGAAAAGTTCAGGATGGCGCGAAGCGTCGGAAGTCAGCTCTGCGAAGCCTGGAAGCGGTGCGGTCGCAAAGGCATAAGTCGCGACGTTTGGCGGAGGAGGGTCGCCGGTATAGACGATGCGGGCGGCGGCGCACGAAATCAGAGAGGCGGCGAAATCGTATTCATTGTGTTCTAGCGCGAGAATCACGCCGTCGGAACCGAGAAGGTCGAGGATGCCGTGCCGTTCCGCATCGACGGAATCGTCGTTTGCGCTCAAAGCGACCGGCATGAGCTCGGCGCTTTCAAGACGCTCGATCGATATCTGCGTCGTCAAATCGAATGCCCGCAGCGAATCAAGCGCGTCGCCGAAAAATTCTGCGCGGACGGGCGAGTTTTCGCCGGGCGACCAGAAATCCACTATATCGCCGCGGATTGAATAGTCGCCTTCGTGCTCTACGATGTTCGTGCGGGAGTAGCCGGTCGAGTCTAGATACTCTTTCAATTTTTTGAACGAGCCTGTCGACGTGTCGAGCGAGAAGGAGGCTGCGGATGAAGGAACGCACCCTGATTCAAGCGCCTGGGCCGGTGCTGTGATGACGAGCGGATATGGCCGGACGCTCCATGCGCGAAGAGCCGCAACCGCCTTGAGCCTGTTCGCAAGGGCGCTGCGGTCGTCTTCAAGAACGGGAGGATATTCGAGTATGCGGGTTTTGTTCCCGGCGGCTAGCGTGCGCAGGTCGTCTGTCAGCCGTTCGAATTCCGGAATCGATGGGGCTATGGCGACAACGGGCTTGTCTTCGATTGCGAGCGCGAGTGCCAGAAATGCGTCAGCCGAGCCCGTGAGCGATGGTATGGCCAGTTTGCGGGCGGCGGCCGGCGGCGAGAATGCGGCGGCGAAAATTTGGAGAGAACGCTGCATGGAGGGGAGGCGCGCGCCCCTGACTACCTGTAGTGCTTTATGAACATGCCCAGGGAGTTGACGAAGCCAACCGGCCAGAGGCGCGTGGGGAGCTCGGCTTCGATAGGGTCCTGAATGAAGTCCGGCAGGTCCGGCAGGAAGTCAAGTCCACTCAGTTCTTCCAGTTCATCGATGGATACGAGGCCTTCGCGCGGCCAGACGCGCCCCTCGCAATCCTGGTTGTATAAGACCGCGACGGCGTAGACGTCCATGTCGTCCTGCGCAACGATGACTTGGAAGAAACTGTCCGGGATTTCTATGCCTGTGCCGTTTATTTCTTCGCCTTCGCCAGGAGCATCGATTGCGCCGACTACGACCCACACCTCGTCGAATCGCCCGGACCAATACGATGCGATGCGCATTTCAACCTCGCGCCATACGCCGCGATTGAGGGCGGGGGATTGCGGGGCGATGTTCGAAGTGAGGAACGACTTTATCTGGGCGGATTTGCCGAAGCGCGAAGAAATGGCGAAATTGGGGGCCATGTGCCCTCTGTCGTATCCGCTGCGAGTGTAGCACGCCGGCGGAGGCGACGAAGCGACGAAATTGTCTTTCTGAAAATTGGGGCGGTCCTGAATATAATGGGGCGCGGCTTTTGGAACGTGGTAGGCGCACCAGACGGGGTGGCGGAGTTTTGCAGACCAGCCTATGACGAACGGACCTTTGTCGATGATTTCAATGTCGTCCGGCGCGGGAAGGGCGATGCGCTTCGGGGCGCCGGCGAAGAAGACTTGCCCTGATGGCTGTTCCGTGTCGTACTCATAGACGGCATCGTGGCCGGTTATGCCTAGCGAGTCGGTGAGTTCGGCAAGTGGCTGCCCGAAAGCGACAAGCGGCGCCGTGACGAGCGCAGGCAGGGATTCTTTTTTCGCGGCAATCCACTTGCGCGAGTGGTGGACAAACCACGACGCTGCAACGCCATATGCGCAAATGAACGCGAAAAACGACAAAGCGGCAATGAATGCAAAGCGCCTCGCCGTTTTCCGCCCGCCCTTGCGCTTTTTAGTGGGACGTTTCGACACCTCTAGAAATCGTCGCCGAGCTCGATACGGATGGTGCGCCCCTTGAGGGCTTGAGACTGCTTGCCGCCAGAGTCGCCGGAGCCGTGGCGTACGATGCCGTCGCCGGTAGACTCATCGCGGTTGTCAGGGACGGTAATCGTGTTGCCGCAAGCAGGGCATTCAGTCTTCTCCCCGATCATGTCCAAGGTCGCCTCGATTTCCGTATGGCAACCTGGACAGAGGAAACTCATGAATCCGTCTTCAATCATTGACTTGGACCTTTTGAAGTTTGATCGAGCTGCGCCAGGAGTAATAATCCTTGAGTTTGAGTTTTGCGGCTGCCTCTTCATCGCAGAAGAACCAGACGTCATTGTGGCACTGGAGGGCGGAAGCGGTGCAATACTGGCTCACGCCGCCTTCGACCGCCGCTGCGACCGCGTCGGCTTTGTTGGCGCCGAATGCGAGGAGGATGATTTTCTTGGCCTCGCAAATCGAGCCGACGCCCATCGAAAGGGCGCGGGTAGGAACTTCATCGGCCGACTTGAAGAAACGGGCGTTGTCCTTGATCGTCTGTGGGGTGAGATAGACGACGCCGGTGCGGCTGGCGAGCGAAGTCCCAGGCTCGTTGAATGCGATGTGGCCGTCGGAGCCGATGCCGAGGACCTGGATGTCGATGCCGCCCGCGTCCTTGATCTGCTTCTCGTAAGCGGCGCATTCGGCCACAGGGTCTTCTGCGAGGCCGTTGAGTACATGGGTGTTCGCGAGATCGATGTCGATCTTCTTGAACAGATTTTCGTTCATGAAGTACCTGTAGCTCTGGTCGTGCGTGCCGGGGAGTCCGACGTACTCGTCGAGATTCCAGCTGCGCACTTTCTTGTAGGAAACCTCGCCGGCGGCGACAGCCTTTGCCATCTCGTCATACATCGTCACGGGCGTCGAGCCTGTAGCGAGACCGAGTACAGTTTCAGGATTGGCCTTGACGGCAGCCGTGATAATCGAAGCGGCGATGCGCGAAGCTTCTTCTTTCGTTTTGCAGATTACGATCTCCATGGGAATTTCCTTTTCTGTTGTAATTGTAAATCCATCGGCGGGGCGGAAGTTCGGCCCAGCCCCAGATTTTGATATTGCGTATTATACTAAATATCTTAGTCTATGTAAAGAGGGGGAACGGGAATTGGCGTCCGGCTTGTCTTGCCCGCGGGCGGCTGGGGAATGGACGCGGCGGCGGGATTGCCGGGAAGATCGTCGCCGACGTTGACGGGCGTCTGTTCTTCTGCTGCCGGTGCGGTCGTCGCGACGCGGTAGATGGCCGCCGAGATTTTGAAAACGCCCCACAGGATCGCTACTGCGACGATCGCGAGGAGGAGAATGCGCCAAACTTGAGGCGGAATCGAGAAGCCCCCGAAAGCAGGACGGCCCGGCTCGGCCGGGACGGGCGAGGCGTAGCGGCTCGCCGATGGAGCAGGTGTGTAGGATGCATCGCCCGCGAGATTTGAATACCCGGCAGGAAGCGGCTTCTGCGGCTGTGCGAAGCGAGGCGGCGGCGGCTCGAATTTGAATGCATCGAACGACTCTCTCTCCTGTGGCGCGGCGGAAACGATGCCTGGCGCGGATGCCACATTGGATGTTTCGGCGGCCGCAGGCGCGGCGATGGTCGCTTCTTGCGTATCCTCGGCCGACGGGACGGGAATCGACACTTGCGCGTCATGCGCCACCGGAGGAACGAGCGTCGCTTCGGGATGGAGCTGGTCTTCGATTTCGCCTTCTTCGACGACGTCTGCGGCTCTCTCCGGCTCGCTCGCAACAGGATCGGCAGGTGGCGGGGGCGGTTCGGCGATCGGCTGCGGCGAGCGCGGGCGCGTCCTGATCGCCGGCTGGCGGTTGCCGTTGTAGATCTCCATGAACTCGTCGACAAGCGGCTTGGGTTCCAGCCCGACCGCGTCGCAGTAGAGTTTCACAAAGCCGCGCCCGTAGATTGGGGCGGCGATGCGGGAGAAGTTTTCGTGCTCGAGATCCTCGACCTGCTGAGGGAGCATGTGAGTGCGCTCGGCGATCTGCTGAATCGTGAGACCTTTGTCTTCACGCGCTTTCTGTAGGGTATAGCCGAATTCGATCATACGATTTACGATTTACGATTTACGATTTGCAATTTGCGATTTACGATTTGAGATTTACGATTTGAGATTTATGATTTGCGCTCTCAGCATCCCTTTTTAACACAGAGGCACAGAGGAACACAGAGAATTTTTCGATTTTTCGATTTGTGCCCGGGGACTCTGTGCATCTCTGTGACTTGAGTGACTCTGTGTTAAAAAGGAAGGCTTGAAATAAATCGAAAATCGCAAATCTCAAAATTCGTCGCCAGATTCTTCGCCAAAGTCGAGGGCGAGGGAAGGTTCCTGGGCGCTTTCGCCGCCTTCGCCGGAGGCGAGGACTTCCGTCGCGCCTCCGCCGTTCATGATGGCGAGGAGCTGCTGCTGGTCCATCAAGATTGTGCGCGGGCCGGCGCCGGAATGCGGCGCGACGACGCCGTTTTCTTCCAGCTCGTCGCACAGGCGCGCCGCGTGGTTGTAGCCGATGTTGAGCTTGCGCTGGAAATGCGAAACGGAGGCGCGGTTCGTGTTGATGATAACCTCGATCGCCCGCTTGTAGAGGTCGGCATTTTCGTCGGCCTTGACCATCTCACGGACCGACGCGCCTGTGCTTTCTGATTCTGTGCTTTCCTCGTCGCCGACGGCTTCGTCGAGCGTCGCTTCGATATCGACTTCTTTGATGCGGTTGAGACGGGAGGCGAACTTCTCGTCGAATTGGAGATTGGAGTGCTCCTCGATGAAGTTCGTGATGCTTTCGATGTCGCAGTCGGGAATGAGCGCGCCTTGGGCGCGGATGAGTTCCTCGGACTTGCCTTTGAAGAGCATGTCGCCGCGACCGATGAGGTTTTCCGCTCCGGCTGCATCGAGAATCGTGCGAGAGTCGATGGCCTGGGCGGTTTTGAACGCGACGCGACCGGGGATGTTCGACTTGATCGTGCCTGTGATCACCTTTGCGTCCGGGCGCTGCGTGGCGAGGATGAGGTGGATGCCGGCGGCGCGCGCCTTGGCGGCGATGCGCGCGATGAGCGGCGTCACTTCCTTCGCCGCGACGCTCATCAGGTCCGCAACTTCGTCGATGATGATGATGATGTAGGGGACGGTCTTGGGCAGGTCCGGGTTGAGCTCTTTGTCGTCGCCGAACATGTCGGTTTGCGTGACGACCTTGCGGTGGTTGAAGTCCTCGATGTTCTTGGCGCGGACGCGTGAGAACATCTTGAGTCGCTTCTCCATTTCGACTACGGCCCATTGGAGGGAAAAGAGCACCTTTTTGTTGTCGGTTATGACAGGGCCCAAAAGGTGCGGGATTTTGCTGTAAGGCGTGAATTCGACGCTCTTGGGGTCGACCATGATGAGCTTGAGCTCGTCCGGCGTCTTCGTCATCAAGAGGCCGCAGATAAGCGAGTTGAGGCAGACGGACTTGCCCTGTCCGGTGGCGCCGGCGACGAGCAGGTGCGGCATCTTGGCGAGGTCGGCGATAAGTTCGTTGCCGGCGGCGTCCTTGCCGAAAAGGAGCGGCAGGTGGGCTTTGGAATTCTTCCACGCGCTCGACTCGAAAATTTCACGGAACGAAATGCCGGCGGGTTTTTTGTTCGGCACCTCGATGCCGACCCGGTCCTCGCCGGGGATGGGCTCTTCGATTCGCAGGCTTTTCGCGTGAAGGGCGCCCATGATGTTCTTGGAAAGCGAACTCACCACGCTGTAGCGCGTACCAGGGGCGAGCTCCAGGGCGAACTTGGTGACGACGGGCCCTTGGATGGTGTAGCTGAGCTTGGCGTCGATGCCGAAGAGTTTGAGGGTGTCGACGAGTCTGCGCGAGAGTTCCTCCACGTTGCCGTGGTCGGCGGTGGACCTGGGAATGGGGCTCAAAAGGGAGACGGGCGGAATGACATATGGGCCCTTGTCTGGCTGCGCATCGGTCGCAGTGGCCTCGTCGACGCTCTTCTGGGGCGCGGGCTTTTGCGGCAAGGTCGCCGGAGCGGAAGGGATGGCGCCGCGGTCTGAATCGATGTGGTTTGCGGCTTGCTGGAGTTCAAACTCGCGGGCCGCTTTTTCGGCGGCCTTTTCGGCGATGCGTGCGGCGCGTTCCTCTTCCTTGCGGCGGCGCGCCTCTTCCTTTTCACGCAACTTCTCCTCCTTGATGCGCAGTTTTTCCGCGCGTGCGGCGGCTTTCTCCTCTTCGCGCTGACGCTTGGCTTCCTCGCGCGCATTCCTTGCCGCTGCATACGCATCCGCCTCTTCGCCGGTCGGATCCGGCGCCGGTGCGAAGGGCTGCTCGGCCGGACGGTTGAGCGCCCAGCGGAAGATCGTAGTGAAGAAGGAAATCAGGTTGTGCGCGCCTATGGCACCGACTGTCGCGACAAGAAGCCCTATGATCATCACTGCCGACGAACCAACGTCCGAGAGCAATCGCGAGAGGAATCGCGTCATGACTATGTAGCCGATCGCCCCGCCTGCGTGAGGGATGTTGAGCTTTTGCATGACGGCGGCAATGCCTGGCGCGTGGGTCTGCGAGACCTGGATGAGGCACGAGGCGAACGTCATGAACGCAAAGAACCACATTATCCGGCGCAGATTCCTCATCTTGCGCCCGGCGACGAGGCAGAGCCCCCAGATGACGCAAGCGAAAGGAACCGCCCATATTGCGAGACCGAAGACGCCGTAGCCGGAGTATGCGAACGCATCGCCCATTACGCCAAGCCAGTTCGAGGATGGCGCGCTCGGGCTTTGGAGCGCCGTTATCGCATGCCAATCGTAGCTGACAAGCGCCGCCAGCGGGAAAAGGGCGAACGGGAAGAGCAGCCACCCCGTCAGCAGGGATGCCGCCGTGCGCTCGCTGTCGTCGCTCGACGCGGGGCGCTCAGTATGTGCCGACCTGTTCATCTGTCCTTTCGAATGAAGTCTTCTGGCTGGTGCCGTCGCTTGGCTTGAGTGCGTGGTAGATGGCGAATGCGAGAACGATCGCGAGCAGTTTGAGCCCGAGATTGTCTATTGCCAGCCCCGCAAGAACGCGGAAGATGGAGCGTTTGTCTTTCTCTTTCAATAACATCGCAGTCTCTCCGGTTTTTCAGCCGGCGGTTGTGCTTCGCGGGCTGAACAGGCGCTTGAAATGGTCTAGAATGGCGTTCTTTTCGGGCTCGTCTTCCATCATGGCGCGCGAAATCCACCGCAAAACGGCTGTCTTGGCCTGGATAGGAGGATACTTCAGCAACTTGCCGTTGCGCGCGACCGATATGAGGCCGGTCTCTTCCGAGACGACGATGACGATAGCGTCCGTCTCTTCGCTTAGCCCGACCGCAGCCCTGTGGCGCATTCCGCTTGAGATGAGCTCGGGATTGTTGGATACAGGGAAGATGCAGTGGGCGCTGGAGAGGCGTCCGCCGCGCATCACGACGCCGCCGTCGTGCAAAGGCAGGGGCGGGGTGAAAATCGACTTCACGAGCTCGGGAGTGAAGATGGCGTCCGTCTTGACGCCGGTGGATTCGTAGGGCCTGAGCGAAATTCCCATCTCGAACGCGATGAGCGCCCCCATGCGGTCGTTGGAGAGCTCGAGGAGAGTTTGCAGGATGAGCTCCGGCGTCGCCGAGCCGTCGCTCGTGTGTTTGGGCTTTTCAAAGTAACCGAACGCGCCTATCGTCTGGAGAAAGCGGCGGATTTCCGGCTGGAAGATGACGACGGTCGAGATCGCCATATAGACGAGAATAAACTGGACGATGCGCGTGAGAACGTCGAAATGGAACAGGAACGAGAATCCTACCAACACCGACGCCAGCAACCCGATGCCCGTCAACGCCTGGCCGAACCTCGATCCCTTGGCGCCTTTCAGCAACGAATATATCGCAAGGTACAGAACGAATATCTGTACCCAATCCGAAGCGTGAAGAGAACGGAAGATGTCGAGCATTTGACGGGTTTAAGGTTGCGGGTCGAGGGGCGGCTGCGCGGGGGGTGGATTTTCCTGCGATGGCATGCCGAGGAGGGCTTGAACCTCCTTGGCGTCCATGGTTTCGCGTTCAATGAGGGTCTTGGCGAGGAGTTCGAGCTTGTCGCGGTTTTGGCCGATGAGCTTTTCAGCGTCGGCATAGGCGGTGTTGACGAGTTTGGAGACTTCCGCGTCGATCATGCGCGCGGTCTCTTCGCTGAACGCGGGCGGGAGTTCTGCGTCGGAGAATCGGTTTGGCTCCATGAACGCCTGGAAACCGAACTTCTCGCTCATGCCGAACGTGCACACCATCTTGCGGGCGATTTCAGTCGCCTGGCGGATATCCTGCGCGGCTCCGGTGGAGATGTCGCCAGTGAAGATTTTTTCGCCGACTCTTCCTCCGCAGCAAACGACCATCTGGTCGAGGAAGTATGAACGATTTCTCCCGAGGACGTCCTTTTCAGGAAGCGACATGGTGGCGCCCAGTGCGCGGCCGCGGGGGATGATAGTCACTTTGTGCAGGGGATCCGTGTTTTTCAGGAGGAGCTGCAATATCGTGTGGCCTGCCTCGTGCCATGCCGTGATTTCGCGCTCGCGCGGTGCATAGCCGGCGGATTTGCGCTCGCGCCCCCAGAGCACCTTGTCGCGCGCCTCCTCGAGCGTGCTCATGTCGACGGCGTCGAGTTTCTTTCGTACGGCGAGAAGGGCCGCTTCGTTGAGAAGGTTGGCGAGGTCCGCGCCGGAGAAGCCCGGCGTACCGCGGGCGATGCGCTTGAGGTCGGCGTCTTCCGCGAACTTGATATTCTTGCCGTGGAGGGCGAGGATCTCTTCGCGTCCTTTGAGAGTAGGCAGGTCGATGACCACTTGCCGGTCGAAGCGGCCGGGACGCAGAAGGGCGGAGTCCAGTGTTTCAGGACGGTTCGTCGCGGCGATGACAATAACGCCTTCGTTTGCGTCGAAGCCGTCCATTTCGACGAGCATCGTGTTGAGAGTCTGGTCGTGGCTCATTGAAGCCGAGAACGCACCTGCGGCGCTGCGCTTCTGGCCGATGGAGTCGATTTCGTCGATGAATATGATGCAGGGCGAGCGCTTTTTGGCTTCGGCGAACATGTCGCGCATGCGCGAAGCGCCTACGCCCACGAACATATCTTCAAAGTCGCTGCCCGAGATGGAGAAGAAGGGGACTTTCGCTTCGCCGGCGATGGCGCGCGCGAGGAGCGTCTTGCCCGTGCCGGGAGGGCCGACGAGAAGCACGCCCTTGGGGATTTTGCCGCCGAGCTTGCGGAAAGCGTCGGGTGCTTTGAGGAATTCGATTATCTCCTGCACTTCCTCTTTTGCTTCGTCGATTCCGGCCACGTCGCCAAAGGTCGTCGCCTTCTTGTCCTCTTTTGCGTCGAGGATTTTGGCGCGCGATTTGCCAATGCCGAAGATGCCGCCTGCGCCGGCTCCGCCTGCCATCTTGCCCATAAGATACCAGATAAGCGCCATCATGGCAAAGAAGAAAATCGTCTGCACGATGAACGGCGAGAAGGGGGAGCGTTTTTCCGTTATCGATACCTGCACGCCGCTCTTGAGGAGGTTGTTCATCAACTCCTCGCTCTCGCCGGGAACCAGCCTCACGCGATACTCGACGAGCGCGCTCTCGGGCGAAACTCCGTCGACGGCTTTTCCCTGCTCTGCGCTTTCTGGCAGGCGCATCTTTCCTTCAAGCCTCGTCTCGCCATTGTCGCGATCGAGAAAGCGGACGACCGGTTCGACTATCCTGCCCGATTCTAGCGCACGCAGAAAATCGAGTTGCGTCAGCTCGTGCGTCCGAGTCGGGTTCGGATTCATTCTGTACAACGAGAAAAATGCGAACACTACGAGCGCGACTATAAGCCACGATCGCAGACTTTTTCTGTTGTTCTGACCCTTGTTTTCCATATGGCGGAATATTATACCATTTTAACTTGCCGGGGGTCAAGGGAATCAGGGCAACAATGTTGCCGATTTGCGATTTACGATTTTCGATTTGCTTCAAGCCTTCCATTTTTTATCGCAGAGACGCTGAGTCGCAGAGTACGCAGAGGCTTGAAACAATTAAACAATCGAAAAATTTTTCTCTCTGCGTACTCTGCGTCTCTCGGGTCTCTGCGATAAATACTGCCCTTATTCATGTCCACCACAATAAATCGCAAATCGAAAATCGAACCTCTCCCGACACCTGTGACTTGTCAAAGTAAATGCCTATACACTATGGGCATTTACTTTGACAAGTCACAGGCTGCAAAATATTTTTCCAACGCTCTTGACACCCAATCGGGGGATATGCTATAATGCCGCTACATTACGCATCAGGAGAGGTTTTGCCGATGTTGTCTGAGAAGAGAAACATAGCCCGCCAGGGCGATGTAAGCATGGTTTGCGCCGTGCCTCTCTTCGCGTATAGAATAGGGGGGGGGGGATAATTGCGCCCGGTTCCTCCCGCCCCAATTCCATCGCTAGAGCCAATAATCTCTCCATAAACCGCAGACGGATACTCTATTCCGCCCACATGCGCGACTTTACAGCCGCGCCATGTCTTTTTGTCGCTGCACGGAAGGGTCGCGCTTGTCGCGATCGAAATCGCAACGCTCGCGCTTTGCCGCGAGCGCGTCTTGCCTTTTTGAACACTGGCGGGTTGGCGAAGGAGGGAACTCTGATTACGCCAAATACGTTTGACTACACTCGTGGCGAGCATACGAAAGTGACCGAAGTCAGCGAACTAAAGGCGGACCTGCCTGAAATCGGCGCCCAATACTATAAAGTCGTCGTGAGCGATACGGAGACTGTCGAGTAGCGGGCGGGTCGGGTGCGGCGGGGCGACGTCCCCCGCGCCCGGCGAACCGCCGCAACGCGAATCCTGCTTTGAAGGACAAAACCGGAAAATAATCAACCAAAGAGAGGAAAGGAGAAATCCTATGAAATACAAACTGTTGAAAAGGCTGACACGCCACCTCGCGCCACCGGCGCACCTCGTCGCACTGCTCCTCGCCGTGGTAGCAATAGACGGCGCATGGGCAGAAGCCCCAACGGCCACTGCCGTATGGGAGGCTGGCGAGTTCAACAAAACCAAGAACGGGTATTCGATTGATCTTAACGACAACGAAACTGATAGCAATGGCAATATTGTGATTGCTAATAATGCGTCTTCTGGTGTTCTAGTGACAGGAGTGAATAGTGAAAATGTATCAGTTCTTATAAAGTACTCGAGCTTTTCGAGCGCATCAGATGCCGTTTTTGCCACTTTCAATGGAACCGGAGGAGGTAATCAAGTTGACCAGGGTATTTATGACAAGGGCAGTTCTACTGCCGCAACATACTACTCATATAGTACGACATTAAGCAAACCCTATAGTTTTGACTCCCCAGCACCAACCATTCCAGGAAGTGGTGTTGCCCTTTGCACTAGAATCAAAACAGGGAACTTCTTGTATGTCGGCGCAACAATAAAATCGCTTAGCGGCAAATACAAGGCGAATGGCACCTTTACGATGAATATTCAAAACATCGCAATAGGTGGTCCGTCTGGAAAGGTAACAAGCGATTCAACGATGAAAGCCTGTGCCGGCATGGTTATCGAGAAAGTCGCCATCTTCTCAGGCAACGCATACTCCAACACCGACCTTGCCGATTACGTCTGGCCGTCGGCGGAAAAGTACCGGAAGTGGGCGTACGCCAACAATACGTACACTTGGGTTCCCTCTAAAGATTCAAGCGACATCGGCTCGAGCGACAACGGCACTCTCTACCAGTTCGACGTGGCTTCCGGAGAGGACACTTCGACGACGTTCGCAAGCGGCAGCGACAACTGGAGGCAGTTTTGCATAGGGCAGACGCAGTATTCCGCGCCGGGATGTGCATTGCGCTTCACCTCGAGTTCCGCCAACAAGACCTTCACCGGCGGATTCAGCCCGTTCACGTTCGGCGGCATCATCGTCGAGAGCGACGCCGGCGGCTTGTCCATAGGCACGGCAAACGACAAGCGTACAACCGTGTTCGGGGCGGCTTCCGGCGCCACGGAGACATGGTTTAGATTCGACGCCGACGCTTCGGTGATACGCAGCGGCGCGTTTCGGTTCAGCGGCAATGTCAACCTCGATATTGCCAACGGAAAGACGCTGTCGCTTGCCGCCGCCGGCTCTCCGGCGATAGTCGCATCCGTGAACGACAATAAGATGGCGACCACGGCCGGGGGGACGTTGAGGGTGCACGGCGGAGGCAAACTCACCGCAACATTGAATGCAAGCGGGGCGGCGCTCGATTTCTCCGACCAGCCTGTTGCAAGCGCTTCCACCGCATCCGCATACATCCAGGGCGTATTGACGGTTGACGACGATACAACCTTCACGTTCCCCGAAGGAGCGACGTTCCCCTACTTCGTCGCCACCTCCATCAGCGGCGCTCTCAACCCCGCCAACGGCTACAAGGCCAATGCCAATGGTTCGATTTCCCAAGTCACACCGACGGAGCTCAACATAACGTCTGCCGAGCCGGTGGATTTGCCGACAACTTGGACGAGCAGCGACGATGCCGTCGTCAATGTATCTGCCGGAATAAATGCGACGCTGACCGTGACGGCGGCGGCGACGCTTTCCACCATCACGTTCAACGTCCCGGCGACTTCCACACTCACGATTTCCGGCGCGGCGATCGCGGCCTCGTCGATTTACTTCCCTCAACCTGGCGTCGTGAAGGTCTCGGCGACGGGCGCACTCGTCGGCACGGCCAAGGGTCCGGGCGTTCTCCAGTACAACGGCGTCCTGCCCACTATCACAAGCGGCATTTCGTTCTCCAATGCGGCCTGGACGGGCACGATGTGGCTAAAGGATTTCGGCTCTCTTAATAGCAATAACAGAGCGAACTCAAGTTTGACGGCCGACATGCCCAACTGGGGAAACTCCGAATCCAAGGTGAAGTTCACGAATGTCAAGGCTTATACAAATGATTCTAACCTGACGTGTTCCTATACGCTCGTTCTCGAAGACGGCACGGGTTCGGAGGAATACGCCTGGCGCAGCGACAATGGCTATCAGAACTATACGTTGACAGTTGCAAAGCTTTCGGGTTCGGGTACATTCTATGACCATTCGGGTCCTGCCGCCACGTTCACATTCAACAGTTTCGACGGCTTCACGGGCAAGTTTGACATCACTTCCTCCGGTCATCAGATCAAAGTTCCCGCTGGGGCGACGCTGACCGTTGCGCAGGATTCCAGCATCAGGTTCGCGGGACAAGAAATGCTTGGGACGCTGAACATTGCAGAGAACAAGACATTAACGGCAGTTTCGGATGATGCTCTGGGCTACAATGCGACTGGAACGGTTAACGTTTACGGAACGCTTGCAATGGAATCGTATCGCTGGACGCTTGGCCAGAACAATCATATAAACATCTATGGTGGCGGCACGATAACCGGCAATAGTGATACGTCCAACGGCACCTTCGACATGAATATAAAGGGTGGCGCGACTATACATGCATGCGGTTCTGGTTCCGCAACGCTTGCATGTCCAATACAGTGCCGACTTACTGGAGGTGAAGGCAGTGCCGCTGATGGTGTCGGGAAGATAGAGGTTGACGAAGGAATGACGCTGACTTGTTCTGGCCGCATTTACGGAGATTATAAGGTTGCCAAGACAGGTTCTGGAACGTTGGTGCTGACTTACAATGGTAGTGATAGTTATACGTTCCCCTTGGTGCAAGCGGGGGCTGTTGAACTTGGCGGCAGTCAAGCGTGGAATGTTGGAACGCTTCGTGATTTTGCGGGGCTCGCTGGTTACATTGTTGGGGCGGGGTCTTCGGTGGCCATCACGCAGACGAAGGAGGAATACGGCAGCGGCGTCACCACCGTAACGGGCATTGATTCCTCCATCACCTCCATAACCGTCAACAAGCTTGACGGCACGACGGTGACGATTACGCCATCGGACGGCACCGGCGCACTCGCGGAGACTGCTGTCGTAAGCGGCTCGACAATCTGCAACCACGATTACGAGTTCGACAACGCCTGGACTGACACAGGCAGCGACAAGAAGAACGCTACAACTTGGGATTCTTCCGACCCCAACTTCCTGCGGGACGGTGAAACCTCGAATTGGTCCGTCTATACGGCAGTTTGCCCTGGCAATGACAGCAAATTCAACCTCAGCGGCGACTGGTCAGCGGCGATACGATGCACTGTGCCGCAGAAGGCCAACGGCATCATCGTCGCCTTCGGCAATAAATCCTCGTTTGTCGCGCTCGCGGCGGGTGAGACGGCGAATACTGCGCGGCTCGTAAAGGGTGGCGGAGACAATGTCCAGGTCACGGAACTCGCCACCATGTCCGTCGCCCATGCCACTACGGCGATGCATGTCTATGCGTTCGTCAAAACGGCCAATGCAGTGGATATCTACTGCGACGGCAATCTCGTCACACGCTACAACGGAGCAATCGGCGATCTGAGCGATGGCTTCCAGTTCGGCTCGGTCCGCAACGGCATTCCAACTGGCTGCGGACTCGTGAGGCTTTACAATAGCGAGAAAGCGACAGGCGGCAATGTCGATTACATGCGCATCTACAACTTCGCAATTGACGCGAACATGATCGCGAAACTCCATAACGACCATCCTTACGAATCTCCTTCTTCCACCTTTGAGCGCACCCTAGCTGGAGAAAGCGAACTCGAATGGTCTGCGACGGATGCCTGGACGAAGGGGAGCGAAACGGCAGATGAGCCTGAGGCTGACGGCATCGTGGAATTGACGGCGACGGCTGACTCGTCAATCGCCGCGAATCTCGCCACCGCATCGCTCTACGAGACGCTGACGTTCAATGGCGCTGGCGCAATCACGGTCACGAAGGTAGCCAACGCCGCGACGCTCTCCGCCGTTGACGTCATTGTCGAAACCGACACCACAGTCGCCGCCGACGCCGTGGATTTCTCCGCAGCGCGCGTCGAGGTCGCCACCGGCAAGACTCTGACGTTCGATTTCTCGAACATCCCGATCAACTCGGAGACGAGGCGCAACATAGTCCGTCTCACGGGTGTTTCGGCGGCACCGTCAGATCTGTCGGATACGACCACATGGCCGGTGCAGGTGATTACGCACAGTGACGCGCAGTCGCTCAGTGACTACCACGTGTCCGAGCTGACGTATGACGCTGGTTCGCTTGCATACTACTACACGTATGGTCTTGACCATGACATAGGCGGCGATGTTTACTACACGGGAGGATACTGGTCGAATGCGTCCGGCAACACCATCAGCGTCACCAATGCATACGGAGCCGTGACGAAAGTATTCAGCGGCGATACGGTCGTCATTCCGGCATACTTGACAGGCGGCCAGAGTTCGACAGCTTATTTCGACGCGACGCTCCCGGAGAATGTGACGAAGATTCGCATCGAGAAAGACTATGCATTCGAGCCTGGCGTGACGTCGGAAATCCTTGGCGGAACCACGATTACAGTCACCACGGGATGCACGCTCACGTTCGGCGCCACGTACCGCGGACTGACTCTCGGCGCAATGACCATGAACGGCAGCGGGACGATAAAGATGGGGTCGAGCGGCAGCAACGAGACCTGGCTGAATGGTGCGGTCACGGGCAATGCCACTGTTACAATTGACAGCGGCAAGACGCTCAAGGTCGGAGGAAGCGCGTCGATTGCAAACTCCCTCGCCGGTTCCGGGACGCTGTGGTTCTATTCGCTGCCGTCGAGTGCGCTGTCTCTCGGCGACTGGACGGGAACGGTCGATTTGCCGGAGTTCTCTGCGGCAACGAGCGGTGTAAATCTGAACAACTACGGGAAGTCCGGCTCGACGATTGCGCTTCGCGGAATGACGGGCGGTTGGCTGACATCCCCCTACACCGAGCTTGCAATGACACTGCGGCTTGACGGCGATATGAACATGACGGGATTCTCACCACGTGCATATTCGTTCGCGAAGATCACCGGCACGGGCGACTTGGTGTACGGGACAAGCACGTCACCTACGTCCATTGCCATTACCGAAGTGAGCGGCTATTCTGGCACCATAGTCAACAATACGGACAAAACTTTGACTATCGCGACCCTCGCGCTGGGAGATGGAGCGACTGTCGATCCCGGCACCCCGCTGCTCTCCATTGGCGGATCCGGTGCTGTCAGCGTAACGGCTGTCACTGTCGGTGGCGCAGCCGCCGATTTCGAGTGGGAATACGATGACGAATGCGTCTTCGTCAAGACTCCTATAAACCGCCATGCGGGTTATATGGACGGCACAACGGCGGTAATTACTAACACTGCCGCAACGGTTGCAATACCTGAGAGTGCCAAAGGAGTGACGTTCTACCCGACAACATCCTCGTTCGCGTTTACAGGTGGCACTGGACTACTCGGCGGTCTTGAGGATATCGCAATCAAGTCTAAATACGAAGGTGGCGAACAAAATATTTTTGGGATATTTTCGTTGGATCCGATCACCTACACATTCTCGTTGAATGCCAGAGCGTCTTTGACAGTCGGCGAGGAGGTCGTCTCTGTGACGCCGGCGCTGGCGGCGGAGGCGCCGTTTGGTGTGGCGGAGGAGAAGCCGTCGTTCTCCGTGAAGACGATTCCGGGGCTGTGGTATTCCCTGGAGTCGTGCGATTCGGCGACTGGCTCGTTCACGGCGGAGTCGACTGTCCAGGCCACGGGCACGACGACCTCGCTCAACGCCACGGCAACGCCGAATCCAGTCAAATACTACAAGCTTGGCGTTGATGTCGCCGCGCCGGCGGAATGAAGATTTCGCCATTTGCCATGATTTCGAGGAATGATGAAAGCGGCTGGCCGACTAGACCCCTGACGCAGATACGGCGTCTTGAATACCTCTCTCAACGAATCTGGTCTTGAGGTTGGTAACTTTCGCTTCAATCCTCGCCGCTCCCGGGTTCCCGGGGGCGGTTTTTTATGGGGGAAGAGGGAAGAGGGAAGGGGGAAGGGGGAATGTTGCCAGTGTGAAAATATTGCCAATGCCAATACCCAGTTCCAATTGGCAACAATGGAATTGGGTATTTTCACATTTCCATATTTGCTCTGTCGCCCCATTCAGGGCTGGATTTATTGTGGTGGACATGAATAAGGCCAATATTTATCGCAGAGACGCAGAGACGCGGAGTACGCAGGGTTTTATTAGACCTTTTCATGCTCTGCGCCTCTCGGGTCTCTGCGATAAAATACTGACTAAAACTCTGGCCAGCACAATAATTCGTGGCGTCAGCCGGTGGTTCCGCGCTTCGCGCTTCACCCCCGGCTGTGTTCTGTCGCGGCTTCGCCGCTTTGCCTACGGCAACCGCTCGCATGGCAACTTATATCCCCAAGCGCAACGCGGGCGGAGAACTACTTCCTGCTTATCCTTTACACTTTCATGAAATGGCCGCCGAGGTCCGGCTGCGGCGCGGCGGCGTCTCCGCCGTCTGCAAGCTCCTTGCGTATGATGCGCAGCGCGGTCGTGAAACCCGCCACGGCCTGCTCGAACGCGGCGTATTCCGTCTCGCCCTCGAACATTCTGCACAGCGTGAGCATGTCGCGCTCGCGATCAAGTCCGATTGTCGCGCCGTCCGTGCCGGCGAGGAGGTTGTTCGCTTCGAGGAGTTTCCCGAAGTCCCCCTCGCGGCCGTCGGCGGAGGCGATGTCGGCATAGATGTACAGTTTGCCGTCGTCCGTTTCGAAGTCGATTTCGTCGCCGTCGAATTTCACGGCCGCGGTGCCGGCTTCGGAGAGTTCCAGTTCAACCCCGGCGTGTTCGCCGAGTTTGTGCAATAGTTCTTTGTGTGTCATGCCAACGTCTGTCCTATTTTGAGGTCCTTGATTGCGGGTTTGTCGCCGAGTTCAAGCGTGAACTCCTGCGTGAAAATGCACTTGCCGACTTCCTTGCCGGCATCCATGAGCGTAATGTCTCCGATGATTGGCGATTCGCACTTGGCGCGGATCTTCGCCGAATTGCCGTCGGGTGCGACGTCGATCTCGAAAGACATGGGACCGGACCCAAAGAGCGGGTACTTGGAGCGGTTGATGTCGCGAGAGACGAACTTCTCGATGCCCGGGATGTTCGCGGTCTGCTCGTCTGCCTGTCCCTGTTTCCACGAGGCAAGCGGCGTCTTGTTTGGCACCGCGGTGGTGAGTTCGCCGAATATCTGCTGATTCAGCATCACGGAGACGGTTTTGAGCTTGGCGGGATCGTTGCCAAGCGCCTTCTTGAACGCCTCAATCATCTTGGGGGCGGTATCCGTAGGCACGGTGGAGCCGTTCAAGACGTACTTGTTGCGCGGGAGGTCCTGGATGAACGTTTCGAAGATGCCGGCGTCGTTGAACTTGTTCTTGCGCGACGCGTCGCCAACGGTGTCGGTCAAGTATTCGTTCATGCGGCGGAGAAAGACTTTCTCAAGACCGTTGGCATCTGGCGAGCCAGGCTCGATATCGCGCCATGCCTTGAGGTCTTCGACGAAGCCTTTGACGATTTTCTCGGAGTTCTCCGCAAAATCCGGCCTCCAGTCGAGGCGGCTGACGAGTTTGTCCAGGACCGGCACCGCCTCCGGCGCAAGACCCTCGGAGTACTTCCTGACCATTTCGCCGCCGGTCAGTTTGCGCGCCGCATACTGCTCGACGCCGGTGAACGCGGTTTTGGTGGGGAAGTCGCTCGTCATGATGCCGAGGAAGGTGTTGGCGACGTTGAGGGTCGAGAAGTCCTCGACGCACTGGTCGTATTTCGCCTTGTCGAACTGAAGGTCGGGGTTGTTCAAGACGGAGCGGATAGGCTCTCCG
Source organism: Verrucomicrobia bacterium UBA3761 (assembly GCA_002371135.1). Taxonomy (GTDB): domain Bacteria; phylum Verrucomicrobiota; class Kiritimatiellia; order RFP12; family UBA1067; genus UBA1067. The sequence continues at coordinate 78,992 of DFGB01000038.1, read as the reverse complement.
GCGGCCGGACCCATGAGATTGTACTGTTCGAGCGTCATGTAGTCCATCTTGGCCGTGCGGACCTCGTTCATGGATGCGCTCAGGCTGTTTTCGATTTCGACGAGTTTGCCGGATTCGGCGAGTTTCGCAAGGCGTTCCGGGATTTCCGGATGATCCTTCCCGAGGAGCGAAAGCGTCATCATCTGCACAAGATGCTGCAAATCGCTCGAGTCGGCCATCTTGGCCGCCGCGTCCGGGTGGTTGGCGAGGATTTCCTGCGAGAAGGCCTTCGCGAACACTTGGAAGCCGGCGCCGATTCCCTTGGCGTCGAGCGTGGCGGCGTTTTCCGGCTTGAGCATTTCCACGAGGGAGTTGAACACCTTTTTCATGGAGGCGTTCCCGGCGAGTTCACGGGCGAGCGCGACGACGAGCGCGTCTTTGAACGAACCCTCTCGCAGGGCGGTCTTCAAATAGTAGGCGCGGTCCGCAGGCTCGAACCCGGTTTCGTCGATGCTCTTCAGGATCTCGACCTTGGCGAGTGCGAAATCCCCTACGATCTTGCTCGCCTTGTTCGCGACGGCGGGGAAATCGACTTTATTCCCGTTCTTCACATCGGCGATGACGTCCTCGTAGAGGAAGCGGAGCTTGCCGGAGTCGGATGCAATGGTGGACGCATCCAGAGTATTGGCCACGAACCCCTTGCCGAGCCCCGTGGAGGCGGCGATCGTCGTTGCGGCGACGTTCTTGGCCGTCGCACGCGTTTTCGCCACCGATTCGAGGGCCTTGGCGACGTCCAGCGCCTGCTCCTTGACGGAGTCGACAAACTGCGACAGCGCGGCGAGGGATTCGGCGCTCTTCAGGACGGTGTTGCCTCTTGCGGCAAACGCGGCCTTGACGTCGGCGATTATCTTGGCGTCGGTGAATCCGCCTTCTGCGAGCGCGGCCTCGACCTGCTTGTTGACGGCTTCTGCGAGCCGCATCGGGGCGGCCAACGGGTTCTTCGCCGTCGGCGTCGAAACGCCCACAAGCGAAGATGCGAAAATGGACGCGTCGGTCTGGAATGTTTTGGACAATTCCGCCATCACATTCTCCTTGAGCACGCCTTCGGTTGCGTGGACTTTATTTTTGATCGCGGGCTTGGCGGCAAGCGCGATATCCTCGGCGATGCTCGTGAAGAACGTCTTTTCGTCGCTGCCGAGTTTTTTGTACGCATCGTCGCCCAACGCCTCTTTGATGGCGTTGTCAACCGACTTGCTCATATCGCTGAAAATCGCGCATTTGAGACGCAACGGGAGGCCGCTGTCGAGCGCGCCTTCTAGTTTGCCGGTGTCGATGGCGCCGGCCACGGCCAGAAGTTTCGCAGGACGCATGGCCGGGAGCGAATCGGCATTCAGGACCGACGCCTTCCAGCGCTGCTTTACGCCTTCGTCGATATCCAGCGCATCGATTTCAGACATGTAGGATGTGCGCTCGTTCACGAAATCGTCCACCACCTTCGTCAGCGCTGCTTTGACGTCGAATCCGGGTTCCTTGCAGCCCGGCGCCTTTCCTTCAATAATCTCGCCGGCGAGCTTGTCGAGTTTGTTCTCCACTCTCTGCGTATGGATTATGGACGATGCGAGGAACTTGTTCATTCCCATAGCGTCGGCGATTCTCCCGGAGATGGAAGGCTTGACAGTGTCCAGCGCCTCGTTCAGCGCCTTTCTCGTCTGGACGAGACCGGCGAGCTTGCCGGAGTGCTTCTCCAGGACCTGCGCAACCTCGGCCTGCGTCTTGCACGCAGAGAGTTCTTCGCCTATTTCAGGGAAGCAATTCAGCGCCAGAATTCCCTGGGAATTCGCCGTCCCGCCGGGCTTTACGTTGGCGGCTTTGCACATGGCGAGGAACTTTTGCCCGACGACCCTCGCGTTGAGCATGTAGTCCGCCCTCTCGGTGTATTCCTGCGCTATATCATCGGGCGTAAGCTCGCGTCCGGCCGCGTTGGCCTCTTTTACACGAGTCTCCATATTCCCCATGTACTTGCTCGAGGAGAGCAGAGTGCAGATGTTGCGATCTTCGGGGAAGATGTCCGGCCCGAATTTCTGGCGCAGCGAGCTCTCAAGAACGCCTAGCGCATCCTTGAAGTTCTGCCCGAGGGAGTCGAGAGAATCCTTTTGGATGTTCTTGAGGAGGGTGTCGTTGAACTTCTTGTGTTCCGGGACGGGCGGGGCCGCGCGGCGCGGCGCCGGGGCGGGGGCCGGTTCGGCGTGGGAGAACCAGCTGGCAATCCACGCGAAAAAGCCTTTTTTCGGCTGCCGGGCCTGCGCGACCGCGGGTTGCGGCGCGGCGGCCGGCTGCGCATTGCCAAGCGCCGGCGGTAGATTGGCGCGCGCACCGTTGTTCACGGTGTTGTTCGTCCGGAAGTCCTCGATCTTCAATTTGAACGGCTGAGAGCCGGTTATTTCAGGTGCTCCTGGCATTTTTCCATCTCCTTTCACTGGGATTTCAGCCTGTATACACGACCGGCACAAAAAAGTTACAAAAAAAAAATGAGGGAACATGGAAGATGGAAGGGGAGTAGCGAGGAGATTTGGCAACCCAACGCAGTCGATTTAAAACGAATACTATGAGACGCCGGAGTCATACCTATCACCTTTCTCATCCATAACTATGACTTTGGAATGTGACAGGTATGACTTTGGAAAGCGACAAGTATGGCTTCGAAAGGCGACAGGTGCGACTTTTGGGGTGACAGGTGTGACTTTGGCGGGGACGGGGGCGTTTGGAAGAACGCAAAGTAAATGCGTTGCCCTGCGGCACTTGACCGGCGGGGGGAAAGATGATACAATATTTCCCATAATGAAACACAGGAAATCGTTGATTGCGGCGATGGTTGCACTCGTCGCCACTTATGCATTTGCCTCGCATGCTTCCACGCCTGCATATCCGAACTTCGGCATGCCGCGCGTTGAGGAGATGATGTTTCTCGTTTTGCAGATTGGCGTGATTATTTTCGCCGCGCGGTTGGGCGGCACGTTGGCGTCGATGCTGAAGCTGCCGTCGATACTGGGGGAACTCGCCGCAGGTATCGCGATCGGTCCATGGGCGCTTGGCGGGATTGGCATAGGCGAGGGGATGTTCCAGTATGGTCTATTCAACGGCGCGGCGTTGCGGGCGATAAATGCGGCGTCCGTCGGCGCGCCGCAGGAGATGTTCGGCACGATTGCCGGCAACAATGTGATGTTCGACGCCACAAGCCCCGCTTTGTATGGCATCGCGACCCTAGCTTCGGTCATTCTTCTCTTTCTATCCGGCCTCGAGACGAATCTCAGGATGTTCCTCAAGTATTCGTTCGTCGGGACGATGGTCGGTTTGGGCGGCGTCGTGGTGTCGTTTATCCTGGGGGATTTATGCGCGGTGTTCCTGCTCCCCAAATTCTTCCCGCACTTTGCGCATCTGGCGCAGATTCCCTTTGCGCAGGCGATTACGCAGGAGGCGCCGCTCTACATGGGCATAATGTCGACCGCGACGTCTGTCGGGATAACGGCGCGCATCCTTTCAGAACGCAAGAAGATGGATTCCGAGGAAGGCACGACGATCATGGCCGGCGCGGTGATCGACGACGTGCTCGGCCTGATCGTGCTCGCAATCGGCAACGGCATCATCGTCGCGAACCATGCGGCCGAGGCGTCGGGAGCCGCCGCCGGCATGGATTGGGGCGCGATCGGGTTCGTCGCGGTGAAGGCGTTTGGCGTGTGGCTTGGCGCGACGGCGATCGGCATTCTCATTGCAAGGCGCCTCTCGAAGTTCCTCAAATTCTGCTTCCGTTCGCCTGTCGTCATCGCCACTATGGCGTTCGGCCTTTCGCTCATCCTCGCCGGATTCTTTGAATTCATGGGGCTTGCGATGATCATCGGCGCGTATGTCATGGGGCTTGCGCTCTCGAGGACCGACCTCAGGCACTCGATCCAGGAAACCCTCACGCCGGTATACACGTTCCTGGTGCCGGTCTTCTTCTGCGTGATGGGCATGATGGTGGATGTGACGGCGCTGTGCTCGCGCGAGGTGCTGATATTCGGCGGCATATACACGGCGCTCGCGATCACCGCGAAAGTGGTCGGCTGCATGGTGCCGTCGATATGCTGCGGGTTCAACGCTCTTGGCGGCTTGCGCATCGGCGCGGGCATGGTGCCGCGTGGCGAAGTCGCGTTGATTATCGCAGGCCTCGGTCTTTCGTACGGGTATTTGACGCAGGAGATATTCGGCATCGGCATTCTCATGACGCTCGTCACGACGATAGTCGCGCCGCCGGCGCTCGTGGGGCTCTTCCATTCTTCGCGCAAAGGCGTGCGCCACCCGAAGCCGAACAAAGACGGGCGGCGCGAAGTCGTGTTCGAACTGCCCTCGCGCGATGTCGCGGATCTCGTCCTTTCGAAACTCGTCTTCGAATTCCGCAAGGAGGGATTTTTCACAACGCTACTCTCTCAGGCCGACCACATCTGGGAGATCGCCATGGACGATATCGAGCTTTCCGTCCGTCGCGAACACCAGAGGATTTCGTTCGTCTGCACGCCGGCCGAAGAGGCGATCGTGATGACGGCGTGGATGGAAGTCGCTTCGCAATTGAACGACCTCGCGCGTTCGATTTCCAAGCCCATCCGCAAGGAAGACGTCGGGCGCATGCTCTCGGCGTCCGAGGCGGCCAAACGCGGCCATGAAGGAGTCGCCAAATATATCCAGAATTTCGTCATGCTGCCCAAGTTCAAGGCCGCGAACAAGCGCGATGCGATCGAAAAACTCGTCGGCGAAATCGCCCGCAAATCACCTGCGAGCCTGACGGACATATCGATGGCCGTCGAGGCGGTGTTGCAGCGCGAAGCGTCCATGCCTACGGGGCTCGACCGCGGCATAGCCGTGCCGCACGGCCGCTGTTCGTGCGTGAAGGGGATCGTCGGCGCGGTCGCAATCCTCGACGACGGCGGCGACCCGGCGGGGGCTCTACCCGATTACGAGACACTCGACTCAAGCCCCGTCAAGGTGATCGTGCTTACCATCGCAAACGACACGGCCCAGACGCCTTACATCAAACTCATGAGCTTCATTTCGCGCGCACTCAGGGCGGACAACGGCCGCGCCCGCCTCGCCGCCTGCACAACAGCCGACGACATGCGCCGCTTCTTCCGGCACGTGAAATGAAAAGCTTGAAGAGCCTGGAACTTCTGGAACAACCGGCACCCCCGCCAAGGACTTGGGACTTCGGACTTGGGAAAACTGCCAACTGCCAACTGCCAACTACAAACTACTAACTGCTAACTACTAACTGCCAACTACCAACTACACATGAAACCAACCTACGAAGTATCCGATTTTGGCGTCACCAAATACGGCGAGAAAGCGAAGAAATTCACGCTTCGCGGCGCCGGTGGCGTAGTGCTTGAAGTGAGCGACTACGGCGGGAAGATCGTCCGCCTCTTCACGCCCGACCGCGACGGAGCGATGAAAGACGTGGTCGTCGGCTTCGACGGCCCCGAAGGGTGGGACAACGGCGACCCCTACTGGGGCTGCATCATCGGCCGCGTCGGCAATCGCATCGCCGGCGGCAAGTTCTCCCTCAACGGCAAGGAATACTCGCTCGCCCTCAACAACTTCCCGGGCGGCATCGGTTGCTCGCTCCACGGCGGCAAGCGCGGCTGGGATGCGTATGTATGGGATGCGAAACCGTTCGCGGACGACGAGAACGTCGGCGTCGTCTTCAGCCGCGTCTCTCCCGATGGCGAAGAGAACTACCCCGGCACCGTCATCGCCAAGGTCACATACACGCTGACGAAGGACAACGTGTGGCGCGTCGACTACGAGGCGCAGTCCGATGAAGACACGCCCATCAACATGACGCAGCACGTCTACTTCAACTTCAAGGGCGAGGCCGGCGGGACGATCGAGGACCATGTCATGAAGATCGCCGCGTCGAAGACAACCCCGACCGACGCCGGGCAGATCCCGACGGGCGAATTCGCCGACGTCGCCGGTACGCCGTTCGATTTCCGCAATGGCATGCGCATCGGCGAGAGAATCAACGAGCCCGATCCTCAGCTTGAAATCGGCAAGGGCTACGACCACAACTGGGTGCTCGACAAGGGCGAGGGCATGGGCTTCGCGGGTTCCGTCTCCTGCCCGCTCAACGGGCGCGCTGTAGAAGTCTGGACCACCGAGCCCTGCCTCCAGGTCTACACGGCCAACTGGGCCAGCTACGACCAGAAGGCGAAGGGCGGCGAACATCTTTCCTTCCGTTGCGGCATCGCGCTCGAGACGCAGCACGCTCCCGACTCCCCGAACAAACCAATGTTCCCTTCGATTATCGTAAAGAAGGGCGATATGTACAGGTCGACGACGGAATTCCGCTTCAAGGTCGTCTGACGTTTTGGCAGTCGCAAGCCGTATGGCCTCTACATACACGTTCGAACTCGACAAAGATCAGCAGGAGCTGATGCTGGGCGTCATGCTTGCGGGCAACTACCGCAAGCGCGACGTCCCGTATTCGCTTTGGTCGATCGAAGGCGACAAGTTCAACGCGACGCTCTACGAAAAGGAGCGACACGGCAAACGCAAGCTCTGCGTGCAGGGTTCGGGCGCGGAGGACTTCGTCCTCTTCACGCTCGAACCTCGCGTCCTCGGCGGCGCCTCGCTCGGCTACGAAAAGGAACTCTCGCCCGAGTTGTTCGACAGCCATGCGGGAAGCGACGAATCCGGGAAGGGCGACTACTTCGGGCCGCTTGTAGTATGCTGCGCCTCGACCAACGAGGAGCTTTCCGAGGAGATGAAGAAAATCGGCGTGAAGGACTGTAAGCAGATGAGCGATGGCGCCGTCCTCGCCTGCGGCATGAAATTGCGCCAACTCCTCGGCCCCGACGGATATGCGGTGGTCAAACTCGGTCCGGCCGCCTACAATCGCTTGTATGCCAAGATGCGCAACATCAACCGCATGCTTGCATGGGCGCACGGAACAGCGATCGAGGAACTGCTCGCAAAGAGGCCCGGGATGAAACGCGTCGTAGTCGACCAGTTTGCGCCGACCGAGGCTACGATCAAGCGGGCGCTCAAACCGCTCGGCAAAAAGGCGACGATCGTCCAGCGGCACAAGGCGGAAAGCGACATCGCCGTCGCGGCGGCGTCGGTCATTGCAAGAGAACTTTTCCTGCGCGACATACAGAAAATGTCTCTTGAAGTCTTCGGCCCGTGCGAACCGGGCAAGGAGAAAGAGGCGCCCAAAGTCCCGGCCGGCTCGTCGGACCCGCGCGTGAAGGAACTGGCAATCGAAATGGCGAGGCAAAACGGCCCAGTCTGGCTGATGAACCACTGTAAAGCGCATTTCCGCACGACAGACGCCGTTCTCGCGGCAATCGGCTCCTCCCGCGCTGCCCTGCCACCGGAAGGTCAAGTCGTTTCCATCGCCAAGCAACACTCTCCCGAAGACTGAACTTTCAACTTTTCAACTTTCCAATCTTATGTTCATTCTAGCCAACACACTCATCGACGGATTCATCCATTCCGATTCGGTCGGTCGCGGAATCGTCATAATACAAACCGTCTCAAGCATAATCATGGTGTGCGTCATGATTGGCAAATTCCGGGCGTTGGCGACGATTTCGAGCGCGACTCGCAGGTTTTTGCGCGATTTCGCGACAGGCAGCGACGTGCTCGACTACTATCTCAAGCGCCGCCCATCGGTCTCTGCCGGCATCGAGGGCATATACAAGGATACATGCGAGCGGCTGCTCAAACTGCTGACGCCGGACGTGCGCTCTCTGCTTGTAGGACGCCAGACGGACGGCGACGGCGCGGCCGCTCTGACGGCGCGGGAGATCGAGCTCGTCCGCGGCACTTGCGAACAGGCGCTCGACGAAGAGGAGATTCGCGTCGAGCACGGCATGAGCGTAATCGCCACCGTCGTCGCCCTCGCGCCAATGCTGGGCCTCCTTGGCACCGTCTGGGGCGTCCTCGATGCGTTCGCCGACATGGGCACCTCGGGCAGCATGAACCTCGCGTCTATCGCCCCGTCGATTTCCTCTGCGCTTGTCACTACGGTCGTCGGCCTCCTCGTCGCCATCCCCGGCGTCATCGCCCATGCATGGCTCAGTTCGAAAGTGCGCAGCATAAATTCCGCAATGGAAGGATTTGCAGACGAGCTCACAAGCCGCATTGCCTGCGAGTTCCAGGGAAGGGGTGCCTGAAATGGCCTTGAGACGCAGACGTTCGCGTTCTCGTGTCGACAAGGCCAAGGCCACGATCGACATGACATCGCTCATCGACTTGACCTTCCTCCTTCTGGTCACGTTCATCGTCACCCTGCCTGCGCTCGAACAAGGCGTGTCGATAATTCTCCCCCAGGCGAAGACCGACGAGCTGCCAACCAAGGACAAGAAGAACCACACCATCACTATCGACGTGATGAGCCGCATCTTCTTTGACAATCAGGCCATCACGCTTGAAGAACTCAAGACCCGCCTGGAAGCATTGGCGGCAGAAGATCCCGAGGTTCCAGTGCTTGTCCGCGGCGACGAGCGTCTGGACTATGGAAGCGTAATGAAAATCGTAAAGATGCTCTACGATTGCAAAATCCACCGCATGTCGCTTGTCACAGTGGAAAAGTAGGAAGCGCGGCCCGCCCGCTCGGGACTGCCAACTGCCGACTATTAAATCATGTTCGAGGAAGAAGAGAAATTGCCTGAATTGTTCAGCATGGGGAATCTCTCCATGGCTGTGATTGTTCATGCGCTCATGCTCTTCATCTTCTGGATGTCGGCGAGAATGGCGTTCACGCCCGAGGAGACCGTCATACCAATCGATCTCACCGTGGTAGTCCAGGAAAACCTCGACGGGAATGAAAACGAGCCGCCGCCGCTCACGCCGCCCGAGCCGCCGCCCGAGCCGCCAAAACCGCAACCAAAGCCCGAGCCGCCAAATCCCAAGCCCGAGCCGGTGAAAGTTCCAGACGCCGTTGTCCAAGAGACGAAAAAGACGAATATAGTCAAGAAGGTCGAGACCAAGCCCGAACCGCCCAAGTTGACCGAGAAGGAAAAGCGCGAACAGCGGATGAAGGAAATGCTGGAGAGCGCCGTCGTTGTCAACACGCCAAAGCCTGCGGCGAAACCCAATCCCAAGCCACAGCCTCAGACGAACGGCAAGACGGGTTTCAAGACGCAATCGGCGGAGGAAATCGCGCGACTTCTCAATCAAGGCTACAAGCCAGGCGTAGTCGATTCCATCGCAACGAGCGACGATCAGCGGTGCGCCTCGATGATAAAGCGCGCTTTCTACGACAAATGGTCGCCTCCCGCGTATTCGCCATCGCTCAGGAACATGCTGCTCAAAGTCCAGTTCAACAGCCAGTCGCAAGTGACCGGCTACAAGCTCGTACAGAGTTCCGGCGACGTCGCCGCGGACAACAGCGTTCTTGCCGCCGCTGCCGCGGTCAAATACGTCCCCGGCCTCACAACCGGTTTCCTTTCACGCAACAAGACGATCACCATTGATTTCACAGTCACAGGCAGGTGACAAGGGTGGATTTTCAATATGTGTTTCTTTTCATTCATATTTGCAGCCGCAATAGCGCTTGATGGCGTCACAGGCGAGACATTGAGCGCCCGCGCTTCGTTCGACGTGAACAACGTCCGCATCGGCGATCCCATGGTCCTGACGATCGACTTCATCGGGTATGCTGAATTCAGCGACATCCATCCGCCGGCGCTTTCGAAGGCCGTGGACGCCAAGACATGGAAGATCGACGACGCCAGCGCCAAGACCGATACATACTCCGACGCGCGCCGCCTCGTATACCGCGTGCGCCCCGTAAAGGAAGGGTTGCTTGAATTCCCCGCGCTCGAGTTTTCATACACCGGCTCGCGCAAGAACGACGAGCGCATAATATCGACGCGCCCCATACCCGTCCATGTCAAAGGCGGGACGCGCGCCGCACTCGCGTCGCTCGACGGCGGCGAGGAGAAACTCGCCATGCCGGACGGGATCGTTATGGACGTCAAATCCGCCAGGCTGAACGATGACGAGCGCTTTGCATGGCGCAAGGCTTGCACCGCGGCCGACGCCGCCGCATTCAAAGCCTTCGACTTTCCAGAGGCGAGACTCAATGAAGCCGCATGCGAAGTCGTGGCGGGCAACTGGGCGAAGGCTCTGAAAATCTATTCGCGTCTCGAATGGCGGATCGGCCAGACGCCTGCCATCGAGCGGGGCATCATCGCCGCCCTCGCGCGCAAGAACCCCGATGCGGCGGCAGAACTCCCGGCGTGGCGCATCGTGCTGCGGCCGCTCCTTGTGCATGCGTGGAAGGGAAGAGTGGCGTCGGTCGTCGCGATCGTACTCGGTTTCATGCTCGCGGTGTTCATCTCGACCCGCATCGTCAAAGCCGTGGCGGTTGCCGCGCTCGTTCTTGCGCTGCCGCTCGCGGCGGGCGCCGAAGATATTTTCGAGGCGATAGATCGCCAAATGCGCGAGAGCCAGGAGCGAATCAATTCGATGATGCAGATGATGTCCGGCGGCGGCATGAACGTCCAAATCAACGGCATGCGCCAGGAGCCAGTGACGATAACAGCGTCGGTTGAAATGGAACCGCAAAACGTCCGCGTGGGAGAAACGTTCGATTTCATCCTGACGCTCGAGCACCCTAAAGGAGTCACGCTCGACCAGCTTCAATTCGCGCCGTCCGAGCGCTTCGGTCTGATATCGCGCGGACAGGGCAGAATCCTCGCCGGCGGCAAGCCGCAGAATCCATCGAACGAAGTCGGGCGCATCGCGTTTCCCGTCCGCTACGACGTGCCTTTCAAGGGCGAGATGCGCTTTTCCATAGGCGGGATGATGACCCGCCGCCAGTCGTCAGGCTCCGGCAGAGGAACGAGCAGTTTCACGTTCTCGCAAAACTTCGCAGTGGAGACGGACCCGGTGTTCGTCGAAATACAACCGCTCCCGGGCGAGAACAGGCCTGATGATTATTCCGGCGCCGTAGGCACGGCGTTCTCGCTGCGCACAATTCCGGATAGAACCAAAGTCGAGACAAACGATGTCGTCACGCTCCGTTGCATACTCGACTACTCAGGCTATGTGCCTCAAGGCGCGCTGCCCGATGAAATCGCCCGCACGGTCGACGCCAAGTCGAATCGCATCGAGATGCGCAAGTATTTCATTGCCGACGGCACAAAGACGATACCCGCATTCGACGTTCCGTATTACGACACGGATGCGCACGACTACAAGCGAGTCTCCTCGCGGCCTGTGAACATTTCATACGTCGCTTCGCAGGACGTGGAAGAGAAGGCGGTGGCGCTTGACGAATCTGGCAAGAAGGGCGCACGCGCCGGCATGCTCAAGTTCTATCCTTCTGACTCCGCCCCCGACGTCGGCGAATTCGACATGCATGGCGAGTTCGAGAAGGGCGAGACGTACAACGGCTGGACTCGCATCACCACAGCGCAGCGCTCCGGCTGGACCAGAAGCCTTTAATTTTGCATTTTG
>DFGB01000038.1:22425-67448 GCA_002371135.1 Verrucomicrobia bacterium UBA3761 | reverse complement strand
TTGCATTTTGTCATTGGCTCATTTAGTCCTGGATGTCCTAAGTTCTTCGCTTTTCAACCTTTCAACCTTCAACTTTTCATGAGCCGTCTTTACATGTCGCCGCCGTGTGTGGGCGAAGAAGAGCGCGAAGCGGTGAAAGCCGCATTCGACTCGAAATACGTCGCACCATGCGGACCGATGGTGGACGAGTTCGAGCGTCGCCTCGCAAAACTTGCCGGGAGGAAGCACGCCGTGGCGGTTTCCAGCGGCACGGCGGCAATCGATCTCGTGATGGATGAATACGGCGTGGATGGCTCGTGGACGGTCGTCGCGCCGACGCTGACGTTCATAGCAACGGTCGGGCCGGCGGCGCGGCGCGGCGCCGGACTTGTGTTCGTCGACTGCGAGCGCACCGGTCTTGCCGACGCTGCGCTCGTGGAAGCGACGCTGAAGGAATATTCATCGCGCGCGCCGAAGTTGATGTATATCGCCGTCGACCTCTATGGCAAACCGGTGGAGTATTCCAGCCTCGAGACGATATGCCGTCGCTACGGGGCGGTATTCGTATGCGACAGCGCCGAGGCGGTGGGCGCGCACAAGAGCGGACGCGCGGCAGGCGGCGCCGGAACTGCCGCGATATATTCCTTCAACGGCAACAAGATGATCACCACCTCCGGCGGCGGCGCGTTGCTGACAGACGACGACGGCGTCGCCATGCGCGCGAAAAAGCGTTCCCAGCAAAGCCGCGAAAACGTGCCGTGGTACGAACACGTCGAAGTCGGTCACAACTACAGGCTCAGCAACATCCTCGCCGGCATAGGTCTTGCGCAACTTGCGAAACTGCCGCAATTTCTCGAACGCCGCGCACAGATCAAGGCCGCGTACAAGCAGGCTCTCGCGCCGTTTGGATTCGAGTTCCTCTCACCCGTCGAAGGTGAAAACAACTGGCTGACGATTGCGCTCGCCGAAAACGAAAAAAAACGCGACGATATTCTCGCCGCACTTGAGAAGAACGACATCGAGGCGCGGCCGGTCTGGAAGCCGATGCATTTGCAGCGCGTATTTTCGAAATGCAGGTTTTTCGGCGGCGACGTCGCAGAAGACCTTTTTCGCCGCGGCTTGTGCCTGCCTTCAGGCCCCGCTATGACGGACGATGATGTCGAGCGCGTCGTTGCGATAGCGAGGGAAGAGGGAAGAGGGAAGAGGGAAGAGACGGGAGGGCCGCACTTCAGTGCGGCCGCGAGGGAAGAGGAAAGCGGCGGGAAGTCTGGCGGCGCGCTCGCCAGACTTCGAGCGGGCGCGTCCGTCGTCATCCTGGGAGCAGGAAAGAGCGCCAAGGCGGCGGAGACGCTGCTCGCGAAATACGGCGCGAGGACGCGGCTCCTTTCGGGCGACGACGCGTTCCCGGATTCGCCTCAGCCCGATTTCGCCGTCGCCAGCCCCGGCATCCCGCCGAGGCATCCCTGGCGCAAGACTTGCGAAGAGCGCGACATTCGCGTCGTCAGCGAGTTGCAGCTGGGCGTCGAAGAGTTGCGCAGGCGCGGAGTCAAGTTGCTGGCGGTGACAGGCTCGAAGGGCAAATCAAGCGTCGTGAAACTGCTCGCCGATGCGCTTGGCGGCGTGCCGTGCGGCAACTACGGCCTTCCAGTCTGCGCAACGGGCGACTGCGAATGGGCCGTCGTAGAGGTCTCGAGTTTCCAGATGGAGACGAGCGTGTTCGCCCCTGGAACGTTCGAAGCGGCGGCGGTGCTGAACTTGCAAGAGGACCATCTCGACCGGCATGGTTCGATCGCTCGCTATCATGCGCTGAAACTCGCACTCCTCAAAGGCGCGAGGTTTGCCATAGATTGCAAGGCGGAAGGGGAGGCCGGGCTTCTGCCGCTTCTTGCAGGTTCTTATTTCGACAACCCGATTCTGCGTACGAATGGCGCAATCGCCGCTGCGATGTTGCGCGCAACAGGCCTTGACGACGCGGCGATACGGCGGGCATTCGCTTCTTTCAAGCCTCTCGCGCATCGCATGAACCCGGTCGGGACCGTCCGCGGAGTCCTTTGCATCGACGATTCCAAGTCTACTTCAATCGCGTCGCTTGCGGCTGCGCTTGAAATGGCGACGCGACCCGTGCGTCTCATCGCAGGGGGGCTTGAAAAAGGCGATGAACCGAAAATTGCCATTTCCCCCTTGACGAAACGGGGCAAAAAAGTGTATCTTATAGGACATTCGGCCGAAATGTTCTTTTCCGCCTGGCGCGAGCACGTGGACTGCGAGGTTTGCGGCACGCTTGAAAGGGCGGTGGAGAGGGCGTTTTCCGAGGCGCAGGAAGGAGAAATCCTTCTTCTGTCTCCGGGGACGGCCAGTTTCGACCAATTCAACAATTTCGAGGAACGAGGCGATGCCTTTGCAAACCTCGTAAACAAAGAAGGACAGACAAAAAGATGAACAAGATAGCGATAGTAGCGGGCGTGGCGGCGGTTGCCGTCCTTGCCGGTTGTAAAAACCCCAACTACAAGTACGCCAAGCACTCTCACAATCCCGCTGGCGACGAAGTAACGAATGTCGATACGACGCCAGAAGCGCCGCTCACCAATCCTGACGTGAATCCGCTGCCCGGCACGCAGCCTGTCGAGTTCACAACCGGCGAGAGCCATTGCACGTGCCTTCCCGGGACCGTGCACACGACGCCCTGCGCATGCGGCGCGAACGACTGCACATGCCGCGTGGCGTCCCGCGAGGTCAAGCCGTTGCCTCCGCCGCCTGCGGACAAGGACTTTTCAACTCTCCCTGGCGCGCCGGCAGAGACATCCGTCGCAACGCCTGCGCCTGCGACTTCGGCCGGCGCTGAAACGACGCCCTACATCATCCAGCGCGGCGACACGCTCGCTCTCATCTCCAAGCGCTACAACATCAAACTCGACGCTCTTCGCAAGGCGAATCCGCAGATCAAGAACGATGTAGTCGTTCTCGGCCGTACGATTACGCTTCCCGCGAAGGTGGACGTCGGCGAACAGAAGATTCCCGCCGGTGATTTCGTGTCCAAGCCGCCGAAGCCCGAGTACAAGCCATACACAGGCGCCACTGCGACATACACCGTCAAGGATGGCGACTACCTCGGCAAAATCGCCCACGGCCACAAGATTTCGGTCCGCCAGCTCAAGGAACTGAACGGTCTTTCGTCCGATGTGATTCGCGTCGGTCAGAAGCTCAAAGTCCCCGCCGGTGCCGCTCCCGCCCCCGCAGCGCCCGCGACCGTGAAGAAGAATGATCCGGCCGCCGTTGCGCAGACGACGAAGAAGGCCGAGTCGAAGCCCGCGACCGAAACGAAGCCGGTCGAGCCGCCCGCCCCGCCGGTCGTCGATGTCGCAAATCCGGATACTGGCGTTCTGCCCTCCACCAAGGAACCTGAGAGCGTCGAAGATAATTCCACTTTCTCGATCACGGTCGAGCCGGGCGACGACATTACCTCCATCTCGCTCACCTACAGCGTCGACCCTGCGGTCATCCGCGACTTGAACGGCATGGACGAGGACGGCCAGGTTTACGCCGGCCAGACGATCAAACTCCCGATCGAAGTCAAGTAGGATAGAGCGCGGTCGAACCGCGCGTATTGAAATTCGTTCCGCTGTTTGCGCA
Source organism: Verrucomicrobia bacterium UBA3761 (assembly GCA_002371135.1). Taxonomy (GTDB): domain Bacteria; phylum Verrucomicrobiota; class Kiritimatiellia; order RFP12; family UBA1067; genus UBA1067. Next base: position 63,839 of record DFGB01000038.1, on the reverse strand, counting down.
AGACGGTACTATATTGGTTTGCCCTAGTGACCATAGTCTTGGTCTCGCTGGGGTTGCTGGTGCTCGCCAGCGCCGGCGGAGCGAATGCTTTACGTCTAGGCAAGGGCGTATATTATTTTGTCGAGAGACAGTCGGAATACCTGGTCGCAGGCGTTGTCGTCTGCGTTTGCGCCGCTCTCTTCGACTACAGAAACTGGCGCAAGCACATCTCGCTGACGACTCTCGCGTACATCATCGTTTTCCTGCTGTGCCTCGCCGTATTCCTTTTCAAGCCGATAAACGGCTCGCACAGGTGGATACCGATAGGCCCGGTCCGACTCCAGCCCAGCGAAATCGCAAAGCTCCTCACGGTCATCAGCGTGGCGGTCTACATCGACCGTTGCGGCTGGAAGATCGACTATTTCTTTCGGGGTGCGCTTGTCTGCGCTGTCTTGATTGCATTCTTTGCCATACCTGTCGCGATGGAGAAAGACTTCGGCAGCGCAATGGTGATAGGACTTGCAGGAATGCTGATGATGTTTCTGGGCGATGTCAAGTTGTGGCATCTTGCGCCATTCTTCGCACTTGGCGCGGGAGGGCTTGCATACAGGGTGCTTTCCGAGCCGAACCGCGTCGCGCGCATATTCGCCTGGAGTCCGACGATGAAGAACTGGATTCTCTCCATCGTCGGCAATGCGGGCGTATCCGACACGGCGACCGAGCGGGCGCTGCATCAGGGCAAGATGGCGCTGGTGGCAATCAGCCGTGGAGGCGTGAATGGCGTGGGACTGGGCGAGTCAATGCAAAAGCTCTACTACCTGCCCGAGGCCCATACGGACTTCGTCTTCGCCATCGGAGCCGAAGAACTCGGGCTGTGGTTCTCTGTCTCCGTCGTCGCGCTATACTGCATATTCTTCGCGCTGGCCGTCTACATTGCAAAATCAAGCTGCGACAGGCTCGGCCGCAACATTGCTTTTGGCATGGCGTTCATCATCTTCTTCCAGGCGATGTTCAACCTCGCCGTCGTGAGCGGCGCGCTGCCGCCCAAGGGAATGGCGCTGCCTTTCTTCAGCTATGGCGGAACGAATCTCGTTTGTGCTTTCTTCGCCGTCGGGACGATTCTTTCCGTCGGCATACGCGCCGCGAAGGAAGAAAAAGACAGCGCCAAATAAAACCACGCCGTGCCGCCCGTCCTCACAGTTTCGCAGATTGTCGCGATGATCAAGGGTTCGCTTGAACGGACCTTCGCTTCGGTCGATATCGAAGGAGAAATAAGCAACTGGTCGCTATATCCTTCATCCGGGCACGCGTATTTCGTGCTCAAGGATGCCGGAGCGCAGATTCGCGCCGTTCTCTTCGCCCGCGTGCCATGCGACTGCCGCGACAGACTTGGCGACGGGCGTCGCGTCAAAGTCCGCGGCACCGTTACGATGTACCCGCAGCGCGGCGAGTGCCAGATTTTCATCAAGCGCTTGAAGATCGCCGGCGAAGGGGAGTTGATGGCGAAGTATCTCGAGTTGAAGGCAAAACTCGAAGCGGAAGGGTTGTTCGCGCCACAGCGCAAGAAGCCGCTTCCCGCATACCCCCGGCGGATTGGCCTCGTCACGAGCCCCACCGGAGCCGTGGTGCACGACATGTGCCGCGTTCTCACGCGCCGCTTCCCGAATATCCATATCCTCGTCTACCCGTCGTCGGTGCAAGGCGCCGACGCACCCAGAACGCTCATCGCCGGCGTCGACTACTTCGCCCGCAATCCCTGGGCCGACCTTGTTATCATCGCCCGTGGCGGAGGCAGCTTCGAAGACCTTTTCTGCTTCAACGACGAAGCGCTCGTGCGCGCCATTGCCGCGTGCCCCGTACCGGTGATTTCGGCCGTCGGCCACGAGACGGACTACACGCTTTGCGACTTCGTCGCGGACCGCCGCGCCGGCACTCCGTCAATCGCCGCAGAAATCGCCGTCCCTGTTCTCGACGAAGTCGTGAAGCGAATCGCGCAAGCCTCGGCCAAGATGGCATACGCGCTCAGGAGCCGCGGCGATGTGGTGACGCAGCATATCGACCGTCTTTCGCAGACGCTTTCCAGCGCTCTCTCCGCGCGCCTCAAGCAAGATGCGCTCCGCCTTTCACATCTCTCCCAGCGACTCACTACGTCGCTTGCCGGTGCGACGCAGCGTTTCGACCTGCGTCTTGGCGCTGTCTCCGCAGCATTGCCGAAGGCGGCCGCGAGAATGCTGGAGCGCGCCGGGAACCGGCTGGAGCGCGCCTCTTCGCGCCTTGCGCTCCTTTCGCCGTATTCAGTCCTCGAACGCGGCTATTCGTTGACGACCGACTCCGCCGGGCGCGTCGTCAAAGACGCGTCGATTCTCTCGCCCGGCGATCTAATCACAACCCGCCTTGCCGCCGGTTCCGTCAACTCCCGCGTTGTTTGATCTCCTGCCCTGCCTGCTGAATCCCCGTCCTGCCGGCTTCCGCATCCTTGACGCTTCCATGGAGTATTTGCTATAATATCCGCCAACAGTTTCAAGGAGAAAGATGAGCGAAAATACAGAGATAACAGCCGAGATGCGCCGCCATTCCGCCGCGCATCTGATGGCACGCGCGGTCCAGAACGTTTTCGAGGATGTTCAAGTTGATATCGGCCCTGCGACAGACGAGGGCTTCTACTACGACTTCGATTTGCCGCATCGCCTCACGCCGGACGATTTCCCGAAGATCGAGGCGGAGATCGCCCGCCTTATCGCGCTTGACGAGCCTTTCGTGCGCAAGGTGGTTTCGCGCGAAGAATGCGCGAAAATGCTGGAAGGGCAGCACTACAAGCTCGAGCGCCTTGCCGACATTCCCGAGGGCGAAGACATTTCCACCTACACCGTCGGCGACTATGTGGAGATGTGCCGCGGCCCTCATGTGGAGCATTCTTCCCAGATCGGCGTCGTAAAGTTGACGCGCCTTGCCGGCAGCTACTACCGCGGCGACGAGAACAACAAGATGCTCCAGCGCATCTACGGCATCATCGCCAAAGACCAGGCGGAGATGGATGCGATTGTCGCGCGGGCCGAAGAGGCCAGGAAACGCGACCACCGCAGGCTTGGCGTGGAGCTCGATCTCTTCCACCTCGACCCGGAAGACCCCGGCCAGATTTTCTGGCACCCGAAGGGCTGGAGCATCTATGTCGCTCTTCAGGACTACATGCGCCAGAAGCTCGTCAAGGACGGCTACCAGGAAGTCAACACGCCTGCGCTCATGCCGCGTTCGCTTTGGGAGCGCAGCGGACATTGGGAGCACTACAAGGCGAACATGTTCATCACCGAATCCGAGAAGCGCATCTTCGCGGTCAAGCCGATGAACTGCCCGGGCGCGCTCGAGATTTTCAAATCGCGCCTTCGTTCCTATAAGGACCTGCCTTTGCGTCTCGCCGAATTCGGCCACTGCGCGCGCAACGAACCCAGCGGCACTCTGCACGGCATCATGCGCGTTCGCGGCTTCGTCCAGGACGATGCGCACATCATCTGCACAGAAGACCAGATCGAAGAGGAGGTCGCCAAATTCTGCCGTCTTCTCAAAGACGTATACAAGGACTTCGGGTTCGACAAGAATCTGCTCGTCAAGCTCAGCACCATGCCCGACGATCACGTAGGCGACGAGGCGACATGGCAGCACGCCGAGGCCGCGCTCGCAAAGGCCTGCAATGCTAGCGGCATGGAATACGTCATCCAGCCCGGCGAAGGCGCGTTCTACGGCCCCAAGCTCGAGTTCACTCTCATCGACGCGCTCGGTCGCGCGTGGCAGTGCGGCACGATCCAACTCGACTACCAGCTGCCCAGCGCCGAACGTCTCAACGCCGAGTATATCGGTCCCGACGGCCAGAAGCACCACCCCGTGATGCTCCACCGCGCCGTCCTCGGTTCGCTCGAACGCTTCATCGGCATACTCATCGAGCACTACGCGGGCGCATTCCCGCTGTGGCTCGCCCCGGAGCAGGTTCGCGTTCTCCCCGTCTCGGTCAAAGCGAACGCCTATGCGGAAAAGATTCAGGGCGAATTGCTCAAGGTTGGACTGCGCGCGGGCGTCGATCTCACGGCCGAAAAGCTTGGCGCGAAAATCCGTGCGGCCACGATGGAGAAGATTCCCTATCAGGTCGTCGTCGGACCTCGCGATGAAGCCAACGGCACGATTTCCGTCCGCTCGAGGACGGATGGCGATCTCGGAGCGATGTCTTGCGCAGACTTCATTGCCAAGCTGGAGGCGGAAGTCGCGGCAAAGAAGCAGGGATGAAAATTCCTCTTTCCATCGCATGCGTTCTAATTGGCCTCGCCACGGTTTGCTCCGCCGGCGAGGCCGATGACGATGTGTTCGAACTCGAGCGCTGGTGCGCCAGCGCCGGGGGAACGGTTCTTCTGCCCCAGGGCGGAGGCGAAGTTTCCCGCCGCTTCGCAGGCGGTGAAGTGCGCTTCGGCTATTACCTCGACGAATTCTGGCTGGCCGAATTTGCCACTTCGCGCCTCGAAAATCTCACCGGTTTCTCCGCCGATATCCTTTGGCATTGGTGGGGATACGAACGGCTCGACCCGTTTTTCACATTCGGCGCCTCTGCGCTGGTCGACACGGAAATCGGACCTTCCTTCGGGACGGGAACGTTTTGGCATCTAGACGACCACTGGTCGCTCCGCTTCGATTTTGCCGCCACGTTCGGCCTGGAGCATTCGCCTGAAATGCTGTACGCCTTTTCCGCCGGCGTCCGCCGGACATTCTGATATGCAACCATTACCCGACATACTCTCTTCCGTTCGCGCAAAAATCGACGCTGCCGCAAAACGCGCAGGCAGGAATCCCGCCGATATCGAAATAATCGCCGTCACCAAGACGCATGGCGAGGACGTCGTTCGCGAGGCATGGGAAGCGGGGCTTTCCATCGTCGGCGAGAACAAAGTGCAAGAGGCCGTCTGGAAGAAGGCGAGCAGCGTTTCCGGCCCGTCGTGGCATCTCATCGGCCATTTGCAGACGAACAAAGTCCGCGCCGCTTTGGAGACTTTCGACTTCATCCATTCCGTCGATTCCATCAAATTGGCCGACAAGTTGAATCAAGTGGCCGATGCCATCGGCGCACGGCCAGGCATTCTCCTCGAGATCAATGTCTCCGGAGAAAAATCCAAAACCGGCATGCCGCTGGAACTCGCAGAAGAAGCGATTGCACACATTCTCGCCGATTGCCCGCGCCTTTCGCTCGAGGGCTTCATGACAATGGCCCCGTTCAGCGAAAACGCCGAGGATGCGCGAATTTATTTCCGTCGTCTGCGAGAACTCAGGGATGAAATGGAAGGGCGGTTCAACGCTTCCTTTCCGCGCCTGTCGATGGGCATGAGCGGCGATTACGAGGTCGCGGTCGAGGAAGGCGCTACGTGGGTGCGTCTGGGCACGATACTCTTCGGCGAGCGGCCGAAAATAAAATCCGTCCGCGCCGTTTCAGATGCCGACGTGCCACTCGGCGGCCTCGATTCGTATTCCGGCGCAGGCCCTACCGTGCGCGTGCTCGATTGAAATGTATCCCGTCGAGGACAAGATCGATGCGATAAAGCGCCTGCTCGCGGCAGGCAAAAACATCGTCCTCACCGCCCCTCCGGGCAGCGGCAAGACGACGTGCGTCGCACCGGCGCTCTTGGACGAGCCTTGGCTGCAAGGACGTAAAATCGTCATGCTCGAGCCTCGCAGGCTCGCTGCCAGAAACTGCGCATCGTTTATCGCGTCGAAACTGGGCGAAGCTCCCGGCGAGACGGTAGGGTATCAAGTCCGTCTCGAGCGCAAAATTTCGTCCAGGACGCGGCTTGAAATATTGACTGAAGGGTTGCTCTCCCGCAAAATATTGGATGACCCGGCGCTTGAAGATGTAGGGCTTGTCATATTCGATGAATTTCACGAGCGCAGTGTCAATTGCGACCTCGCTTTCGCTCTCACGCTCGAAGTGAGAAGGGCGTTCCGGCCGGATTTGCGCATAGTCGTCATGTCCGCGACGCTCGACGCCGACGAAACAATGCATGCGCTCGACGATGCCGCGCCCGTCGCCGCCGAAGGCCGTATGTACCCCGTCGAGACGAAATACCTCGGCAACGTATCGGTCCCCGGCGCCGTATCGAAGGCGCTCGCAGAGACGAACGGCGACATCTTGTGTTTCCTTCCCGGCGAAGGCGAGATACGCCGGACGGCCGAACGTATCGGCGATGTACGCGGATGCGATGTGCTGCCGCTGTATGGCGCATTGCCGAAGGAACAGCAGGACCGCGTATTCCAACCGTCGGCCAAGCGCAAAATAATCCTCTCGACTTCGATTGCCGAGACGTCGGTGACCATCGCCGGGATAACATGCGTGATCGACTCTGGATTGATGCGCGTGTCGCGTTTTTCGCCTGCGACCGGGATGAGCGCGCTCGTGACGCTGCCGCTGAGTCTCGACCGCGCAGAACAGAGAAGGGGGCGCGCGGGCCGCGTCGCGCCAGGCGTATGCTACCGCTTGTGGACGCAGGCCGACGAGGCTGCGCGGCCTCGCAAAATGACGCCCGAGATACTCGACACGGACTTGACGGCGCTCGTTCTCCAGTGCGCCGCCTGGGGGACGGCCGTCCGCGACTCCATGCCTTGGCCGACACCGCCTGCGGCCAGCGCGTGGGAAAGAGGCGTCGAGACGCTGAAATTGCTCGGCGCTCTTGATTCTTCGCTGCATATCACGCCTAAAGGCGAAAAAATGGCGAAGATCGGCGCGCATCCGCGTCTGGCCAACATGCTTATAGACTCTCCCGGAGACGAAATCGCGCCTATTCTCGCCGCTATCGTGGAAGAAGGGGGCAAGAGCCGCGAAACGGATATACGCAAGATTCTCGACGAAGTACGCGAAACGCCAAACCACCCGTTTTCTTCACGCATCCTTCGCCTCGCACGTTCTTTTTCGCGCACAGGCTTGGCCGCGCGCGCGGCCAAGCCCCGGCCGCGCTCCGAGGGCGAATTGCTTTGCCTCGCATACCCGGAAAGAATTGCGAAGAACCGCGGCAACGGCACGTTTCGCATGGTGTCGGGAAGGGGGGCGGCGCTCGATCAAAGCGACCCGCTCTCGAGAGCCCCTTTTCTAGTCTGCTGCGAACTCGACGACAACCAGGCCGACGCCCGCATCCATCGCGCCTGCCCCATCGACAAAAGCGAAATCGAGGCGCTCTTCGGCCACTCGATCGTGCAAGTGAAATCGTGCTCCTGGGACGCGCGCGAAGAGCGCGTGAAATGCAAACTCGCACGAAAACTCGGTGCAATGACGCTTGACGAAGTCGACTGCCCGCCCGACAACCCCGCCGACGTCGTCGCCGCCCTCATACAGGGCATACGTTCGAAGGGCGTCGAAAATCTTCCCTGCTGGAACAAAGAGAACCTCCGATTGAGGAACAGAATCGTATTTGCCGCACAACACCTCGACGAAGAAAATTGGCCGGATGTCAGCGATAAATCGCTGGAATGCCACCTCGAAGACTGGTTCGGCGAGTTCCTCTCAGGATACACGAAATGGCGCGATCTGGCCAACCTGAATCTTGCCGGCGTTTTCGATTTCATTTTGAGTGCGTACAATCACAGCCGGGGCGAGCTCGATAGGCTCGTCCCCAATCGAGTGGCTCTTGCGTCCGGAAAAATGATGACCGTCGACTACAGCGGAATTGAACCGACCATCGAGGCACGGCTTCAAGATTGTTTTGGTATGGTCGCGTCGCCTAGAGTCATTCATGGCAGGATACCGGTTGTGATGACGCTGCTAAGCCCTGCGCGTCGTCCAATTCAGATAACAAAAGACCTTGCAGGATTCTGGCGTGAAACATACCAACTCGTGCGCAAAGAAATGCGCGGACGCTACCCAAAGCACAAATGGCCCGAAAACCCATTGCAGATAGAGAAGGAGTAGGGATGTTTTTTGCGGTCGCAACTAGTTTACATAATCGCCATTATGAGTTTCAGGCAGAGCGCTACCGTCTTGAACAGCGAGGCCGCCCGAGGCAAATCGTCAACCCTATGCAGACGATTTCAAACGATACTATTGGCACGCCTAATTCAATACTATCACTTCAGGTGTTCATAACTATGACTTTACCCAGTCATAACTATGACTTTCGCCAGTGACAGCTGTGACTTTCCTTATGACAACTGTGACTTTGACCAGTGACAGCTGTGACTTTTGCCGGCAAAGCTGTATTGCTTTCGCGCCCTCTTGACCACCTGACGGTGATTATGGTATAATATGCGCCAACATGTGAACGACAAGGCAAGAATCGTTCAAACAATAACGCAAAGACAAAGAACATGAACATTCTCATAGGATTTCTCTACGTGGTCGAAGTCGCATCGTGCCTTTTGCTGGCGCTCGTCGTGATGCTGCAGAAGCCGAAAGAAGGCGGTCTCGGCGGGCTTGGAGGCGGCAGCTCGATGGAGGCCGCGCTTGGTGCCGACGCCGGCAATGTACTTATCAAGGCCACCGCCATCCTCGGCGCGGTGTTCCTCATCAACACGCTTGTACTCGCACGCCTCACCTCGACGCCAAAGTCCGGGTCGGTTGTTGCCGGCGCTGAAGCGCCGGTGGCGGAGGAAGCTCCCGCGCCGGCGCTCCCTGTGGCGCCCGAAGCGCCCGCTGAGTAATATGCCTAAAGTCGCCAACTGGGAAAATCCCTACACTGGCGGCGAAGAGACTGCCAACGCCGTCTCGCACATTGTCGGCTCGCACCTTGGAGCCGCGATGACCGCCATTCTCTGCTATGCCGCCTACATGAGCGGCGTAGATGTTGCCTGGAAAATCGTTTCAGGCAGCATCTTCGGTTTTTCCGCAATCTTCCTGTATGCCATTTCTGGCGCCTACCACGCAGTCACCTACAAGCCTGCAAAGGATGTCTTAAACATCATGGACCATATGGCGATTTACGTCCTAATCGCCGGTTCATACACCCCCTTCTGCCTGCAGACGCTTCGCGGTACGGGCTACGCCGGGATTGGCTGGACGATTTTCGGCATTGAATGGGCCGCGACGATTGCCGGGATACTTTTCAAAGTGCGCTCTACCGGCAAGTACCACATTGCATCGACCCTCGCGTACATCGTAATGGGATGGGTGGCGGTGATTGCAATCGTGCCGATTGTGCGGGGGCTCGGGTCGCTCGGGACGATGTGGCTAGCGATCGGCGGCGTTCTCTACACGGCCGGGACGCCCTTCTATCTCTGGAAACGCCTGCCCTACCACCATTTCATATGGCATCTGTTCGTGCTCGCAGGCACGATTTGCCAATTCTTCTGCATCCTATGGTATGTAATGGAGTAATGCAATGAAAGTGCTTGTCACAGGCGGTTCCGGCTTCCTGGGAATCAATTTGATACGCTACATGAGAGCGAAAGGCGTGGAGGAAATCCGCGTCCTTGATATTGCGCCGTTCGATTACCCCGAAAAGGACGAGCCGTGGCTCAAATTCACCCTGGGCGACGTTCGCGATGTCGCGGCCGTGGAAAAAGTGACGAATGGCTGCGATGCCGTGGTCCACTGCGCAGCCGCGTTGCCGCTCTACAGCGAAGAAGATATTCGCACGACCGAGGTCGACGGCTGCCGCAACGTCCTCGCCGCCGCGCGGAAGTTCAAGCTCGATCGAATGGTTCAGATATCCTCCACGGCCGTCTATGGCGTCCCCAAGAAACACCCAATATACGAAACCGACGATCTCGTGGGCGTGGGACCGTACGGGCAGGCGAAGATCGAGGCGGAAGCAATCTGTCGCGAAGCGATCAAGGACGGCTACTGCGTATCGATTATCAGACCGAAGAGTTTTGTCGGACCGGAACGCCTCGGCGTTTTCGCGCTTTTCTACGACTGGGCCTATACAGGCCACGGCTTCCCGATGATCGGCAGCGGCGAAAATCGCTACCAGCTGATGGACGTCGACGATCTCGACCAGGCGATATGGGCCGCGCTTACACTGCCAAAGGATGTCGTCGCCACGGAATTCAACATCGGCGCGAAGGAGTTCACGACGATGAAGGAGGACTACCAGGCCGTTCTCGACCGCGCCGGCCACGGCAAGCGCATCCGCCCCATGCCGGTTAAGCCGCTCGTCGCGATTCTCAGGATACTGGAAAAACTCCACCTCTCTCCGCTCTATCCGTGGGTCTACGAAACCGCCTCCACCGACAGCTTCGTATCCATCGAAAAAGCCGAGCGCTTGCTGGGCTACAAGCCGCAGTATTCCAACAAACAGGCGCTCGTGCGCAACTACGACTGGTATGTCCAGCACATCGGCGACTTTAAAGGCAAGAGCGGCGTATCCCACCGCGTCCCGTGGAAGCAAGGCCTCCTCGCCGCTGCGAAGTGGTTCTTTTGAGCAGTGTAATGCAGAAAGCCGAAATAATGCAAATCAAAAAACAACTGACCGACGGCGTGTTGGATGTGAGCGTCAATGGACGTCTCGACACCAACACATCCCCCAAACTCGAAGCAGAACTCGACTTCGAAGGCGTGAAGGAAATCAATTTCGATTTCTCCGGCCTCGAATACATCTCTTCGGCCGGGCTTAGAGTGCTCATGAAGTCGCAGAAAGCGATGATGGCATGCGGTGGAAAAATGTCGGTCGCCCATCCAAACTCGATTGTCCAAGACGTGCTTGACATGACTGGCATGAGCACCATTTTCACGATTGTCAAGTAAGTCCGAAGTCCTAAGTCCGTGACGGGACGTCTAGGACAACTAGAGTATCTAGGAAAACAATGCTCAAGCGCATAATCACACCCGCCCTCGCATTGGCAATTTATGCGGCGCTAATGGCCATCACATGGACCATTGGCAGCCACCAGGCGAAGAAAGACACCGAGGCGCAACTCGATTATGCGATCCTTGATTTCCATTCGACGATAGGCGGCGCGATCGATACGATGCTCGGCCATATCGCCAAGACGGCCGCGCGCACCCTCGCCTCCCCTTCTCCGCGCTCCGCCGCAGAGATGCAGGCGCTCGCAAGAGAACTCGATATCGACGAAATCAATGCCGTCTCGCCGGATGGCGAAATCATCGCCTCCACCGACCTCGCCTTCATCGGCGTACAGATGGCAGGCGACCCGGTTATGAACGACTTCATGAGGCTGACGAACAGCGCGATCGCCTCCGTCTCGCAGCCGTTCAGACCCAACGTCCGCAACCCTGGCATGCGCGCCAAATATCTGGGCGTGCCTTTCCCGGGCGGCAACGGCTTCGTGCAAGTCGGCATGGATGAAAAGCATCTTTCGACCATGCTCCCGCGCATCCTCGGTTACATATTCGATCAATGGCTCCTGGGCAAGACCGGCTTCTTCCTGTGCGCCGATGCCCAGACGGGCTTGATGATTTCCAATCCCTCGCGCCACCGCGACGAAGCGCGCACTCTCGCGGAAACCGGCTTCGACCTCGACGCCGCAAAGCCCTATGAGAATACCGACTCTTCCTCCGCCGGCAAGACTTTCAAGCAGCGACTCTTCGGCGAACCCTGCTACTGCCGCTACTACCTTTTCGGCGGCCACCGCTTCATCGCGGCTTTGCCAGAGCGGGAATTCTACGGTACAAGGACCGCATTCGTATCAATCCTGGGCGTGCTGTTCTTCTTGATCTTGACGGCTTTCGTGCTCTTCATCCACCGCATCGAACGCGATGCCGCGCGCCTCAAGACGTTCTACAGCGAGGAAGATGCCCGCCGCGCCAAAGATCTCGCCATCGCATTCTCGATTCAGTCTTCCGCCCTTCCCGCGCCCCTCGTCGACTACCAGGCGTTCAAACTCGATGCCATGATGCGCCCGGCACGCGAAGTCGGCGGCGACTTCTACGACTTTTTCCTCCTCGACCCCACCCACCTCGCCTTTCTCGTCGCCGACGTCTCCGGCAAGGGCATCACGGCCGCGCTCTACATGATGCGCGCCAAAACTCTCATTCGCGACGCGCTTTTTGAAAATCACGACCCCGCCGCCGCCCTCTCGAAAGTCAACACCGAACTCTGCAAGAACAACGACGCGCAGATGTTCCTGACCGTCTGGGCGGCGGTCCTCGACCTCGAAACCGGCATCACCACCTACGCCAACGCCGGCCACAACCCGCCGGTGATACTCCCGGAGGCTCGCTTCGTCACGGAAAAGTCGGGACCGGTGATCGCATTCCTCGACGGCGTCGAATATAAATCGAAAATGACGATAATCTTCCCGGGCGACACGATTTTCCTCTACACCGACGGCGTCACGGAAGCACTTGACACCAAGAACAAACTTTTCGGAGACGAACGCCTCATCGCGACGCTGAAAGCCGCTGGCGACGTCGCCCCGCATTCGCTTTGCAATATCACGTCTGCCGCCATTGCCGCCTTCACCCAAGGCGCTCCACAGGCTGACGATATGACGATGCTGGCCATTCGCTACATCAAGCCGCCTCGCGTATTCTCTCGCTCATTCCCGCCCTCGCAGCAAGGCATCGCCGACGCCTCGGACTTCCTCGATGAATCGCTTCAGGATCTCCCCGCGCTCATGCCCATGTCGCATATCATCCTCGACGAAATTTGCTCCAACATCGTCAAGCATTCCGGCGCATCGGGTTTCGAGATGGACGTCGAAATCCTCTCCAAGCCTTCTGGCGTGAAACTGACGTTCATCGACGACGGAGTCGCCTACAACCCCCTTCTCCACCTCGATCCTGATACGACCCTTCCCGCTGAAATGCGTTCAATCGGCGGACTCGGCATCATGATGGTCAAGAAAATCGCCTCCTCCGTCGCGTACAACCGCACACACAACCGCAACTTCCTCGTCATCACAAAATTCATTTGACGGGATTTTCCTCCTTTCGCATTTCGCGAGAATATGGTATAATGCTCGCAGTTCTCGAAAGAAAGGATAAATCAAAATGAGATACGTTTGTGTTGTATGCGGCCATGTCTACGACCCTGCCGACAACGGCGGCGTCGAGTTCAAGGACCTCCCGGACGATTGGACCTGCCCGCTCTGCGGCGTCGGCAAGGACCAGTTCAAGCCGGAGTAAAACGCCAGAGAATTTTTCGATTTGCGCCCGAGCATGTCTGCGCGTCTATGCGTGGAAAATGCTCGAGCGCAAATCGAAAAACCGGAGAATCGAAAATCGAAAAAATTTCTCTACATGGATTCCACGGCATTTTTCAAACTCGCCTACGGGTTGTACGTCGTCACTACGCGCAAGGGCGATTGGGACAACGGCATGATTTGCAACACAGTCGTGCAGGTCGCAAACAAGCCCGAACGCCTGGCGGTGTCGATCAACAAATCAAACTGGACGCACGATGTCGTCAAAGAGACCGGCCTCATGAACGTCTGCGCTCTTGCAGAATCGGCCCCGTTCGATCTCTTCAAGCGTTTCGGGTTTCAGTCCGGCCGCAATGTCGAGAAGTTCGAAGGCTTCCCGCTCGCTAGAGGCGCGAACGGTCTTGCCATGCTGACGAAGGACTGCACGGCCGTGTTCGAACTGAAGGTCGTATCCTACACGGACCTCGGCACGCATGGCATGTTCGTCTGCGAAGTCGTCGACGCGAAAACCGTATCCGACGCGCCCACGATGACATACGCCTACTACCACGCCAACGTCAAGCCCAAGCCGGCGGCACCGGCCGCAGCTCCCTCTTCTGAAAAGAAGACGCGCCGATGGGTTTGCAAGATCTGCGGCTACGTCTACGAAGGCGATGAACTGCCGGCAGACTTCGAATGCCCTTGGTGCAAACACCCGGCAAGCGATTTTGAAGAAGTATTGTAAAGCCTGCAATGGCTAGTGCGGCAGCGTTTGCTCGACTGCGCGAAGCGCCATCTCGCCCGGGGTGAGATAGCGCTTCTTGTTGTTGCATTCTTTGCAGCACGGGACGCAGTTGCCACGTGTGGATTTGCCACCGCGGGCGACGGGGATGACATGGTCCATGGTGAGATTTGCCGCTCCCACCTGCCTGCCGCAATAATGGCATACGCCCTTCTGCAACTGGCCGCGCCACCAATCCGTTTTTCTGAGCGCCCGCGCTTTTTCGCGTTCGCGCTTCGTGTGGACAGGGTCGGCCTGAAAATCGATCCAGTCGGAAAAATCTTCCATCGCGTTCACTTCGCCTTGTCCTTTCCAATAAATTCGCAAGGCGCTCTCTTGGCGAGCAATCCTTGCATAAAGCGTATCCCGTAGACTGCGTGCGTCGTAAAAATCCCGGCAACCGTGAGCAGCCACGCCGCTGGATTGAGCGAGAAACCCGTCAGCACTGCAAGAGCGAGATATGCCGCCATAGGCGCGAGATACGCCGCCGCAAATGGGAACGGCATCAACGCCGCCAGCGGTAGCGTGAGAACGTATAGGACAAAAAGCGACGGTATGAAGTACGAGATGTGGAGCGAATTCGAGGGGAAACGTTTCATGAAATACCCTCTGTGGAACGCATAGCGGCCGAGCTGGCGGATGTGAGGGGCGAATAGTGCGCGGCGGTGGTGATTCACAACGGCCCAGGGGTCGTATACAATCCGCGCACCGGAGTCTATTATGTCCTTGCACAGAAGCGTATCTTCGCCAGGCCAGAAATCGGTGCGATAACCGCCAATCTTGTCGAGGAGGCATTTGCGCACGAGGAGGTTGCAGGAAGGATAGTCGTCGACATCGCGCCTGACGCCGCCTGCGACATAGCGGTAGCGGTAGTTGCCTGCGACAAGCGGATTGGCGTAGACCCGCCCGCCAAGTTTGGCGAGCCACGGGTCGCCAGGCGGCGTGACGCCAGGCCCGCCGACCGCGCCTATCGACGGATTGCCGAAATATTTAACCGCATTTTCAAGCCAGCGCGGATCTCCATAGGCATCGTCGTCAATGAATGCCACGATCTCGCCCTTCGCCGCTTTTATACCAAGGTTGCGCTTTTCCGCCGGTCGTACTTTGCCTGACGGGATAATGCGCACACGCTCATGAGGCATTGAAAGTTCGAATGGCTCGTCGGGTATTGCAATCGCCTCCCAATTGGAATACGTCTGCTTCTCCAGGGCTTCAAGACATTCGCGCAACATTCCGCTCATCCCGGGGCAAGCGATGACGACGGAGACGAGCGCATCGTGGTCGAGCGGACGTGTCGCTTCAGCCTTGTCGTAGTATTTGAGAATTTTGAGGCGATAGAATACGGCGAGAGAATCCCACGCCATGGTCGTGATCGTATGTGGCTTGAGCGCTCCAAGCTTCGAACCAAACTTTATGACGACGCGCGCCTCGGTTATCTTCGCGCCGCGGGAATGTGCAATGGCGAGAAGTTCTAGATCGAACGCGTATGTCTTTACGAGCATCCTGTCGAGCGCCTCGCCCAGTATTTCCCGCTTGAAGAGCTTCATGCCCGTCTGCGTGTCGGTTATGGGAAGCCCGATGAAAATACGCACAAGCGTGAAATACGCCCAGCTCGCGATTCGCCTGTGCCAGGGATATTGCACAATGGAGCGTGGATGACGCTTCGACCCGATTACCACGTCGGCGCCGCTCTCGACCATCGCCTCGAAGAAATATGGCGTCTGACGTGGTTTGATGTCGAGATCGCCGTCGAGAAGCATGACATAGGCGTAGCGCGAAGCGCGGAAACCAGCCTTGAGCGCCGCACCCTTGCCGGCGTTCCTTGAAAGCAAAACAGGATTGAGCGCGACGTGCCGCCAGCGCCCGGAATTTGCGGCGACGAAGGAGGCGATCGCCCGCGCCGTGCCGTCCGAAGAACCGTCATCGACCGGTATAAGCTCCGTCTTGACGCCGCGCTCTTCAAAGAGATTCGCAGTAGCTTCGAGGTTGGCGGCAATCTGCGATGCGAGGTTGAAGACGGGCATGACTATCGCAAGACCGCCATCCCCGACGGTCTTGCGCGTCAATTCCCATCTCTCGCACAACCTGGTCATTGGGTGTCTGTCTTTTCCAAATCTTCGGGCGAGATGGAGACTTCGACAGAAGAACCGAGTATGTCCACGTTGAGAACGAAAGTCGCTTTTGCGCCTTCTCGTTTGATATAGCCCTCCGTGCCGCGAAAGGGTCCGTATTTAACCTTTACGAACTCGCCTATGTTGAAAATTTCCGCCTTGGGCGTGAGCGGATGTCCGGTTCTTGCAATGTGCGCGACTTGGCGGAGCTGATGAATCATCTGGCGCGGCGACGGCGCTTCTATCGTGCGGACGATAAGATTCGTCTTGAGCATTGTGACGCGCTCGTCGGGCAGAAGACGCGTGAAGACGTAGCCGGGGAACATCGGCAGCTGTCTTTTGACAGTCCGGCGCTGGAGTTTGTAGATCTTGTCGTAGAGAGGAAGGTGGCAGAAATACCCGTAGACTTGCAAATACTGCGCGACCTTCTTTTCCGTACGAGGCTTCACATGAAGCACATACCAAGTTCTTTTCATCTTCTTGTTTTGCGTTGCCTCATTCCACCGGAGCCGCATTTATGTGGTAGAGGTGTATGAGGCGTTTGCGCATGGTGGCGACGCGTCTCTTGAAGTCCTGCCAGTCCTTGCGTTCCGGTTTGGTCCAGAGGCATTCGGCGATTGCGCTCATGCGCGGCCAGATTTTCCACTCGTATTCGCTGGCGTTCCAAGTATACTCTGTCCAGTTGTTGCCTTGGCCGCCGAGAATGTGCGAGTGTTGCTCCTCCGGGATGCCTGCGACAGGGTTGAAGCCGTAGCAAAGCTCGAGTGTGTCGATGAAGCCATAGTTTATGTATTCGTATGGATCGTCCTCCAGGCCCTGAGGGTTGTCCAAGTAGCAAGGATTGACGGGCGTCATTACGACATCGTTGCCACGCGCCGCCGCCTTGATGCCGCCGCCGGGGCCTCGCCAGGACATTATGATTGTATCCTTGCCGGGGTCGCCGTCAAGCACTTCGTCCCAGCCGATCGCCCTTTTACCCTTCGCTGCGAGGTACTGGGTGAAATGCCTCGTCATCCAACCTTGAAGTCCTTCCTCGCCTGCGAGTCCGAGGTCCGCAATCCGCTTCTGACACTTCGGACACTTCTTCCACATCGCCTTTGGCGCTTCGTCGCCGCCGATATGCACCACGGGGCCCGGGAAAAGTTCGCAAACTTCGTCAAGCACGTCTTCGAGGAACTTGATCGCCGCATCGTTGCCGCCGCAGAATATATGCTCGCTCACGCCCCAGCGCCACCACGGCTCGAACTGCTCGCCGGTGCATCCAAGTTCGGGATAGGCCGCAATCGCAGCGAGCGCATGACCGGGCAGTTCAATCTCCGGCACGATTGTTATGTGGCGCGCCGCTGCATAGGCGACAATTTCCTTGATTTCTTCCTGCGTGTAGAAATACGGTCCGTATGGCGTGTTGTTGGATTCCCAGTAATCCTTGCAACCGGGCGTCTTGAGGACCACCGGCTTCGGACTCGCCGGACGCACGGACCCTTTCTTTGTCAGTTCGGGGTACTTCTTTATCTCGATGCGCCAGCCCTGGTCTTCCGTGAGATGCCAGTGGAGGATGTTCAACTTGTTGAGCGCCATTGCATCGAGGCACTTCATGAGCGCTTCCTTGCCGATGAAATGGCGGCAGTCGTCCCAGTGCACGCCGCGCCATTTGAACTGCGGCGCATCCTCTATTTCGACATACGGCACGGAACCATCCGGCGCGACAAGCTGCATGAGAGTCTGCTCTGCGTAGAACACGCCCGCGGCATCGCTATATGCGATTTCGAGTCCGTTCGCATCGACTTTCAGCCGATACCCTTCGCCCGGCACTGTCGCATCGTAGACTTTCTTGACATTGTGAGCCGTCTCCGCCGGGAGCGCGCCCTCCCCTTCTATGATTTTATTCGGCAACGGGACGATATTCACCGCCGCTAGGACCGGCATTGCCGCACACGAAATCGCCACTGCAACACCCTTCACGTATTTGCTCATAAATTTCCTCCGATTTTGAAATGAAATTGTATCATATTGCCGTCTGAAAGTCAATTGGCAGTTGGCAGCAGGCAAACGTTTAACTGCCAATCGTCGCTTCTCCGGCCCAGATGTGTTCGCCGGCGACGAGGAGAGAACCATCGGGGGCGATGCCGTCGCAAAGGCCCTCGAATGGCGTCGGGTCCGAGTCGATGCGCAATACGCGGACCTGCCGGCCGCGGAGGCAGTCGAGGGGGACGATAGCGTCCCAGAGCGCGTCAAGCCCCTTCTCCCGCCATACAGGCAAGATAGAGGAGATTTGACCAAGAACCGCATCGCGAACGCCAGCGACCTCGCGCCGGAGACCTGTTTCAAGGAATAGCGACGTTGCGCGCTCTGCGATGTCGCCGGGGAAATCCCGGCAGTTGACGTTCATCCCGATGCCGACGATTGCAAGCGCACCATTGAGCTCGCAAAGTATCCCGGCGAGTTTTCTGCCTTTGACAAGGATGTCGTTCGGCCACTTGATCCTTGCGCCGCTGACGCCTAAATCCTTTGCTGCACGGCATACGGCGAGCCCGATTGCAATCGGGAGCGTGGCGACGTGCGGGTTTTCAAGACCGGAGGTGTCTATCACAGCCGACATGATGAGGTTCACGCCGCGCGGCGAATGCCATTTGTGGTCCAGCCGTCCGCGGCCGGCGCTCTGCCAATCAGCCGTGAACACGTCGCCCGCACGGCCGGAACGCGCATCGATATTGGTAGAGGCGGTAGCCGCTTTGTGTATGACATTCCACTTCATCCCAATCCTGCGATTTCGTATTCGAGCCTGACGCCGAAGCGATGGAAAACGCGCGAGCGGACGATTTCTGCGAGAGCGAGAATGTCGCTTGACGTCGCACCGTCGCGGGCGAAGATGACGTTCGCATGTTCTTTCCAGACTTCGGCACCGCCAACGCACATCCCCTTTGCGCCAACGGCTTCAAGGAGGCGTCCTGCATGATCTCCCGGCGGATTTTTGAAAACGCTGCCACAGCAGCGCGAAGGGAATTTCTTGCGTCGTGCGAGATAGCCGGCTGCGGCATCTTCCCATGAGGAAGGCATTTCAAGTTCGCAGTCCTCGATCGTCCCGTCGAGCGCACTCGACCTGTAGCCAAAGCCGCACGCCTCCCGGTCGAGCCAGACGCCATCCATCTTCACTCTCTTCACAACTTCTGATATTGAATGGCCGAACGCGCCGGCATTCATCTTCAACCAGCCGCCGATCGTACCTGGCACGCCAACCATCCATGGAATGCCGAGCGAAGCGCCAAGGCGCGCGGCCGGACCGGAAACCTTCACGTAATCGCTGTCGGTCGTGAGATCGGAGATCCACAGATTCGAGCCGCTGCCGACAACGACGCGCCTGCCGCCGCCGACGCTCGCACCGCCAGTGCGGAAAAAAGAGAGCGGAGCGAGTTCGCGCTTGTCCGGTCGCGACTTGAGAGGCCGAAACTCCGCTGCGCGGTTTGCGAGTTCGATTATGTCGCCCGCACCGAGGAGCAGCGTCACATCGCCGTCAGCCATTTCAAACTCGACATGTCTCCACGCTTCGTCGAGCGAACGCGCAAGCATCACCTTGCCGCTCGCGCCAGAAGCGCGCATCCTCGCATACAAGTCGGCCGAAGCGCCGCCTTCGACGGGATCCTCGAACGCCGCATAGACGGGGCACAAGACGACCTCCCCGACCGATCGCAACACGGCGGCGAAGTCATCGATGAGCGCTTTCGTGCGCGAGTAGCGGTGCGGCTGGAAGAGGACGCGCAGCGTCCCGCCGGCGGCGCACTTCTCCTGCGCCATCGAAATCGCGCATTGCATCTCTGTCGGGTGGTGGGCGTAATCGGTGTAGACGCCGGGCGACAGAAGCTGAAATCTGCGATCCGGCAGTTCCGCAAGCACTTCCGGCAACGCTCTTTCGATCTCCTTTCGCGAATGCCCTCTGCGCAATGCGACTTCCACCGCCGCGCGCGCATTGCGGCGATTGTGCTCGCCTGGGATCTCGAATTGCCAGCCATCCATCGCAAGCGATTCCGCTTCGACAACCTCGCGTGCGTTGCGCCGCGCGGCGTCATAGCAGGCGAAGTAGTCCTCTGGCGTTTTGAAGTGGTCGGGGTGGTCGTATTCGCAATTCGTGACTACTAGTAGACGCGCATGATAATTCGCCAAAGTCCCGTCCGACTCGTCGGCCTCTACTACAAGCGGCCCTCGTCCGACCGCCGCCACGGGAAACGCGCCTGTCTCGCCACCTATCGCCCATGAAGGATCTTCGCCAAGCGCTTTTAGGAGTTTGGCGACGAAAGTCGATGTCGTAGTCTTGCCGTGGCTGCCGCATACGGCGACGGAATCGCATCGTGAAACGAGTTCTGCAAGGACGTCGCCGCGGTAGCGCAAAATCCCGCATTCGCGGGCTTTCGCAAATTCCGGGTTGTCGCGATGCACGGCGGGCGTAGCGACAACCATATCCGCATCGTCGACATGAGACGAGGCGTGTCCGATCGCCACGGCAATGCCGTTCGACCGCAGCCACTTCACTCTTGCGCTTTCATGGACGTCGCAGCCGCAAACTTCGTGCCCTTCATTTTTCATGAGGACGGCTAGCGCAGCCATTCCTACGCCGCCGATGCCAAGGAAGTGGATCTTCATCTGAAAATTCTATTCTGCGCTTTCCCCGTCTTTCATGTTGCACCAGTCATCGATGCCTTGCGCGATGGCGGAAGCAAAATGAAGGCGCCCTTCGATGGAAAAGATGTTTTCTTCACCGGCGGGGGAAGTGATGAAGTCGGCCTCCACCAAGCAACTCGGGATTTCCGGGTTGCGCGTGACGGCAAAATTCGCATGCAAGGAACCTTTGGTCGGGATCTCGCCATCAAACGCCGCTTCGATGCGCGAGGCAATTGCAGTCGAGAGTCTCTCGCCAATTTCATTCCACGAGTAGACGGCGCTATGGCGGGCTGCGATCGGGTCGGAGGCGACGCCTGGCGCGTTATGGTGTATGGAGACAAACGCGTCCGCGCCCTCTGCATGGGCAAGCCTGGGTCGGTCATGGAGCACGAGCGCGGCATCGCTCTCGCGTGTCATCAGCACGCGGTAGCCCTTCCCTTCGAGCTCGCGCTTGACGGCGTTTGCGAGAAGGAGGTTCGCATTCTTCTCGTAAAGCCCGTGGGGAGAAACCGCGCCAGTGTCGGAACCGCCGTGGCCGGGATCGAGGACTATGATAGTCTCCGCGGGCGGCTTGCCGTTTGGATGCGGTTTGGGCTCGTCGGCGCAGTAATCGAGTTTCTTCCAGATCTTTTCCTGCGGCTTGTTTGTGGAAAGTACTGCGTCAGGCGGCGGCGCAGACTTCGGACGTGGCTTTGCCGCAACGTAAAAGACGTGATTCGTCGTCTCGTCTCCATTGACGATTTGAATAGTGTTCGTCCCCTCTGCGACGTCGACTAGCGTCCCCCACGCGCCGGTCCTGTATACCTCGACGTTTGCACCCTTGATGACGATGTTCGTCACCCCGCGTTCCACAGCCCCTATCATGTATGTCTTTTCGACATACGGGAGCTTCTGCCCGGGAGCCGGGAACGCGATGGTCATCGCAAGGAATAGAGAGCAGGAGAGCATCTTTGCGATCAATCGCCCAGCTTCGCAAGTATCGCGGACAGGAAATCGTCGTATGTCTCGAATGCCGGGATGTCGGGGTTCGCCGCCTTTATCTCTGGCGTGGAGCGGAATAGGAAGCCTGCGCGGGACGCGCGGATCATCGCAAGATCGTTGTAGCTGTCGCCCGCGGCGATCGTCTGGAAACCGCAACTTTGCAACGCCCGGACAGTCGTGAGTTTCGATTGCGGACAGCGCATCTTGTATCCCGTCACATGATTGCCGTCGACTGTGAGAGAATTGCAGAAAATCGCAGGCCAGTTGAGCTTCTTCATAAGCGGACGCGAGAATTGATCGAACGTGTCCGAAAGAATAAGGACCTGCGTCCTGGCGCGCAACTCGTCAAGAAATTCGTCGGCGCCGATGAGCGGACGCATGCCGGAAATCACGTCCTGGATTTCCTTAAGCCCGAAACCGTGCTTGTCCAGCAGGTCGAGGCGGTAGTGCATGAGCTTGTCGTAGTCGGGCTCATCGCGCGTAGTGCGGCGGAATTCGGGTATCCCTGTGGCGGCGGAAAACGCAATCCAGATTTCCGGCACGAGCACGCCTTCAAGATCCAGGCAGACGATATCCATGTCAATAGGCTGTTAAAAATTGGAAGGTTGAATCGATTTACGATTTACGATCGATTGACACACGGATTTGTTCGCGCCTAACGGCGCTCACTCTTTTCGCGAAAGCCGTTAGACCCGGGCAAATCCGTGTGTTATTGTGCTGGCCAGAGTTTTCGTCAGTATTTTTATCGCAAAGATGCAGAGGCGCAGAGCACGAAAAGGCCTAATAGACTCTGCGTTCTTCGCGTCTCTGCGTGTCTCTGCGATAAACACTGCCCTTATTCAAGTCCACCGCAATAAACCGGGAAATCGAAAATCGAATTACTTTGTGGAAACGCGGTCGTTGTATTCGCCGGTCTCTGTGTTGATGCGGACGACGTCGCCTTCGTTGATGAAGAGCGGAACTGCGCAGACGTATCCGCCCTCTACCGTCGCGGGCTTTGTCACTTTGCCAGATGCCGTATTGCCCTTGACGCCGGGCTCGACCTTGATCACCTTGCGCTCTACGAGCTGCGGCAAAGCAATGCCGATAACCTTGTCGTTGAAGAAGAGCGCAGAAACTTCCATCTCGTCCATGAGGAAGTATTTCTTGTCGCCCATGACATCATAGGAAACGCGGATTTCCTCGTAGTTGTCGTCGGTGAAGACGAACGCGGTGCCGTCGTCGTAGGAATAGATGACGCTCTGCTGCGTGAGGTCGGGCTTTTCGAACTTGTCGCCAGAGCGATAGCTCTTGGACATGCCGCCGCCCGTCATCATGTTGCGGAGCTTGCAGTTGTAGATGGCCTGACCCTTCCCCGGCTTGGAGAAATCGAATTCCGTGATTTCCCACGGTTCGCCGTCGATGAGGAGCTTTACGCCCTTGTGCAGTTCGCCTGCTCCGATAACTTCGCCCATTTTTAGTCTCCTGTTGTATCTTTTTCAACAAACGGCGAACATTATACCATTTCTTTCGGCAAAAGTCAAAGCGGGAGGGCCGAGCATATCCCGTCGGGAAAATTGTATAATCTACCGGGCAGGTTTTTCAGCATCGAAAAGGTGGGCTTGGGGAGAGGATTTGGAGTGCCCCCTAAGCAACCGCCGAGTGCCCCCTAAACAACCGCCGAGACTGCACCAGACGCGGCGCGAGACTGCGGCAGTCGGGCAGGGGGCTTGCCCGTACGCCCTTGTTCGGTTTTCCTTCGTTGTCCTCAACGTTAGTGACGCCGGTCGACTCGCGGTTGAGGACGCAAGAGACCGGAAGGTTCGGGCGGTTGGTGAGCGCGACGGACTGAAGCCCCACGGCCTCGCCGTTCTTGTCGCAGTTGAAGACCGGCGAGACGAAGCGATACTCGCGCGCGTTGACAGCGGCGCGCCCGGCGTCGGTGAACCTGAAGTCTGCGTAGAGCCCGCCGTCCTCGATGCGCAGGTTGCTCGCCCATGCGAACGCCTTTGTGCTGCCGCCTTCGCAGCTGAGATGGTCCGCGTCGACCAGGAGCTCCGGCGAGCCCGCCGCGTTCCATGCGTTCAGGATGCGCTCGAACGCGGCCTGGTCGAGATGCTGCACGATTGGCGTCTTCTTGCCGTCGGCCTTGTTCAAGACGCCCTTGAACTCGCCGAAGGGCGCAAGCTGAACCGCGAGCGGCGCGTCGCCCTCGATTGTCTGGACGGAGTTCGCGACATACATCGGTGGCATGAGAGCCGCGTTGATTCCAAGTTCCTTCTTCATCTTTGCGTTATCCTTCTTCATTTGTTCGATGTGAGCCTTGCGTTTGGCGATGTCATCTTTGATGGCTTGGTTGCCTGCGTGCATCTTTGCAAGCCGCATCTTCATCTTCTTTGTCTTTTCGTCGTCCCACGGATTGATCTTGGTCAACTCATCGTTCGACTTTTTCTTCAGTTCCGATGCGGGCGTTACTCCGCCTCCGGAGCCGAATTTGCCGTCGTCGTCGCGTGGATGTTTTGATTCGTCCCAATTTGCCATTTTTACCACCTTGCCTTTCTCGCTGAAATTTTGCTATAATATGCGCCACTGGCTCGCAACAGCGGCGGAAGTAGCCAACTGATCTCCGCTGCCGTAGGCATGCAAACGGGAAGTAGCAAAGTACCGCATGTCACCCGCCTTTCAGTTCTCCCCTGCCTTCTTTGCGCGGGGGAGATTCTTTATTGCCTCGATCCGCCTGGGGTCGTGGCTTGAGTTGAACTCGGTGATCGTTTTCTTCCCGCCTTTCTTGAGCGATCCGATGACGGCAAAAGACTTGCCGTAAAGCACATACAGCTTCCCTGGCTCTTCATGCTTGTAGATGTCGCCCTTGGCAAGGATGTCGGGCAGGTTTTTAGCTGCCTCTGGGTGCTTGGCGAGTATGTGCGAGAGCCCGTGCCCGCCGGCGTAGTTCTTCTTCGGGTCCCCGGCATCGCCCCAGTCTAATCGAATCCAGCCACATTCCGGGCGATAGGCCGCCTGGTCGACAAAACCGCCGCGCTTGCGCACGATCTCGTCAAGAGCCGCCTTCGCCCGTTCGGCGTTCTTCGTTGGCTCCGCCGCGAGCCGGTCTATATCGTTGATGCCGTAGCGATCGTGTTGCGGCTTTGTCTCCGGCTCTCTTGACGAGCCTCCGCCCTTGCCGAATTTGCCCTCTGCGTCATGCTCCATGCCGTTGGCGTCGCGAACGTTCTTCACCGCGTCTGCCGCCCCCTCGGCCAGGCTTTTCAGAAGTACGCGCTCTAAGGCCCCTACAAGCGCTTCCTTGACTTCCCCTTCTCCTTGCCCGTCCAAAACGCCCGGAGCGATTTGCAAGGGGTTTGCATTGATTTGCAAGGGGGTCTTGGGGTCTTGGCGGCTGTTCAGGGCGATTCCACCCCCCGGCAAGGGGGCTTCGGGGGCTTTTTCGAGCTTCCAGCCCGTTTTTTCTTCCAGCGTCGCCTGATCTACGAGATAGCCCGCGGCCTTTGCGGCGGCCGCCGTCTCGAAGACCTCCTTCGGCGTCGGCGTCTTTGTCAGGTCGAAGCCGAAATCCACCGCAACCGGCCGCCCAGGGAACACCGCCGCGAGAAACGGCTTCAAAAGCGCCCTCCCGACCGCCTGCGCGATTATCCCCGCGTCCCGGCTTACTATCTGGTCCCAGACGTCCGCCTGCGCATTTCCGGCGAGCGTCCCCGCG
Source organism: Verrucomicrobia bacterium UBA3761 (assembly GCA_002371135.1). GTDB lineage: Bacteria > Verrucomicrobiota > Kiritimatiellia > RFP12 > UBA1067 > UBA1067. The sequence continues at coordinate 38,599 of DFGB01000038.1, read as the reverse complement.
CCCGACTCGGCCATGCTGCCGAGCGTCCCGCCCGTCGCAAGCATGAGACGCGCTTCGGTGCACCCAACTTTACGATTTGCTCCGAGACTCTCGTTAGTTTCCGCGTTATTGTGCCGGCCAGAGTTTTTGTCAGTATTTTTATCGCAGAGACTTGAGAGACTTGAGAGTGTGAAAAGTCCTGATAAACTCTACGTTCTCAGAGTCTCTCAAGTCTCTGCGACAAATACAGGCCTTATTCATGTCCACCACAATAAAAAAAAAAGAAGACCAGGACGCAAATCTAAAACACTGCCATGCAATGGTTTTTTAACACAGAGGCACAGAGACACGGCCCTCCCGGAAAACTCTGTATCTTGAGTGCCTCTGTGTTAAAAACCACTGCATGGCAGTGAATCTAAAAATCGGAAAATCATCTACCTTCGTGCCATATTGACAAAAAGGCCGGATTATGAGATGATATTCGTGCGTCGTCCAGTCGTTGACGCGATAGCTGGCGCAAAACAGAAAATGAAAGACAGCCAATACCATGGAAGATAAAAACAAATCGATGCATCCGAGCAGTCTCGCGCTTGTTCCGTTCGCGGTGTTCGCCGCATTCTACGTTGGGCTCTCCCTTTACGCCAGCCACCTCGGATTAGAGATGCCGTGGTACAAAGTTTCGATGCCTGTCGCGTTTCTCGTGGCGTCGGCCGTCTCGCTTCTCATCGGGAGGCGAGGACTTGACGAGAAAGTCGAAACATACGCAAGGGGAATGGGCGAGCCGAACATAATGATCATGTGCCTCATCTTCATACTGGCCGGCGCATTCGCGACGATTGCGAAAGGCTCAGGCGCCGTCGATGCCGCAGTCGCCATCGCGCAGTCGCTGGTGCCTGCGAAACTGATGGTCGCCGGCGTTTTTCTGGTATCCTGCCTAATCTCCCTCGCAATCGGGACTTCGTGCGGCACAATCGCCGCAGTCGCGCCAATCGCGCTCGGCTTTGCCGAACCCCTTCAACTCAACCCCGCCCTCCTGACGGGCGCGGTGGTCGGCGGCTCCATGTTCGGCGACAACCTCTCGATGATTTCCGACACCACCATTGCGGCGAGCCGCACGCAGGGGGTGAAGATGAAGGACAAGTTTCTGGCCAACGGCCTCATCGCCGCGCCCGCCGCCCTGGTCGCGCTCTTTCTCTACGCAATTTCCGGCTCGGCCGCCGGCGCAGTCGACGCCCCCGCCGTAACGTGGCAGCATATCGTGCTTGTCGTGCCGTATGTTTTCGTGCTTGTCCTCGCACTTTGCGGCTTCAATGTCATGGCGCTGCTCTTCTCCGGCACGGTGCTCTCGGCCGCAATCGGTGCCACCCTCGGGCGATTCGCGTTCTTCGGGACGGCGGAAAACGCCGGCATAATGGATCTCCTGGGCAAGGGAACGCTGGGCATGGGCGAGACCCTCATCGTCGCGCTTCTCGCCGGAGGCCTATTCAAATCCGTGCAGGCGAACGGCGGCATCCTCTGGCTGACAGACGGGATTGCAAAAGTGATTCGAGGGCGGCGCACGTGCGAGGCCGGCATCTTCCTCCTCATCGCCGCCGTCAACTGCTTCACGGCCAACAATACAGTTGCGATCGTCATCGCCGGCCCCATCGCGAAAGAGTGCGCGGACAAGTTCGGCGCAGACCACGTGCGAATAGCGTCAATCCTCGACACCGCCTCGTGCGTCGTGCAGGGCCTGATTCCATACGGCGCACAGATTCTTATCGCAATGGGCGTGGCGAAAGGGCTCGACATGTCCATCGACTCCCTTGCGCTCCTCAAGAACCTTTACTACCAACCTCTCCTCGCCATCTCCGTCATTGCTTCGATAGCCCTCTCCGGACGCCGCGCCAAAGCGCCGATTCCGCTTTGTTCGCCATGAATCCGTCGCAAGGATTTGCGCTTCCGGCACGATGGCATGCGATATAGTCCTCGCGCAGAGCCGCAGAGGCCCGGGAGATTTTGCGCCGGGACGCCGCGCGAAAATTCTATTGCGCGGCGGTGATTCTCTTTATCACCTTGGCCGGGACGCCGGCGACGACGGTGCGCGGCGGCACATCCTTCGTCACAACCGCGCCCGCGCCGACAATCGCGCCTTCCCCGATTGTCACTCCGGGGCAGATCGTCACGCGTGCGCCAATCCACACCTTGTCGCCGATGACGACAGGCTTTGCGAACATTCCGCCGCGTTTTTCAGGGACTGGGTCGTGGTTGAGAGTCGCGACAATCGTTTGCGGACCTATGAGCACATCGTCGCCGATTGTCAGCCCGCCTTGATCCTGAAACTGGCATCCTGAATTGATAAACACGCGTCTGCCTATTTTCGTATTCTTGCCGCAGTCGGTGTGGAACGGCGGAAACAGCGTGAACGATTCGTCGATTTCGCTCGCCGTCAACTCCGCCATGAGCGCACGCACCTCGCTTGGAGTGTGATACGGCCCGTTCAGTTCCGCCGTGATCTTCAACGCCTCTTGCGAGAATGCATGGAATGCGCGATGAAGTTCGCTGCCGCCGGGTATGTATCCGACCCCGGCCATTGCATCTCTGAATTCTTCGACAGTCATCTCAAGCCCCCTCGTTTTGCAGATTTGCCATGTCTCCCGTCAATCCTATCTTTTGAACACAGAGGCACGGAGAAACGGAAATACACAGGGAATTTTCGATTCTTTCAAACACCTCTGTGAAACTCTGCGTCTCTGTGTTAAAAAGGGACGAGGGAACAGGGAAGACGAGAATTGGCGTTGGCAACATTTCAACATTTCCACATTCTTCAAGGTGCGATGTGCGAAGACGCGCGCTCGACGAGTCGCTTGCCGAGTGAACGGGCGTTGTCGAGATCTTTCGGGAATTGCTCATCACGGTGGATGCGCTTGTCCTCTTCATTGAAAAGCGTCATGTCGTAGCGCGAGTAGTCGGCGAACTGGTACGTGTTGCACGAGTAGAGCGTTTCCGCCGCGCCGAATACAGTGGCAAGAGTCTGCGTGTTCGACTCGAGGAGCGTCGGGTAGCCTATTTTCTCCATCATGTCCACAGGACAGTTCATAGTGAAAATATTGGCCGTTTCAATCACCTTGTCGCGGCAGACGAGCGGCTTGCCGTCTTCATAGTGGTAGCTGTAGACAGGGAATGCGAGCCTCTCCAGGAAAGCGCGGTATACGCCGGTGGGATAACTGAAATAGACCGGCGAGCCGAGTACGATGGCATCCGCCTGGCGCGCACGCTCTAGAACCGGGCGCAAATCATCCCTGATGGCGCACACGCCGTCAGTCCTCGCGTTCTTGAGCTTGCATGCAAAGCAACTCTTGCACCCCGGGAACTTGATGTCGTACAGGTCGACAAGTTCCGCGACGGCCCCTGCTTCCTCCGCTCCCGCCTTGGCTGCGACAAGCATCTTGTGCGTGTTCCAGCCTTTACGCGGACTCGCATTGAAGAACATCGCAAAAATTTTTCCATTTTTCATGTTTGTTTCCTTCGCGAGTTGAAAAGCGGCTTTAGATCTTGCGGCCGAGGAGGCGCATGGCGATACGGCGGAGGCGCGAGGTATCGCCGGAGATGCGCTCCAGGGCCTTGAGCGCGACAGCGGTGGATTCCGCGGCGCGGCGCTCGGTCTCGGCGCGAGGCCAGGGCGAGTCGTCGTCAAGGAGGTCGTCCTGATACTGGAACGCGAGGCCGAGGTTCAGAGCGAACTCCCGCAGCGCCTCGATTTCGTCGACAGAGCCGCCGCCGGCCCAGCCGCCCATGACGGCCGCGGCCATGAAGAGGTCGGCCGTCTTGTGCTCGTAGATAAAGGCGATGTCGCCAGTCGCGGCAATGTCTTCGACTTGCCCTGCAACGACGCCCACGCCCTTCTCGCCAAGGGTCTCGACAAGCTGGCGGATGTTGCGCGGCGCATATGCGAGGACGCGGCAGGAAAGCGAAAGAAGAGCGTCCGCGGCGAGGATGGCGTTCGCTTCGCCGTATTTCGCCCAGACCGAAGGCTGTCCGCGGCGTTCGGTATCGTTGTCCATCGCGGGAAGGTCGTCGTGGACAAGCGTATAATTGTGCAGGAGTTCGATTGCAGCGGCCGGATAGCGCGCGTCCTCGCACTTGCCGCCTACCGCCTCGGCCGCGGCGAAGCATATGAGCGGACGTATGCGCTTGCCGCCGGTCCCGACTGCATAGCGCATCGCTTCGTAAAGGATGTTTGGCCGCTCGTCCGCCCTTGGCAGGACTTCATCGAGCGTCGATTCAATCAACTTGAGATTTTCTTCTTCCATGGCAAAATTCGCTAGACGGCGAGGTTCAAACGGGAGGCGAGGGTGGTGCGGCGTTCGCGGACGGTGTTTGTGGCTATGGCGCGGTCGACGGCGTACGGGACGCCCATCAGGAGAACGAGCCGCTTGCCGCGCGTGATGGCGGTGTAGAGGAGATTGCGCTGGAGCATCACATAATGCTGCGTATGCATGATGACTATCACGGCCGGGTACTCGGACCCCTGTGACTTGTGGATGGTAGTGGCATAAGCGAGGACGAGCTCGTCGAGGTCGGCCGCATCATAGCGCACCTCGCGGCCGTCGAACGAAACCTTGATCGAGCGCGCGCCAGAGTCCACATCGGTGATGAAGCCCACGTCGCCGTTGTAGACATCCTTGTCGTAGTTGTTCCTGAGCTGCATCACTCTGTCGCCGGTGCGGAATGTGACGGGGCCGCGCACGATCGACGGGCCGGTCGGGTTCATGGCGCGCTGGACTTCGAAGTTGATGTTGTCGGTGCCGAGCAGGTTCTTGCGCATGGGCACGAGGATTTGCACATCTTTGAGCGGGTCGAGACCGAATTTCTTGGGAATGCGCGTCTGCATGAAATCGATCGCCCGGCGCAGGCATTCTTGCGCATCCTGGATGCGCGCGAAATAGAAGTCGGCATCGTCGCCGCGGGAGACCTCGAGCGGCTCGCCGGCGTTGACATGGTGGGCGTTGCGGACGATGAGCCCGGCATCCTTCTGGCGGAAGATTTCGTCGAGCTTCGTGCACGTGACGACGCCGGAGGCGATGAAGTCGCCCAAGACGCTGCCCGGGCCGACGGACGGAAGCTGGTCTGTATCGCCGACCCAGACGACGGTGGCGGTGTCCGGAATGGCCGCGAAGAGGTCGGACGCGAGGCGGATGTCGATCATCGAAGTTTCGTCGAAAATGAAAACATCGCCTTCCAGCTGCTCGTCGCTGTTGTAGGTGAAGCGATTGGTGACCGGGTTCCACTTCAGGAGGCGGTGGATGGTTTTCGCTTCGTCGCCGACGGCCTCCGACATGCGCTTTGCAGCGCGGCCAGTGGGGGCGGCAAGGGTGACGTCGAGGCCGCGTGCCGTGAAAATGTCGACGAGGGCTCGTATTATGGTGGTTTTGCCGACGCCCGGTCCGCCGGTGATGATCGAGAACTTGCTCGTGAGGCAGCGCTCGAGCGCGGCGGACTGGCGCGAGGCGAGATGGAAGCCGGCCTTCTTCTCCCACCACGCGACCGCCTTGTCGGCGGCGATGGGACGGTATGAAATGGGCGCACGCAAAATCTTGCGGACGCGATCGGCAGTGCGCTTCTCGGCCCACCAGAGCGAGCGCAGATAGATGCGGCGAGGTTCGGGCGTGGAACGGTGGAGGTCGAACCTCTCATAGACGAGCTCGCCTGTCTCCGGATTGGCAGGCGCCTCTTTCACGACGTCGGGACCTTCGTTTTTCGCGCCGCCTTCTGCGACGATGTTCTCTTCGTTCAATTCAGACTCGAGCGCGGCGGCGAGGATCTCGACATCGATGCCGGTAATCTCGTGGGCGTGGAGAAGGAGATCGTTCTCGTAAGTCCAGCAGTGCCCGCCGTCGTCGGCCTCGCGTTCCAGAGTATGCGAAATCGATGCGCGTGCGCGAAGAGGCGAATCCTTGGCAATGCCGGTAGAGAGCGCGATCTTGTCCGCAGTCGCAAAGCCTATGCCCCAGATGTCGCGGATGAGACGGTATGGGTTGCTCTTGATGATGGCGACCGCGTCGGGACCGTATTCGCGCACGATTCTCGACATGCGGGCGATGGAAATGCCATACGTCTGGCCGAAAATCATCGTCTCTCGCATGGTGGCGTTCGAGTTCCAGCTTTCGCGGATCTGCTCGATCTTCTTCTTGCCGAGCTTGGGGACTTCGCGCAGACGGCCGGACTGGTGGTTGAGGACGTTGAGCGTGTCCTCGCCGAAAGTCTTGACTATGCGGCGGGCGATGGTCGCGCCCACGCCTTTTATGAGCCCGGAGGCGAGATAGCGCTCGATGCCTTCCAGAGTGCGCGGGGCGAGGCATGTTATCGTCTCGGCCTTGAACTCGCGGCCGTGCGTCTTGTCGGTAAACCAATTGCCCTCGGCCCGGATGTCCTCCCCTTCCCACACAGCCTGGGTCTTGCCCACGACAAGCGCCTCGTCCGGCTTGCGGGTCGGCATTTTCGACGGCAACTCGACGCGGAGGACAGTCCAGCCCGTCTCCTCGTTGCGAAACACCACCGAGCGGATCACGCCAGAGATGAGTTCACGCTCCGAGCATTTTGGAGATTCTTTCAACGGCGGTTTTTATTTTTTCGAGACTCGTGGCGTAGCTCATGCGGACGAACCCCTCGCCGCATGGCCCGAACGCAGGGCCAGGCACGCATGCGACGCCGAACTCCTTAAGGAGTTTCATTGCGAACGCCTCGCTCGCGAGGCCCGTCGAGCGGATATCGGGGAAAAGATAGAACGCGCCCTTCGGCAATTTTACCGCAAGGCCGATTTCGTTCAAGGCCTTGACGAGATAATCGCGGCGCTTGCGGTATTCGCGCCGCATGCGGTCGACATCCTTGTCGCCGAAGTCCATCGCTTCCACTCCGGCCGCCTGAGCGAGAGTAGGAGCGGACATGATGCCATACTGGTGGATTTTCATCATCGCGTCGATGATGTCCTCAGGTCCGCAGGCATAACCGAGGCGGTAGCCGGTCATTGCCCAGGACTTCGAAAACCCGTTGAGGAGAACGACCCTGTCGCGGTATTCGGGAAACGCCGCGAACGATGGAAGCATGGCGGCAGGGTCTGCCTCGGTCGCGTCGTAGTTGAGTTCAGAGTAGACTTCGTCGGCGAGGAGAATGAGGTCGTGGCGCTCGCAGAATGCGAGGACGCCGGCCATATCTTCTCGATCGAGAACGGCGCCCGTAGGGTTGCACGGGAAGTTCAAGAGAAGCGCCTTCGTGCACGGCGTCACGGCACGTTCAAGCGCGTCGACCGTGAGGCGGAAGTCGTCCTCGACGCGTGTCTCGACGGCGACGGGCTTCGCGTGCGCGAGGCGCATCGTCGCGGCGTAGCTCACAAAGCACGGCTCGTGGTAGAGCACTTCATCGCCCGGCGAGCACAGCGCGCGTATCGCAAGGTCTATCGCCTCCGAAACGCCTACCGTGACGAGCACTTCCTTCGACCAGTCGAAGTGCGCGGCAAAGCGCCGCTCGAGATAGCGGCAGATCGCCTGGCGCAATTGCGGCGTACCGAGGTTCGAGGTGTAGTGCGTGCCGCCGTTTTCGAGACACGTCACCGCCGCGCGCGAAATATGCCACGGCGTGTCGAAATCCGGCTCGCCGACGCCAAGCGAGACGATGTCTTTCGATTGTGCGACGATATCGAAAAACTTGCGTATCCCGCTCTTCGGCAATTCTGCCACGTGCGGCGCCACCCGCGTCCGCATTACGCCAGATTCAGCATTCGGCATTTTGAAATTCCGGCATTTGGCCGTTGATGTAAAATGCTAAACGTCTGCGGCTATCTCCCCACGGCCTTGCGGTAGCGGGCGATGAGCTGGTTGGTCGAAGAGTCGTGCTTGCCGGAGGGGACGGCGGCGACGAGGTCGCTCAGCACGCCCTTGGCGAGGACCTTGCCGAGCTGCACGCCCCACTGGTCGAAGCTGTAGACGTTCCAGATGACGCCCTGCGTGAACACCTTGTGCTCGTAGAGGGCGACAAGCGCGCCGAGGGTCTCCGGCGTGAGCTCGTCGGCGAGGAGCGTGTTCGTGGGGCGGTTGCCCTCAAACGTCTTGAACGGCACGAGCTCTTCGCTCACGCCCTCGGCGCGGCATTCCTCCGCCGTCTTGCCGAACGCGAGCGCCTCGGTCTGCGCGAAAAGATTCGCCATCAGCTTGTCGTGCAGGTCTCCAATCGGGTTGTGCGTGCGCGAAAAACCGATGAAGTCGCAAGGGATGAGGTGCGTGCCTTGATGGATAAGCTGGTAGAACGAGTGCTGGCCGTTCGTCCCGGGCTCGCCCCATTCAATGGGCCCGGTCGTGTAAGTGACTTGCTTGCCGTCCTTGTCGACGCTCTTGCCGTTCGACTCCATGTCCATCTGCTGGCAATAGGCCGGGAAGCGCGAGAGGTACTGGTCGTAGGGGAGGATGCAGTAGCTCTCGGCGCCGTAGCCGTTGGCGTAGAGGATGCCGAGAAGCGCCATGACGACAGGCATGTTCTTCTCGAACGGGGCATTGCGGAAGTGGCAGTCCATCGCGTAGTAGCCGGAGAGCAATTTCGCATAGTTCTCCTTGCCGATGGAAAGCATGAGCGAGAGGCCAATGGCGCTCGGGAGCGAATAGCGTCCGCCGACCCAATCCCAGAAGCCGAACATGTTCGCCGTGTCGATGCCGAAGTCCGCCACTTCCCTGGCGGCCGTGGAGACGGCGACGAAATGGCGCGCGACGGCCGCCTCGGAGCCGAGCTTGCCGACGAGCCACTCGCGCGCGGCCCCTGCGTTCGACATCGTCTCCTGCGTCGTAAACGTCTTCGACGCGACGATGAACAAAGTCTCTTCCGCCTCGACCGAGAGCAGCGTCTCGGCAAGATGCGTGGAATCGACATTGGAGACGAAGAAGAACTTCATGTCGCGCTTCGAATACGGAGTGAGCGCGATGTTGGCCATCACGGGGCCGAGGTCCGAGCCGCCGATGCCGATGTTGACGACGTACTTGATGCTCTTGCCTGTGTAGCCCTTCCATTCGCCGGAGCGGACCTTGTCGGAGAACTCGCCCATGCGCGCAAGGACTTCGCGGACGTCCGGCATCACATCCTTGCCGTCGACGAACACCTTGGCCGCAGGGTCGCAGTTCCTGAGCGCAGTGTGGAGGACGGCGCGACCCTCCGTCGCGTTGATCTTCTCGCCCGTGAACATCTTCTCGATCTCGGCCTTCAAATTCGACTTCTCGGCGAGCTCGATCAGTGCGGACATCATCTCGTCGTCGATCCTGTTTTTCGAGTAGTCGAGAAACCATCCTGCGGCCTCGATCGAATAGCGCCCGGCCCGCGAAGGATCCTCGGCGAAGCGTTCCTTGAGCGTCTTCGCCTGATCGCGGTCGATAAGACTGTCTATCTTGTTCCAGACTTCCTGATTCATTTTATGCCTTTCGAATTACGTTATGTGAATTATACCATTTTCGGGTCTAAAGGGTCAAGCGCAGTTGAAAATGTCGCCAATGAGAAAATGCCACCAAGGCTCAGAGCCGCTCGAGTTCGAAGATGGCGGAGTCGTATTCGCCTTCGAGAACGACCTCGATGCCGTTTGCGGCGAGGTCGCGGCCTGAGACGGCATCGCTCGAAAGAGCCGCATGTGCGCGCCCGGCGGCATTCGATTCTTTGATCTTGTAGAGCGCGTTTTCATCAAGGCCGTCGAGCTTGAGTACCGCGCGCTTCTCGCCGCCCTTGTCGAGCCCGAGCGCGAACACGACGGCGCTGGAGCGATCTTCGGCGACATACATCAGAGACGAGAGAGGATTTTCGTATGGCGAGAGGATCCTATGCAGCTCGCCGTTCTGCACGACAGGGCGGATGCGCTTATACGTCTCGACGGCGGATTTCGCGAACGCGAGCTCGTCCGCCGAGAGATCTTTCGGGTGGAGTTCGAGGCCGAGGCGGCCGGACATTGCAACGTCGAATCTGTACTTGAGGGGCGTCTCGCGCCGCGTCTGGTGGTTTGGCGAAGCGGTGACGTGGCAGGCCATCGCCGAGGCCGGGTAGAACTGCGAAGCGCCCCACTGAATGAAGACGCGGCGCAGAGGGTCGGTGCAGTCGCTTGTCCAGAATTCATCTGCGTAGCGCAAGAAGCCGAAATCCATATGCCCGCCGCCGGACGCGCAAGCCTGCACCATTATTCCGGGGCGCTTCGCCTGAAGGCGAGCGAGAAGGCTATAGAGGCCCTTCGTGTAGTCATACCACAAGTTCGACTGGCGATCGCTCGCGAGACATGTCGAGCCAGGGTTGACGATGTTCTGGTTGCAGTCCCACTTGATATAGGCGAGCGACGGCACGGAGGAACATACGGCGTCGAGCTGGCCGAAGATGTTATCGCGCACGTCGGGATTCGTCATATCGAGGACGAGCTGCGTGCGGCCGCGCCCAAGCACGAGCGCACGGGCATCTTCGCGCAACAACCACTCTGGATGGGCATTGGCGAGGTGACTGCGGGTGTTGGCCATCTCCGGCTCGACCCAAAGGCCGAATTTCAAGCCCCTCTTCGCCGCTTCATCTGCGAGGAACCCGAGGCCGCGCGGCAGCTTGGCCGGATTCACGACCCAGTCGCCAAGTCCGACGTGATCCGTGTTCTTTTCGTCGCGGGCGAATTCGCCCCAGCCGAACCAGCCATCATCCAGAACGAACATCTCGCCGCCCATTTCGGCCACGCCGTCCATCATGTCCAGTAGCGTCTGTTCCGTAAAGGAGAAATACGCGCCTTCCCAACTGTTGAGCAAGACAGCATGCAAATCGCGGCCATGCGGCATGAGGTGGTTCTTCGCCCAGCGATGGAAGTTGCGCGAGACCTCGCCACGCCCCTTCTCCGACCAGACGAGTATCGCCTTGGGCGTCGTGAATACCTTGCCTGGGTCGAGAACATACGGGCCGGTCGTCATGTCTATGCCGGACGAGACAAACGTCTCGCTGCCGTTCCAATTCCTGCGCACGCGCTGCTCCGTCGTGCCGGTCCATTCAAGCGCGACGCCGAGAACCTTGCCGGCATTTTCGCCGACGTCGTCGCCGAACGACACCATCATCGCCGCATTTGATTCCCACGCGTCACGCGTCCCAGAACGCGAGAGGAGCTGTATGCCCTGCCCGGCGGCAAGGTCGGACTCGTGAACGTGCGCTTCGTCCGCCCACACTCCTGAAAGCGACATTATCTTGATCTTCTCGCTGCGGCAATCGACGTTCGAGGCAAAGCTGTCCGCCCTGAGCAGCCTGACAGGACCAGCTTCAGTGTGGGAAATCTCAAGCCACGTCTCTACAGCATCGCAGTCGGGCCAGGTCTTGACATAGCGCTTGACTTCGAATGGATACGCCTCGTCCTTGAGCGAGATTGTCGTCAGGCCCTCAGACTCTTTGCGCGAGACTTCCTTGAGACGAAGCGTCACCGCGCCGTCGGAATGGATCACTTGCAATCCGGCGTGTTTGATTATCTCCTGCTGATAATTTGGGACCAGCTGTCCGAACGCGAGGTAGCCTGCGAGCGCAATATCTAGTGTTGTCATGGTAGTTGCCAGTTAGTGGTTGGTGGAAGGAATGCTTGAAACAAATCGAAAATCGAAAAATTTTCGCTTCCTACGGCAGCGGCCAATAGCCGGGCAGCGAGGTAATGTCTGTTGCAGGGCGGCGCTGGCTGCGCGGATCGCCACGGGTCGGAGTATCGATGAGATAGCCTGTGACACTTGCCGCCGGGGCAATCGTTTCCCAGACTGTATATTCACTTGCGGCTACGGTCTGGTTCTCGAGGTTGCCCCATCGCCGCCATATGGGCCACTTTGCGGCAAAATCCTTGTCGCCGCCGTAGACCATTTTCACCGCATTGGCAGGAATGCCGTATGTCCAGCGGTATGGACTTATGCCGCCGATGTATTCGGCAATGCCGTCGTTGTAGGAAGGTATATCCAGGAATACGACTGGATATACCTCGCCAAGCCCGCTCGTCAAGGTGGTGCCTTGCGGATTGCAGCCGTTGTGGAAATCGTTGGCGAGCGACGCGGCGGCGAGATATTTCTCCTCGCCTGTCATGCCGTGCGCGGCGATGAGATATTGCGCACGCCTGAGCGGGTGCGAAGCCCCCCAGCTCATCGCATGCACCCACCCTTGCTGCGGCGCCCACCATGGCGCCCTGTATGCGTAGGAACTTTCAATCTGGTCGCAGATGCTGCGCGCCACGTTGAGCGTTTTCCTTTGCCATAGCTTCCAATATTCATCCATGTCCTCCGGCCAGCCGAGAGCCTTTTCGCCGGAGAATATCAACGGCGACCACGACCATGAATTACGGGCGGTGTCTTTTTGAATCTGGTCGCCAAACTGCGAGAGCATGCCGAGGTACATCTTGTCGCCGGTGAGCGCATGGAGGTTCACGGCCGCCTTGACGAGATACTGCGCAGGAAGTTCCTCGTCCTCGTACCAGTCCACGAGTTCGCTTTCAGTGAAAAACTTATATTTTTTCTTTCTGACTTCGAAGACTTCGCTTTCAGGTCGAGCGGTCATCGCATAGCGCCACGCGCGTATGGCGGAGGCAAGATATTTCTCCTTGAACGAATCGTGGCAGCGGGCGAGTAGCGCGGCATGTGCCGCATACATGAGGGAAGAACGGCGCGTAGCGCGAGAGAGCGCGTACGGGAGAGAATCTTGATCTGCCCTTTCCTGGGTCGCCGGAATGCCGGGCGCCTCTATCCAAGTCGGGACGCCTCCGTCCTGTTGTTGCGCCGCAAGAAGATGCCTGAGGCCCCACTCCGCTTCGTCGAGAATGTCGGGAATGCCATTCGAGCTTTCCGGGATGTAGAGTTGGCCGTCGCGAAAATTCTGCGGTCGCATGAGATAGACCGCGCACAAATCGCTCACGATATTCATGTGCACCGGCCGGCGGTCGTGGTCCGCCGCATCATGCCAGCCCCCGGAAAGATTCAGCCTTTCCGCGCGATCCCACGCCGTGTTGTACCTGATGATCGCGAACATGCGCCTCTTCGGCTCGAGCCTGCCCTCTTCGGGCGGGAACGTGCCGCGCACGATATTCGTGTGGCAGGCCGGGCTCGTCCAATGCGTCCACGGCTCCTCCTTGGCGATGCCGCAGCGCTTGTGATAGAGCCCTTGCATGTGAATGCGGAAGGCATTCTCCGGCGCTTCGGCTGAAATCGCAAAATCGCGACTGCGTCCGACGCCCGGCACTTCTATGTGGTACACCCCGGTGTTCGTGATGGACGAGAAGTCCATCTCGTATGTATCTTCTCCCGTGAACGGCGTGCCGCTTTTGGTGTAGCCATCTTCGATTCTGACACGCGGTCCTTCCTGCGATTCGAACACGCATTCGCCGGTATTGGAATCGACCAGCCTCCAGCGTTTCATCGGCTCGTGTGGACGCCACTTTCCAAGCTTCGGACCAAGCCACGCGCCCATGTAAGCGAACTTCGGCGCCCACGGCAAATACCCCACCTGATTTACCTTGAAAAGATCGCTGGGCTTGGATTCGTCGTATTCCTTCGATGCCTCCGCGGACAATCTGTAGGATGAATAAAGAATGCGTGCGCGAGGATTCTTTTTGAATTGCGGATCCTTGAGGCCGTTTGGCACAAGCCAATACCCCGGCTCGGCAGAGAGCCCCCCGCCTTCCACGTCGTCGTCCGTCTGGTAGAGACTCGTGTAGGGATCGAGAAAGCGCAGAAAACTCGCAGCGATTATGGCGCAAATCGAGAGCATGGGAAGCGGAGAGGAAAGAGGGATGAGGCATATAGGTTCTCGATATTCCAGAACCCATCCCGCCTCTTCCCTGTTCCCCTCTTTATCATCACATCGCCTCGGCGAGAAGGTTGCCGAATTCGGAGCACTTGACTTCCTTGGCACCTTCCATCTGGCGTGCGAAATCGTATGTGACGGTCTTTGCGGCGATCACCTTGTCCATGGCGGCGATGATCTTGTCCGCGGCTTCCGTCCAGCCCATGTAGCGGAGCATCATCTCGCCGGAAAGGATGAGCGAGCCCGGATTTACCTTGTCGAGGTTCGCATACTTGGGGGCGGTGCCGTGGGTCGCTTCGAAAACGGCGACGCCGGTCTGGTAGTTGATGTTGGCGCCTGGGGCGATGCCGATCCCGCCGACGGTCGCGGCAAGCGCGTCGGAGACGTAGTCGCCGTTGAGGTTCAGCGTCGCGATGACGTCATACTCGGCGGGGCGCGTGAGGATCTGCTGGAGAAACGCGTCGCAGATGCAATCCTTGACGACGATCATGCGGCCGGTCTTGGGGTTCTTGAATTCGCACCACGGCCCCTCGCCGATCACCGTCGCGCCGTATTCGCGCTTGGCGAGCTGGTAGCCCCAATCGCGGAACGCGCCTTCGGTGAATTTCTGAATGTTGCCCTTGTGGACGAGCGTGACCGATTTTCTGTCGTTCGCAATCGCATAGTCGAAGGCGGCCTTCACAAGACGCTCCGTTCCTTCAAGGCTTACCGGCTTGATTCCAATCGAAGCGGTCTTGGGGAAGCGGATTTTCTTCACGCCCATCTCGTTCAGAAGGAACGCCTTGACCTTCTCTACTTCAGGCGTGCCGTTCATCCACTCTATGCCGGCGTAGATATCCTCGGTGTTCTCGCGGAAAATGACCATGTCGGTGAGCTCCGGCCTCTTGACGGGAGAAGGCACGCCCTTGAACCACCGCACCGGGCGCAGGCACACGTAGAGGTCGAGTTTCTGGCGCATGGCTACGTTGATCGAGCGGATGCCGCCGCCGACGGGCGTCGTGAGAGGCCCCTTGATGGAGACAAGGCAATCGCGGCACGCGTCCAGAGTTTCCCTTGGGAGCCATTCGCCGGTCTTGTCGAACGCCTTCTGACCGGCGAGGACTTCTTTCCACGCGATCCTCCTGTCGCCGTTGTAGGCCTTCGCCACGGCGGCGTTCCAGACGACCATCGCCGAGCGTGTGATGTCAGGACCCGTGCCGTCGCCTTCGATGTAGGGTATGACGGGATTTGCACCGACGACGAGTGCGCCGTCCTTCATTTCTATCTTGTTGCTCATGGTTTCAAAACCTGCTTTCCTATTTGTCCATTTATCTATTGCATCATTACATTTGGCATTTTATATTTGTCATTTGGCATTGAATTTTTAGTCGTTGCGCCATTTAGAAGATCTCACAGTTCGACAAGATTTAGAAAGCAGGAAGCAGGAAATTTGCCGTTCAGGCGGGACGTGCGTATTATCTTCTACTTACTGCTTTCTACTTCCTGCTTACGCGAGCGGTGTGGCCGCTGGATCCAAGAAACGGCAAAACGACTGAATGAGAAAATGCAATACGAAATGCCAAATGCTAAATGCCAAATAAAACGGCCTTGCGCACATACGGGGCGCGGAAGGTCTTTTCAAAATCATATCCGTCCGCGAAAGACAAAGCAGCCTTGCCTTCTGGCGGCGGCACGAACTTCTCCTCGACGAGGTTTGAAAACATTTCGCCGACATCCTCCGTACATTCCACCCCGAATTCCATCAATACGGCATACGCGAACGGACCGAATTCGTCGAGGCACGTCAGCCGGAAATCCTCCAGGATCGTTGTTGCTCCGACGGTCTGGTCGGACGTGTAGTGCCTCTGAAGAGCGTCCATGAGATGCAAATAGGCCCGCGCCGAATAGCGCGGGTCTTTTTCGAATATCTCCTTGAAGGGAGAATGTTCGGAGTCTAGTCTCGCCATACGACAAGAGAAGAGCTTTGCTTACCAACGGGACTCGCGCCTCGGACCGCGGCGATCGCGATCGCGAAAGCCGCCACGATCGTTGCGGAATGAACCGCGACGCTCTTCACGGGGCTTGGGCTGCGACTCGTTGACGCGGACGGTGCGGCCGTCGAGGTCGTGGCCGTTGAGGGCGTCAATTGCCGCCTGGGCTTGAGTGTCGTCCGGCATCGTAACGAAGCCGAATCCCTTGCTGCGACCGGTCATGCGATCGGTCACAACACGAACGGCAGTAACTTCGCCGAATGCCGCGAACGCTGCCTTCAATCCGTCGTCAGTCGTCGCGTAAGCGAGGTTACCAACATAGATTTCCATCTGTTTGCTCTTTCTTGTGATTCGTTGTCTCGCGCACATGAAGCACCCGCCCCAAGCCCGCGATTGTTTATATTGTAGCATATCTACCCTTGTCGTGTCAATAGGGCCGCTCA
>DFGB01000038.1:0-22362 GCA_002371135.1 Verrucomicrobia bacterium UBA3761 | reverse complement strand
GCGGCCGAAGAATGCTTTGATTTGAGCGAGTATGGAGGGAATGTCGGGGACGGTGTGGGTGGTGGCGGGGATGCTGCGACGGAATATGGCACCGTAGTTCTTGGTGACGATGCGAGGGTCCGAGACGATCACTACGCCGCGGTCGCGGCGCGTGCGTATCAAGCGTCCAAAGCCCTGGCGAAAGCGAATGACCGCCTCCGGCAGGTAGTAGTCTCGGAAGCTAGAGCCTCCTTCGCGCTCGATTTTCTCGCTCCGCGCTTCGACTATCGGGTCGCCGCGCTGTGCAAACGGCAAGCGCGTTATGACGACGCAACTGAGCGCCTCGCCCGAGACATCGACGCCTTCCCAGAACGATTGCGCGCCAAATACGACGGTGCGCGACGATGCGTTGCGCAAAGTGCTTGTCATCGCCTCGCGGGACGAGCCTTCGCCTTGGACCAGCAGGCGAATGCCCGCGTCCTCAAGTTGCGGACGCGCGGTATCCGCGACGCGGTTCATCATTTCGTAGCTCGTGAAAAGAACGAGCGCCCTTCCATCCGTCGCATCGAAGAGGTCGCGCATCATATTCGCAAGCGCATCGGAATAAGCGACCGGATTCGCCGAGGGATCCGGCATCGCGCCCGATGCGAGCACAAGCGCCTGGCGAAGATAGTCGAACGGACTCGCCGCCACGAGCGCCTGGACGCGTTCCGTGCAGCCCAGCCGCTGGATCATGTAGCGGAAATCGCTGCCGACCCGCAGCGTAGCGGAAGAGAGTATGACCGAATCCTTCTGGTCGTAGAGCATATTCTTCAGATCCTCCGCAACCGAGAGAGGCGCCGCCACAAGGCGCGTATACGCCTTCCTCTTCTGCGGGTGGACGTGCTCGATCCAATATGCATGGGTCGGCTTGGCGCCGGCGAGGACGAAGCACGCTCCGGAGACGAACGCAACGAATTGCTCGGCGCAGCCATCGATCTGCACCGCAAGGTCCGCGTGGACCTTGACGCCGTCCTTGTCCTCGTATTCGGCGAGGACATCGCGCATACGATGGAGGAGATTGACGATTGCCGCCATTGCGCTTTCGAACTTCGACTGTGCCGCGACTAGCGCAGGCTCTTGCCACTCCGCGGCCGAATACGGTTTGAAAAGGCCGTTGAGCGAGTGCATCCTGGTCTTGGCATGGGTGACAGGATCCTCTTCGACTTTGTAGCGGCAGAGGCCATTTGCCGCGCCGGGAGGCAAGAGGCGCTCCGCCACATCGAACAGAGCGTCTGCCGTGTCATACGCCTTCACCATGAGCGAGGACGCCTCGGAGAGCGCCGAGAAGATGACAGAATACGCAGGCTCGGCGAGTGCGCCGCGCCGGAGAATGCGGTCGACATTTGCGAAAATGCCGGTGGACTTCGCATTCCGGCCACGGCCCTTTCGGCTCAGACGGTTGAATATGCGGTTCAGAGCGGGCGTCGAAAATTCGGCGCTCAATTGATCGGTCGCGATTTCTTCGAGATTGTGAGCCTCATCGAGAATCAGCCGCGAATACGGCGGCAAGATCGAGCCGGCCCCGCCTGCGGCCTCCGCCAGCACGAGTGCATGATTGACTACAAGGAGAGAGGCCTCCATCGCTTTCTTGCGAGCCCGGTACACGAAGCACCGCGAATAGAAACGGCAATGGCGCGCAGAGCACTCCTCGCCCGGGCATGTGAGCAGACTCCGGGGCAGACCGTCGTATGTATCAAGATCGCCATCCGCGGTCGTGCGCAGCCATTCAATAAAGCCGGGTATCGCCTCCTGCTCGGCTTCGTCCTTCACCCAAAAACCGGTTTCGAAAAACTCGTCCACCGCCCGCAGGCAGAGATAGTTGCCGCGGCCCTTGAGCAATGCGACCTTGAACTTCCGCGCACCTTCGCCAAGTGTCAGCACGGCGCGCGGTATGTCGTGGCCGAGAAGTTGCGACTGGAGATTGCGCGTCGCCGTGGAGACGACAACGCATGTATCGTTGAGGTGCGCCCAAAGGACGGCCGGTATCAAATACGCGAGAGACTTCCCCACCCCCGTCCCGGCCTCGATCATCAAATGCTCGCGGGCGTTGAACGCCCTGACGATCGCCTTGAGCATGTCGATCTGGCCGGGTCGCTCCTCGTAGCCCGGCATGGTGCCGAGAGTGCCGCCGACGCGAAGATGCATCGCCGCGTCATCAAGCGCCAGAGGCGAACAGTCCTCATGCGTGACGATAGCCCGGCTGCGGGGCGAATCCTGCATTTCAGGCAGGAAGTTCGCCCAGTCCGGGTTGTCCATGAATTCAGACGGGGTCAAGGTGAAGATGAGCTATGATTGGAATGCGAGCTTGTCGGCCAATTTCTTGAGCTCGTCCATATCTCCCTTGTGGCTCTTGAATTCGAGCGGTTCGCCGGCGTAGCGTGGTATGATGTGGAAGTGCAAGTGACGGACGGTCTGGCCGGCGGCCTCGCCGTTATTCTGCAGAATGTTGAAGCCGTCGCAAGGAAGCGCCGCTTTGAGATGGGCGGCGACGCGCTTGACGCGCTTTATGACTTCTCCGAGCAACGCATCATCGGCATCGAGCAGCCCGGCGACGTGCTGCTTCGGGATTGCCAGCGTGTGGCCGCGTGTGAATGGATTGATGTCAAGGTAGGCGAGGACGAGTTCGTCTTCGTAAACCTTGAACGATGGAATTTCTCCCGCCGCTATGGAACAGAATATGCAGGACATCGCCCGACCTTTCACTTGAGCTTGATTCTTTCATCGACGAATTTCTCGAGCGCCGCGACGGAAGAACGGACGGACGAGCCAGAAAACGCCTTCGCGGGAAGGACTTTGCAATCAGGCGTAATCGACTTGAAGTCGCGCTCGAGGTTCTGCATTCCGCCGCCGCCGTGGGTCTGGAACAGGCAGACCGTCTTGCCCTTGAGCGCGCCGGCGTTGTTCACGACCCAAGTGCGGGCGGGCGGCGCCATCGTCCCCCACCAGTTCGGCGTGCCCACGAAGACGACGTCGTATTTCGCAAGGTCGATTGCAAGCGGCTTTATTGGACGCAAAGTCTTCTGGCGGCATTCCGGATTCGCCTCGTCGCAGCACGCCGAGTAATCGCTGTTGTACGGCTTCTCGGGCTTGATTTCGTAGATGTCCGCAGAAGCCTTTTCTGCGATCGTCTTGGCCGCGAAGCGCGTGTTGCCGCTCGGGCTCCACGAGAAATAGACGACGGCCACGCGTCCTTTTTCGACTTCAACCGGCTCTGCCGCCAGTGCTGCGATGCTTGCAATGGCAAGTGCTCCCATTATCAGTTTTTTCATTGTTTGTTGTTTTATTTGAAGGTTGGTCAGTGGTGCAAAACGCAAATTCTCTTTGTCAGCTCTCGATTCTCGCAAGGACTATCGCAGTGCGGGACGGGATGTAGAACTTCGCCATCTGGACGATTTCGCCCTTCATCTCCGTCATCTCCGGCTCGTACACCTGCGCCGGGCAGATGCGTCCCTGGCCGCCAAATCGCGGCTCGTCGGTGTCGAGCACGTGCCGCCATTTCGTCGCCGGCGGCACGATGATGCCGTAGCCCGAGTATGATTCGGTCGGGTGGAAATTGAAGACGAACATCAAATCGCCGCGCACGAACGAAAGCACCTTGTCCGGACCGTTCGCCAATAGCAGTATTGGTTTTGCCTGAGACTCCTTGCGGAGGACGTGCAGCATCTCCTCGTCGAAATCGGCAAGCGCTTTGAACCGCAGATCCGGGCTGTCGCGAAGCGACCACTGGCGGCGCGCGTGAGAGTAATCCCAGCCGTTTTCCGCCCTCGGGAAGTCGATCCATTCCGGATGGCCGAATTCATTGCCCATGAAGTTGAGATACGCTCCGCCGTTGAGCGCGCACGTCGCAAGACGCGCCATCTTGTGGAGGGCGATAGCACGCTCGACTTCGAGGCCGTGCTGGTCCTTCGCCATTCCCCAGTAAATGGCGGCGTCCGCGAGCTGGAAGAAAAACGTCTTGCCGCCGACGAGCGCCTGGTCGTGCGATTCCACGTAGGATACGACCTTCTCGTCCGCGCGCTTGTCGGTCAGAGCCCAATAGAGTCCGCCCATCGACCAATCGTCGTCTTTGACCTTCTCCGCGATGTGGAACCAGTAGTCCGGCTCGCCCATGGCAAGGCGGTAGTCGAACCCCATTCCGCAATCTTCCTGCGGCGCGGCGATTCCAGGCATGCCGGAGACGTCCTCGGCGATCGTGATCGCGTCAGGCCGCACTTCGTGGATGACTCTGTTGGCCATCGCGAGATACGCCCATGCATCGTCGTCCATCGAGCCGTCGAAATACATGCCGTAGTTCGTGAACGCTTCGCCAAGGCCGTGGTTCCAGAAAAGCATCGACGTGATGCCGTCGAAACGGTAGCCGTCAAAACGATATTCATCGAGCCAGAAGCGGCAGTTCGAGAGAAGGAAGTGCAGGACGTTCGTCTTGCCGTAGTCGAAACAGCGGCTGTCCCAGGCGGTGTGCCATCCCTTGGCGCCGTGGTGGAAGTATTGGTAGTCGGTGCCGTCGAACAGCGAAAGTCCGTCGCGTTCGTTTTTGACGGCGTGGGAATGGACGAGGTCCATTATCACCCTGAGTCCCATCCCGTGCGCGGTGTCGACAAGCGACTTCAAGTCGTCCGGCGTTCCAAACCGCGACGACGCCGCGAAGAAGTTGGAAACGTGATAGCCGAACGAGCCGTAATACGGATGCTCCATTATCGCCATCAACTGGACCGTATCGTAGCCGGCCTTCTTGATGCGCGGGAGAATGTGGTCGCGGAATTCGGCGTAGGAAGCGACTTTCTTCTCTTCGCTCGCCATGCCCACGTGCGCCTCGTAGATAAACGGCACTGCGGCGCGCGCGGGGGTCTTGAAACGCCATTCGTAAGAAGTGGGCGGAGCGTAGACCCGGGCGCAGAAAAGCTTCGTGTTTTCGTCTTGCACGACGTATCTTGCGTATGCCGGCAGGCGCTCGCCGTGCCCCCCTTCCCAGCGCATTTCCAGCCGGTAGTTGTCGCCATGCTTTATCGCGTCAAGCGGAATCTCGCGCTCCCACGTGTCGGTGCCGGGGATGCGGAAGAGCTCGAATAACGGGTCGATTTTCCACTTCGAGAAATCGCCCACCAGCCACATCGACGTCGCATTCGGAGCCCACTCGCGGAAAATCCAGCTCTTCGCGGTCTTATGAAGACCGTAATACTCATGGGCGCTCGCCCAATCCGAAAGAGACTCGCGACCGCCGGTCAGTTCATCGGCGCGATCGCTGGCGTGCTGCGCACGGCCCCTGATGGCTCCCTCGAACGGCTTGAGATATTCATCATCCAGCAAACGAGGCATCGAAATCTCCTTTCATCTAGTATGTTCGTTTGCAAAGTATTATAGCATATCCCAGACAATATCTCAAGCCGGGAAAACGCCATCGCGCACTTCGTCGACATACGCCTTGAAAGCGCCGCGGACCGACCCGGCAAGGTGCGCATACTGCTTGACGAAGGATGGAACTCGCTCGTTCAGTCCGAGGAGATCGTGCATCACAAGCCACTGCGCATCGCACACGGGACCGGCGCCGATCCCGACCGTCGGTATCTTGAGCGTTGCGGTGATCTCTGCCGCGAGTTCGGACGGGATGCACTCCAGAGTGACCGCAAACGCGCCTGCCGCCTCGACCGCCTTCGCATCCTCGATGACTTTCTCCGCCGCCTCGCGCGTCTTGCCTTGGCGCTTGAACCCGCCGTATTCGTTCACGCTCTGCGGCGTCATGCCGACATGGGCGAGGACGGGTATTCCAGCCGTCGTGAGACGCTTGACGAGCGCGCACACGCTCGCGCCGCCTTCGAGCTTGATCGCGTCCGCACCAGCCTGTATGCACTTTACGGCATTGGCGACGGCAAGGTCGTCGCCGCACTGGTAAGACCCGAACGGCATGTCGGCGACCACCATCGCATTCTTCGCCGCCCGCGCCACCGCCGCCGTCGCCGAAAGCGTCTCTTCCAGTTTCACAGGCAGTGTCGTCTCGTAGCCGAGCATCGTCATGCCCATCGAATCTCCGACGAGGATGATCGGCACGCCAGCCTCGTCCGCGAGCCGCGCGAAACACGCATCATACGCCGTGCAGCAACCGAGTTTCTCCTTGCCCTTAGCGGCCTTTACCGTCGCTACATTCCATTTCTTCATATCAGTTTAAAAATTGAAACGTTGAATAAATTTAGCATTTGACATTTTACATTGCATTTGACCATTTATTTGCCAACTCAGGAGCCTGGCGTCTGCGAACGCGGAATAGCGATTTGCTGGGCTGATTTAGTCGCACCGGGAGAAATGATTCCATGACTAAATGGCAAAATGCACTGCTAAATGTAAAAAGCCAAATGCAACATCAATGTATATTACCGCGAGACGGGTGAGACTTCGCCTTGGGTTTGTCGAACTTGAGGAACGTCGCGAAACGGAGTGCGTCTTCCGGCAGTTCGTCGCCTGTAGTATCAGGCAAGTCCTTGAGGTCGGGCGCCTCGGCGTGGGTGTGGTGGAACTTCATCTTCGGCTCGACGATTCTCCTGAGCGCCTCGCGGAATTCATCCAATCCCTCGCGCGTCTCGCACGAAATCGCAATCGGTTCGACGCCTGTTTCGCGGACAAAACGCGCAAGATTCTCTTTCGAGACCTCCTCATCCATCTTGTTTGCGACGACAAGACACGGCCGCTCGGAGAGTTCAAACGAATATTCGTCGATTTCCTTCTTCAGAATCTTGTAGTCGTTCCACGGCTCGCGGTTGTCCGTGCCCGCCATGTCGATTACATATACGAGCACCTTCGAGCGTTCAAGATGCTTGAGGAATGCAAGCCCGAGCCCGACGCCCTTGGCGGCGCCTTCGATGATCCCGGGCACGTCCGCCATGCGTATCTTCGCCCAATCGGGATACACGATTGTACCAACAATCGGGTTCAACGTGGTGAAAGGATAACTCGCGATCTTGGGCGTGGCGGAGGAAAGGACGCTCAGGAGCGAACTCTTGCCCGCATTGGGGAAGCCGAGAAGCCCTGCGTCGGCAATGGTCTTCAATTCAAGTCTGAGCCGTTTCTCCTCCGGCGCGCCGCCCGGCGTATGCTCGGTGGGCGCTTGGTTGACGCTCGACTTGAAGTGTACATTGCCGAAGCCGCCGGCGCCGCCTTTGGCGACGATTACCTTCTGCCCCGGCTCTGTTATGTCGGCGACCAGGAGGCCCGTATCGACTTCGTACACCTCCGTTCCCAGCGGCACGGGAACGATCAAATCCTTCCCGCGCTTGCCGTACATCTTCTGTCCCTGCCCCGGCCCGCCATCCTGGGCAAAGCACTTGGGGTCGTAGTAGAGGCTCAGCAGGGAGTTCTGATGGTCCGACGCCGCGAAAACGACATCGCCACCTCTTCCGCCGTCGCCGCCGTCGGGCCCGCCGAATTCCACGAGCGCCTCGCGACGGAACGACATCGCGCCGTCCCCGCCCTTTCCGCTCCTGACGAGCACCTCTACCTGGTCAATGAATGTTTTCGCTTTCATGATGCGTGGAATGATATTATGCCGTTCACCTGCGGCCGAGTCCGCCCGGGCCGCGTCCGCGACGTCCGCCGGGGCCTCCAGGACCGCCGGGGCCGAAATTGTTGTTGCTCGTAGAAGAAATGATTTCCTTCATCGTGTCGGCAATCGCCGCCGCATCATCGCCGTCGTAACCGAGTTCGCGCACTGTCTCCGCAATCAAATTGTCGCGCTCCTGCCTGTTGAGCTCGTGCATCTCGCGTTCCGCCTCCACCATTTCCTGGAATACTTGACGGCGCTCTTCGTCCGTGATGTCCTCGGAATGGAGTTTCGCTTCGATTTCCTCGCGCGTCTGGATGAGTTCCTGAAGCCGCAAATGCGTGGCTTGCGCCTCTTCGCTCATGGCGGAGACATCGACCGACGCGAGGAAATCGAGCTTCGACTGCGCCCGTTCCAGCCGCCGCTGACGGAATCTCGCCATTTGGTTCGTCATCTCGGCATAGCGCTCGGGCTCGTTCTTTTTCATCTCCTCGATGAATTCTCTCGGGCTGCGGAATTCCCTGCGCCGGTTCTCGCGATCCTCGCCGCCGATTTTCTCGGCAGCCGTGAAGGCCTCGTCAAGGGCCGACTTCTCGCCAAGCGCCTTTTCGAGTTCTGCGATGCGGGCGCGAAGGGCCGCGACGGACTCGTCGTTCGGCGCCTCGCCGATGCTCTTGCTCTGGACGGAATCGGCCTTCTGCGAATCGTCACCGGCGGGGGTGCCGCCAGGCGCCAGGCAATAGCCAAGCGCCGCACCGGCGATCAACGCCACGACAGGCACGGAAAAGTTCATTTTCATTTTGAGCAGCCTCCTATTGTCTGTTTTGCCGACTCCAACGCGCGAGCGCGGTGGGAAATCGTGTTTTTGATTTTCTCGCCGAGTTCGGCGAAGGTTTTTGTTTCGCCGTCCGGGATGAAAAGCGGATCGTAGCCGAAGCCGCCAGCGCCAGAGGGCGCGAGCGCTATTTTGCCGAAACACTTGCCCGTGCAGACGCTTTCCTTGCCATCCGGGGCGACGAGCGCGATTGCACACGTGAAGTTCGCGCGCCGGTCGGCCACGCCTTCAAGGTTCTTCAAAAGAAGCGCGTTGTTGGCTTTCGTATCTGTCGGCTCGCCGGCGTAGCGGGCGCTGTGGACGCCCGGCGCGCCGCCGAGCGCCGCGACCTCCAGCCCCGAATCGTCAGCCATCGACCACGCGCCTTTGTGGCACGATGCGATCGCACGGACTTTGATGAGCGCGTTGCCCGCAAAGTCGGGCGCGTTCTCTTCGACGCCTTCAGGATCGTCGGCGACGATCTCGAAGCCGGGCAGGATCTTCGCGATCTCTTCGACCTTGTGGGCGTTGTGCGTGGCTAGATATAGTTTCATTGCAGGCTTGGTAAAGGGCTTTAGCAGAGTCGCATATAATCACACACTCCTATCTCTCCTGCACTCACAGCTAAATCACCCCCTTGAACAGGTCTCCAACCGCCTCGTCGATGCCGTCGACGTCGATGACTTTCGTCTGCGCGACGGGGAGCGTCTCCAGGTCGCGGAAGGAAGACGGAGGATTGACGAGGACATCTTCGCCGAAAGCGTGACGGCATGTCTCGGGGAATTTGTACGGCGTCGCCGTGGCAGCGATGACGGCATGGCGGCCGGCCCTTGGATAGCCGAGCTTGCGTGCGACGCACGTCGCGACCGCCGTGTGGGGATCGAGCACGTAGCCGCATGCGGAGCGCATCCTGCGCATTTCTTCCTCGGTCTCCTCCGGCGTCGCCACGCCGCCCTCGAAGTCAGCGATGAGACGCGCTTTGGCCTTGTCGTTCAACTCGTAGCGGCCTTTGTCGGCGAGGTCGTTCATCAACCTCTCGACCTCCGCGCCGTCGCCGTCGTTCAAAAGCCACAGCAAGCGCTCGACGTTAGACGACTTGCGGATATCCATCGACGGCGAATTCGTTATCGTGAATTTCTCGCCGGGGTCGTACACGCCCGTCTTGACGAAACGCGCGAGAACGTCGTTCACGTTCGACGCGCAGACGAACTTGCCGATTTTCGCGCCCAGCATCTTCGCATAGTACGCCGCGAGGATATTGCCGAAATTGCCCGAAGGAACGACTACATCGAACTCGCCGAGGCGCGAGGCGGCGAGCATGTAGTAGCCAATCTGCGGCACGAGGCGGCCGGTGTTGATCGAGTTTGCGCTCGAAAGATAGACGTTGTGTTCCAGCGCCTTGGCGTTGATCCGCGGATCGGCGAAGATGCGCTTGACGGCGGCCTGCGCGTCGTCGAAGTTGCCGCGTATCGCAATCGCGTGGACATTCGCGTCGGACGGCGTGGTCATCTGCAAGCGCTGGATGCGCGAGGTGCCGACGTTGGGGAAGAACACGGCGACCTCGGTGCCGTCGACGCCCGCGAAGCCCTGCATGGCCGCGGAACCCGTATCGCCGCTCGTCGCGGTCAGAACCAAGACGCGCCGCCCGTTGGCCGCGTGGCGCATGAAGACGGGCAACATCGAAAGCGCCACATCCTTGAACGCGCCTGTCCTGCCGTGGAAGAGTTCGAGAATGTCGAATCCGTCTGCCGCGACGATTGGCGTCGCGTCGCTTTCCGGGAAGCGGGAAAGAAGACGCGCGATAGCCTCTTCGCGAACGTTTTCAGGGAAGTCGCCGAAAAGCGCGGCAAGCACGTAGCGCTCCGCCTCGCCCAGATCCGCGAACGCCGGCAGGTCCGCCGCTTCGATTTTTGCAGGCACATACAGCCCGCCGTCGGGCGCAAGCCCCTGGAAGACGGATTCGACTGCCGTCGCCTCTATTCCTTTTCTTGTAGATACGTATTTCATGGTCGTTTCAATGCAGATACAGTTTGAAGCCGGTCTCTTTCGATTGACAGCAAGCGCCTCGATCGAATCGCAATCGATCCAATTCGCATTGCAGGCGGCGAAACGCCGTTTCATCACCGCGATTGCGTCTTTGTTGTTGTCGACAAGAATGCTGTTCCGTCCGAGCAGATATGCGCTCTCGCCCAATGTTCCCGAACCCGCGAAAAAGTCCATGAGCACGTCTCCAGGCTTGGAATGGACTTTTACAATCCGATCGATGACGCCTCTGGGTTTTTGCGTGGCATACCCGGTTTTCTCGCAGCTGTTGGGACTGACTATCGTATGCCACCACACATCGGTCGGCGTTTTGCCACGCGCGGCCTTCACCGGTCCGACAAGCCCGGGCGCCATGTATGGGATGCGATCCATTTCATCGTAGTTGAACGTATAGTCGTCCGGATCCTTGGCGTACCAGAGAATATTGTCGTGCTTGGCGCTCCACTTTTTCCTGGATCGCGCACCGTAGTCATAGGCCCAAATGATTTCGTTGATGAATGAGTCGCGCCCGAATATTTCATCGAGCATTATCTTGCAATAATGAATCTCGCGATAATCTAGATGAAAGAATAACGAACCGTGCGGCTTCAGTATGCGGTACGCTTCTTCCATGCGAGGGCGCAAGAATCCGATGAAATCGCCGCACGAATCATTGTAGCCGTAAGACTCTTCGTCCACCTTTGCGCCGCTTTCGGTATGGAATCGCTTTCTGATTTGACGCCGTCCAGTGTTGAACGGAGGATCGATGTAAATCAGATCGACCGAACCGGATGGAACGGTTTTCAGGAACTGCAGATTCTCTGCAAAATGTATTTCAATCGAAGGAGTCTGCATGGATTCGTGGACGATTGATTGTCAGTTGAACATGAACTCGACAACATCTCCGTCTTGCATCTCGTATTCCTTGCCTTCGGGACGCAGGGCTCCGGCGGCGCGGGCACCGGATTCGCCGCCGTATTTTACGTAGTCCTCGTAGGCCACGACTTGTGCGCGGATGAATCCCTTTTCGAAGTCGGTGTGGATGACGCCGGCGCATTTGGGCGCCTTCCATCCGCGGTGGAACGTCCACGCCCTCGCCTCCTTCGGCCCCGCCGTGAGGAAACTCGCAAGCCCCAGCGTTCTGTAGGCAAGCTGGATGGTGCGGTCGAGGGAACTTTCTTCAAGCCCGTAGCTCTGGAGGAACTCCTTCGCCTCGGCATCGCTGAGTCCGGCGAGGTCCGCTTCCATCTGCGCACAGATGACGACGGTCTCGGACCCGTCGCGCGCGGCGTATTCCTTGAGCGCCGCGACATGCGGATTGCCTTCTCCCGTGACATCATCGTCCGCGACGTTCGCGCAGTAGATGACCTTCTTGTCCGTCAGAAAGTGGAGTTCCTTGAGGACGTTGAGAATGGGGTCGCCTTCCTTGCGCGGGAACGAACGGACGCTCTTGCCCTCTTCCAGATGCTTCAAAAGTGCGGCGCACGCCTCCGCCTCGGGACGGAGCGGCGGTTTTGCCTGCGCCTCCTTCTTCACCTTGTCGTAGCGCTTCTGGAGCTGCTCCATGTCCGCGAGAATAAGCTCGGTCTCGATCACCTCCGCATCGCTCACGGGATCGATTGGCGCGGACTTGTTGCCACCCTCCTGCACGTGGATGATGTCGTCGTTCTCGAAGCAGCGCACCACATGGAGAATCGCATCGCACTCGCGGATGTTGGCGAGGAATTTGTTGCCGAGCCCTTCGCCCTTGGACGCGCCTTTCACGAGGCCGGCGATGTCCGTGAACTCGACCGTCGCGCGGATTATCCTCTCGGGGTGCACGATCTCCGCAAGCTTTTCAAGGCGCGGATCGGCGACTTCGACAATGGCCGAATTCGGCTCTATCGTGCAAAATGGATAATTCTCCGCCGCCGCCTGCTGGCGCTTCGTGAGCGCGTTGAACAATGTCGACTTGCCGACGTTCGGCAATCCTACTATACCTACTGACAAACTCATCTATATTTTCCTTTTACTTGAATTGGTTGCAAGTTCCAAGTCCAGGAGCCAGCGGCTGCGAATGTGAAAGAGCGATTCGAGGGATCCATTTCGTCGCACCGGGAGACCCAGGTTTGGGACTTCGAACTTGAGACTACTGCCCGGCCACTCCTTTGAACTCCCAATCCGGATAAAGGGACTTGAGGGTAGCGCGGTAGTACGCGGCGTCGATGACGCGATCTTCTTTAACGGCGTTGATATAGAGGCGTTCGAGACGCGCGACATTGACGGCGCGCGTGCGTTCTTGGAGTTCGGCCATCTTTTCGCTGCGGATGCGATCGGCCTTGGCGAGCTTGCGCTCTCCGGAGGGCAGTTCGGGATTGTCCTCCGGCAGGAGTGGAGCGGCCTCCTTTGCGTCTTCGCGAGGCGCTTCGGGGATGTTTGCGAGATCCTTGATGGTCTTCTCGGGCCTTAGCGCCCTTTCGCGTTCGTCGAGCTCCATTTTGTATTCTACGAGATCGCGCTCGAGCGCTTCGAGGTCCTTCTCCTTCAGTTCCCAAAGTCTCGCCTCGGCTATAACGGCGTCGGACTTGAGGCGTTCGCGCTCGAGCCTGGCATTCTCGGCTTCGGCATTGGCGGCGGCCTTCTCTGCTTCGCTCTTCGCCTTGGCGGCTTCCGCGGCGGCAGTCTGGGCCTTGGCGCGCTCGGCATCGCGATTGGCTGCTGCTGCTGCGGCCTCGGCCTCGCGGGCGGCCTTGTTGGCGAGCGCAGTCTCCTTTTCCGCGGCAGCCCGCGCCTCCTCGACCTTCGCCGCCGCGAGTTCCGACTCCTTAGCCTTGCGATTCTCCTCCGCGGCTTTGGCCTCGGCGTTCTTAGCATTCTCGCGCGACGCGGCAGACTTCTCTTCGGAGAGCGCCTGGCGCTCGGCCGACTTCGCCGCCTCCTCCCGCGCCTCCGCGGTCCGCAGCTGCTTGCGAGCGACTGAATCGCGTGCGTTCATGACGTACACCCCCGCACCCGCCGCGGCCAGAACAGCCACCGACAAAAGTATCATCGCAATCCATTTCATGTCAAATCCCTCCTTTGCCTGTTGCAGAGTCCGCCGCCTCCGCCCATGACGGAATCCGCGAACCGCCGAACGCCTTGACCATATGCCTTTCCGCTGTATTGAACGACGTTTTGCGACGCGATGGCGCGTCGACGCCGTATCTGCGCAGCACCTCCCGCTTGCGCCCCCTTGAAGTTTTCCACTCTTCCCACGTCATTTCCCCATCTCCTCCCTCAAACGCTTCATCTCTCCCAGGATGTCGAAATCCGGCGACGCCGCCAAACGCTCCGCCTCCGCCCAGTCGAAATCGGGATCCTCCAACGCCGATGCCATCATCTGCCGGGCGGAAGCGACGCACTCCTCCGAGTCGATAGAATAGAATACACGTTCCACCAACGCCAATTCCGGCGGGATGAACCTCACCTTGCCATATGGGGTTTCCACGATACGGAACTCCTTCGCCGTTTCCAGCTCCAAAATTCCGAGGATATCGATACACAACCCGCATACCATCCAATTCCTGCCGGAGCTGTGCCCGCCAAGCGGAGCGAGCAGTTCCTTGACGAGACGCGGCGAGGCGCCAACGAGAGAACGTCTGCAAAAATCTATATCCCCGCTCATATACCCGCCTTCGGTATAGAACTCGACGGCACTACCGCCGACTACGACAAGCGGAATGCCACGAGCCTGGAACAAAGATGTGACAAGCCCTGCAAGTTTCAGCGCCCGCTCTAGGAGATCGCTTGTCGTCTCGATATCGGCTCTGGCCTTGTCTAACTCTTCCTGTGTCATGTTTTTTCAAACGCAAAGTCCGCAAAATCGCGCAACCCGACGCTTTGCGCGACTTTGCGGACTTTGCGTTCATTGCGCCGCCTCTTCCGGATTGTCTGCGGCCCCTGCGGCGGCGGCGTTCTCGCGCTCGAGCCGCCCGTGCTCGTTCTCGTCGTGCTGGGCCTGGGCGGCTTCGTCGATTTTCGCGTTCGCCTTTTCCATGCGTCCGGCCTTGATCTCCTCGGCGAGCTTCTGGAGATCTTTCTGCTCCTTGACGTATGCGTCGAACTTCTCCTTTTCTTCCTTTTCAAGTTCTTCGCGATGGGCGTCAAGCCAGAACTTGCGCTCGGCATCGTCCATCTTTTCAAGCGCCTTGGCGCGATCCATCTTCGCCTTCTCGATGGCAAGGCGCGTCTGACGCTCCTCATCCTGCTTCTTCCATTCGTCCTTCAAACGGCGCATCATCTCCTTCTTCGAGACAGGATCGGCAAGCTCGGACGCGCTCCAACCATGGTCGGTCCAGGGATTCGTATCGCTGAGCGCCTTCTTGCGGCGGAACGCCTCCGCCTGCGCGGCCTCCGCATCGTCCAAGACGTACGGAGTCATGAATACGAGAAGTTCCTGACGCGATTCAGACTGCGAAACAGAGCCGAACAGCCACTTGCCGATCCATGGAATATCCTTCAGAATCGGTATGCCGCTTTCCTCTTCGCGCGTAATCGTCTGCGTGAGACCGCCGAAGACGACGGACTGGTTGTTTTCGAGAACGACATCGGCCGACATCTTACGCGTAACGGTCGTCGCTTGAAGTTCGCCGTCGACCATCTGGCCCGCGCCTTCCTGGGAGTACTCCTCCTCGACCGTAAGCATAACGGTGCCGTTCGGGTTGATCTTGGGAGTAACCTTGACGGTGATGCCGAGCTCCTTCTGCTCGTAATCCTTTACCGGCGACCCGGAATAGGTGGAGCCGGAATACTGGTAGCCTTTGAAGAGATAGCGCATCTGCGTCGCCTCGATCGTCGCGTCCTTGTTGTCGACAGTCATGATGACAGGCGAGGCGAGATACTTTGAGCGGCTGTCGGACTTCGACGCCTGGATGACGGCGGCGAGGTTGAGCTTGTCGGACTTGAGGAAGTAATTGGCGCCGCCGCTGGTGAGACCGCCGAGGAGCGTGCTCGTCACGTTCGTTCCCGCGCCGACGAGGCTCTGGAGAATCGAAGCGGAAGTTGCATCACCGCCACCGCCGCCGAGCATGTAGCTGCCGTTGTTGTAGAGGCCATCTCGGTTGAGGTGCGTGGTAGTGGCAGCGACGCGATCGTCTTCGCTGAACGTAAAGCCATCAAGGACCGGCATGAACGCGCTCGTGACCGTGCGCGAAGAAGTTCCGTCGGTCGAAGTGCCATGCCAGTGGTACATCTGGCGTCCGTAGCTATCGGTCAACGGGCCGGTCGTCCGCGTCCTGCCGCGCTGGAGCCAGTCGATGCCGGTCTGGAGGTCGTCGCCCAGCTGGACTTCGATGATTACGGTCTCGATGAGAACCTGGGAGAGGCGAATGTCCATCGATTCGATTATGTTCTCGATAGTCGGGACGAGTTCTTTCTGGGTCATGACGACGAGGCCGTTGATGCGCTTGTCGGCGAGGACGACGGTGTTCTCCTTCGAAAGTTCTCCGGCCTTCGGCTCGCCGCTCTTCTGGTTCGCGCCGGACCTGGAGGCGGAGGACTGGTTGTTGCCGCCGCGATTGTTGCCGCCGGTCGTATTGCGCGTGATGTTGCCGCCAGTCCCGGAACGCGCGTTCTGGTTCTGGTTGCCTCGCGAAGACGAGCTCGACGAAGACGAATTGCCGATGAGGTCGTTTATCATGTCGGATACGTCTTCAGCATCGGCGTATTTGAGGCGGTACACCTTGACTTGAGTATCGGGCGTCGTTTCGACGTCGAGCGACTCGATCACCTTGTCGAAGAAATCCATGTTGGACTTGGAGGTGACGAAGATGAGTTTGTTGGAACGCTCGTCCGGGACGATGACGACCTTGCCGCGGATCATGCCGCGGTCGGCGTCGGAGACGCTGGTGACGATGGACTCGATGCTGGCGGGCGCGGCGGGTTCTTTGTTGTTGTTCGTGCCCGGGCGGCGGAGGAGCGACGAGCCCGTCGTCGAAGTCGTCATGCGGCTGTCTCTCGCGGCGTTCGTGCCGTTTTTGTTCGCGGCGCTCTCCTTTTCAAGCTGCTTCTGCGATTCGGTGACGATCTGTTCAATCGCGGTTTTGATGTCTGTCGCCGATGCATTCTTGATCTGGCGGACGTAGACGTTTTCGAGGACAGGCGTTGAAATATCGATCGCGCGGGCGATCTCGGCCATGCGTTCGATGTTCTGGCGCGTATCGGTGACCAGGATGGAGTTCGTGCGCTCGAACACCTGCAGAAGGCCGCTCGCCGATTTGAAGCCTTCAAGCGCCTTCTGCCCCTCGTCCTGCGCGGAGATGTTCTTGAAGGAAATCATCACCGAAACCACCTTGCCCATCGGCAGTTCCCGGATGCCGTCGGCCTGCGGATCCATGAACAGCACCACGGACTCCTTCGACGCTTCCTTGCGCGGCAGAGCGCGTACGAATTTGTCGCCGTAGTTCTCGAAATGTATGCCGTTCATTTCGCACACGACTTCAATGGCCTCGATCTGCTCTTCCTTAGTGAGCTTCTGGCCTGGACGCGACTCCAGAGTAATCGTCGCGCCCGTAGGCGTGGCGGGGTCCTTGAGGACGGTGCGGTCGACGAGTTTGCTATAAATTGTGAATACCAGGTCGATTGGCGCCTCCTTGAAATTGAGGTCGCTCGCGCTCGCTTCTTCGCCATCGGCCGCGGCGGCGGACGCCGTCGGCTGCGCTGCGGGCGCGGCCGACGCGTTGTTGTTCGCAGTGGGACGGTTGCGGTTCAGCAACGTCCGCGACTGCGCCAGCACGCCCGTCGCCGCAAGCACTACCGCCGTCGCAACAATTACTCGTGTCGTCTTCATAGCATTTATAAATTTAGTTATAAGTTGGCAGTTGGGAATCAGGAGTTGGCAGTTGACAATCAAAAGCTAAAGACCTCGAACGCGGAAGAACAATTTGAGAGATTAGTATTGTCGCACCGAGAGCCCAACTACCAACTACTAACTGTTTTACCTGTCTCTCATATACGCGCACGTCAGGGTGAACGAACCTTTCAAATACCCCTTCTTGTTCGAGGGTTTGAAACTGATCGCCCGTACGTCGAACATGCCGTCGTCCGTGTTTTCAAGTTCGTGAATGAATCTTACGAGCGGCTCAAGAGCCCCTTCCCACGAGCGCACCTCGATTGGCAGCTCCAAGACTTCGCCCGCCTCGGTTTCCTTGCCGGCCTGACGCTGCGAAATCGAGACGTGATGCTTGAGCGCAAGCTCGTCCATCTTCTGCAGCCACGTCGTATCCGTGTTTTTGCCTTCCTCGAAGAGCGGCATACGCGATTTCTCTTCTTCGTAGGCGTCGGCCCAATAGTTTTTCTCGCCGATAAGCTTTCTCTCGTCGTTGTACTTCTGCACCGCCTTGGCGTACGTTTTGGCGGCCTTCTTCCACTCGCCCTCCTGGCGCATGAACCAGAGGCCGATTGCAAGCGCGTACAACGCTATCACGCCCAACACGGCGACTATCGCTTTTTCCTTCAGAGACATGGCAAATTAGTTGGTAGTTAGAAGTTAGGAGTTGGCAATCAGGCGCCAAAAGCCATGGATGTGGAAGAGCCGTTTGAGTATTTAATCTTGTCGCACCGGGAGACTGACTGCCAACTACTGACTGCTAACTGCTGACTGCTCTTACTCTTCCTCTGTCTGGAACTTGCAATCGATGTCGAACTTCTGCCTACCGCCGCGGGCGGCGGAGGGACCGGTGAGGATGACGTCGGCGAAGACGCGTTCGGCGGTTTCATCTTCCTCGTCGCCGAAGCGCATGGCGAGCAGCGCATCCTTGAAGCGGTATACGGCGGCGGCGTCATCGGCCTCGCCGGAGAAGCGCGCGCCATCCTCGCGTTTGAAATTCCAGTTGTTGAGCTCTACGCCTTCCGGCATGCGGTCCGAGACCGCCTTGAGGATTTCGAGTGCACCGCGGGCGTGGTCTGAATATTTCTGCACGAGGCGCACCTTCTCGCGCATCTCCCTGACCTCGCGGTAGCGTCCGGCATGCTCGCGGCTCAGCGCCTTCTGATGATCCGTCATGAACCCGTAGACGAGCGGCACGCCAAAGAGGACGCCCATTATGGCTGCCCAGATTGCAACGGCGATTGCGACGGACTTGACGAGTTTCGACTTGAATCGCGTATCCTCGAGCATCTGGCGCCACGCGGCGGGGAGCAAGTCGAGAGAGCCCTCTTCGCGGGCGCGGGAGGCGAGCGCCTCGAAAATCTGTTCATCGCTGGGAGTAGAGCGCTCCACCGGGGCAAACGTCTCCACGGCGGCAAGCGCCTCTGGCGGGATTTCGCCGCAGGCGACAATTTTGCCAAGGCTGAAGTCGCGCACCGAACACGATTCCGCCTCGAGCAATAGCCGCATCGTCTCGCGTTTGAAATCGTCTGAAAACGGAATCGACCTCGCGGCCAGGATTTCAGCGCCGGAGACGACATACGCCGCCGCGGCATTGTCCTCCGCATAGAGGAAGAGCCACGGCGAATTGTAGCTCGCATCATAGACGCATCTGAGGGCGCCTAGCGAGGTCAGGTCGATCCGCACCGGGTTCGCCTTGGCCGCATCCAGCGCCTCGCCTATGTCATCCGCCGCCGACTCCGGCAACGCCGCCGCAAATGCGCATACCGACGACTCGCTTTCCGCCATCACTTCCACGCCCGGCGTCAGCTCGTCGTCGGGATAAGGATTGAGCGACTTCAAATCCGCCAGCGCCGTCGCTTCGAGCGTTTCGCGCATGTCATAGGAGACGCGCACGACCGTGGACAGCACTCGCGCGAGCGGAAGAGACAAAACAATCTCCCCGACCGCCGTCCCGGCGCCGTACGTCTCCAATGCTCCGCCCCTGAAGACGGCTATCTGGATATTTTCTGCCATTGATTGAATATTATACCATTTATCCGCCCAAAGGGTCAAGGGCGACATGGCAGTTGAAAAGTCAAAAGGCGCGGGATGGGGGCTCTGGAAGATCCAGAAATTCTAGAAGCCTTAGATCTTCACCGCTATCCGAGCGAATACATCACAATGCCGGCGGTCATCAAGATTGCGGCGCCAAGCCTCCGCAGCCACAACCTGCCGGAGACGTTCTCTTCGACCCGGCACTTCGTCAACCGGATGAAGAGATAACCTATCGCGACCGCGATTATCGCGCGCGAAGATTGCACCACGTTGCCAAAGACCGGTCCCAGCCTGCCATAGCAAAAGTAGATCGAAATCATCGCCGTGAACCACAACACCGCAAACGGCGAAGCGTCTCGCATCTTCGGGAGAGCCCGCCGCCACCCTTCCCGCGCGGCATAGGCAAGCGCGAAAAGACCGAACGAAGCATACCCGATGCAAAGCGTCAATAGCGAAGCCTTGAAC
This sequence comes from Verrucomicrobia bacterium UBA3761, assembly GCA_002371135.1. Classification (GTDB taxonomy): domain Bacteria; phylum Verrucomicrobiota; class Kiritimatiellia; order RFP12; family UBA1067; genus UBA1067. Next base: position 2,631 of record DFGB01000038.1, on the reverse strand, counting down.
AATCCCGCCCCCATGTCCCTGAAAATGCCGATTATCGCCACCTGCTGGCGATCGCAAAGAGATGCAACCACAATCTGGCTCGCGAGGAAGAAGGCGCCCTTCCAGCCAGGTTTCATCCCGCCGGACGCATTCAAGACCCAGGCTGCGGAAATCGTGACCAAAATCGCCGCCCACCGCCATGCGTCCACCGACTCGCCGTCAAGCGGCCATATAGTCGTTAGCACGGCGAGAACAACAATCTTCAGCCCGAGCCACGTGGCGATTTTGCTCGGCTCAACCGTCTTCTGGGCCGCGAACATCGAAAACTGCGCTATCGTGAAAATGACGAGCCAGAGCGCATTGGCGGCGAAAAGCCGCGCCGTCATCGCCTCGCCCGGCATCATCGCGAGCAACAGCGGCAGCGCGAAAAAGAACTGCACCCCCTGGGCATGCATCAACAGCCCGGTCGCCGAAGAATGACGTTTGAGATAGGCGGCGCTCGCAATATACGAGCAACTTTGCAGCACCGCCGAGCATATCCCGGCCAGAATCCCTGCTATCATAATAGACAAACGGCGCGGGAATGCCGCGCCGTCGTATTTTCCGCTGATTGGTGGATGCAGGAGACTACTTGCGGACGAGCTTGCGCACGGCCTTGTGCGAGCAGAACGTCCTCTCCGTGTAGAGCTTGGAACGCCAGGACGCGCTCTTCTTCACGAGCTTGATGCTCTGGATCCAAGGCGAATTGAACGGGAAGAGCTTCTCGACGCGGACGCCGTAGCTCTCGCGAGTGACCGTGAAATTGCCGGTTACGTTCTTCGAGCCGTTGTCAATCGCGAGCACGCGGCCCTCGAAGTCCTGAAGACGATACTTCGGCTTGCCGTCCTTGTCCTCGCCTTCCTTGATCTTGATGGAAACGCGGACGATGTCGCCAGTGCGGAATTCGGGGAAGTTCTTGCCGGCGAGCGATGCGGTCTGCTCCGCATTGATCTTGTCAATGAGTTTGATACCCATGGTGCACGCTCCTTACTTGGCATCCTTCTTCACGGCCTTGCGGGCGTGATGAGGCTTGAGGTCTGGGTTCTTGGCGCGACGGATGAGGGAAGCCACGGTCGTCGAGGGCTTAGCGCCGTTCGAAAGCCAGTAGTTCACGCGCTCGAGGTCGAGCTTGAAATTGTTTTCCTTGATCTGGGTATCGTACCAGCCGAGGATTTCAAGGAACTTACCATCGCGGGGGCTGCGTTCGTCTGCCGCGACGATGCGGTAGGCGGCGTGGTTCTTGCAGCCGGTGCGACGCATTCTGATCTTTACCATTTCTTGTTTTCTCCTTTCAGCGGAAAATTATTAGCACGTATTATATCATATTCGCCGACATTGCGCAAGGGGTAAAAAGATAAACGAGAAATTTTGAAAAGCTGTGCCGCTTCTAAAAGCAAACTTGATTTTGTTGAAATTGTCAACCTATCATAAAACGGGACAAAACCGCGAGGGGCGCGACTTTTCAACCTTCCAACCTTTGGATTTTTCAAGCGAAGGTGAGGGCGCCGGGGATGGGGAGCATGTTGTCGCGGTAGAGCCAGAGGGCTTTTTCGTGCTTGCCGGCTATAAAGTCGCGATATGAAATCTGCGTCTTGCCGTCATGCACTTCAAGACGTTGGCCGGCGAGTTCCAGAACGCCTGCGGCAACAGGGACATCGAGCCCGTCTACGACTGAAATCTGCAAAATCGTATCGGCAACGCTGCCCGGTTCGAAAACGACCTGGGCCTTCCACCACATCGCGCGATCTTTCGTCTGATGTGAGTGGAATGTGATGATCAAGCGCTTGTCGGGAGGGGTTTTCATACATCGTCACCCTTGCGTTTCTGCCGGAAGTCCGGCTGACGGCGGCCGAGGTTGGAAGGACGGTGCTTCTTGCGCCGGTCGTGGCGCTTGGCAGGCGGTTTCTGCGGTTTCGCCTCCCACGGCTCGGAAGGAAGAGCGTCCGCGCCTTGATGGAAAGGATGGTCTTTATCGACGGGGATCGTCTTTTTGATGAAACGCTCGACGGCCTTCAGCTGGCCGCGCTCCGCGGATGCGACGAAACTTACCGCCGCGCCCGATTCGCCGGCTCGTGCCGTCCTGCCGATGCGGTGCACGTAGCTCTCGGTCTCAAGCGGCAATTCCATGTTGACGACGCACTTGACATCCGGCACGTCGATACCGCGGCTTGCAATATCGGTTGCGACCAGAACGCGGATCTGTCCCTTGCGAAATCCTTCCAACGCGCGGGTGCGTTGCGCCTGGGTCTTGTCGGAATGAATCGCGACGCAGGCGATTTTAGCGCGCGTGAGCTTCCTCGCCACGCGATCGGCGCCATGCCGCATCTTCGTGAACACGATCACCTTGTCCCACTCGGGATGCGATTCCAAGAGATGGACGAGAAGAGCATCCTTCGAGCCCTTCTCGACGAACATCGCCTTCTGGTTGATTTTCTCGACTGTTGGCGCCTCGGGCGAGATGGAAATCTCGAGAGCGTCCTTAACCATGCCCAGCGCCAGAGAGCGCTCGGCCTTGCCCATCGTCGCCGAGAAGAAGAGACTCTGGCGCTGCAATGGCAATTTGGAGATAATGCGCTTGATGTCAGGCAAAAAACCCATGTCGAGCATGCGGTC
>DFGB01000066.1 GCA_002371135.1 Verrucomicrobia bacterium UBA3761 | reverse complement strand
GGCCCATCCCCTTTACAAGTCACCCACTCAACCAGGGCACGCAGTTCGTTATAATACTGTCCAGTAAAATCGAAAATGAAGAAAAACCAAATACCCCCTTTCGTCAAATACTATCCAGTGATATAATGGAGACATGAACATGTCAAGAAAAGCTACAAAAGAGTACATCGGTATGAAGGGCCGCGCATATAAAGCCGCCTCTCGCCTCCTGCGCAACATCCACGACATCTTCTTCCCGGAGGCGGAACTGTCGCGTTCGCGTGCCTGCCACTCCAACGACAACGCGCACGTTGAAGAGAAGAACCGACATGTCGGGCGAGAACTTTTTGGAGAGCGACGGCTCGTCTGCCGCTACGACAGTCCCCAGACGCCGTATGAGCGCATGACCGCCGCGAACAACAAGCGCATTCTGTTTCTCTTCGCCATATCCTTCCCTCCGTTTCGACTTGAGATTGAGAATTTTCGATTCTTAGATTTGTTGATGCATGCCCCGATTTTCCGCTACTATTATACCATCTGCCGCGCCCGTTTTCAAACGAAAGGATTGTATAAGGCTGCGACTTCTTATACGATAGGCGCAAGGCGCAAGCCCTGCCGCCAAGTTCCAAAGCGGGTGCGCGGCTGAAGCCGCACCTCCTTGCGCGATTCACCCGTGCGCGGCCCTAACGTCAGGGGTGCGCGGATTTGAGCCGCGCTAAATCTCCTACTGCCGCGAAGCGGATTGCTCGTCGAGGGGGCGGAGGTCGAGCGAGGTCAAACCCTCGATGGTGTCCGTCGGCCTGTCACCGGGTTCGAGCCGCGTGCCCGTCACATATTGACGGCCGAGGACGGCGTTCTTGGGGAGGCCCGCATCGTTCTTCATCGCCTTCGGGTCGACGAGGCCGACCGTGACGAAAACGAGAATCTCGCGCTGCTCCTTCGTGCGGACCTTGCTGCCGAAAAGGCTGCCGATCCACGGGAGCGACCGGAGAGCGGGGATGCCGGTGTCGCGCTGCGTCTCCACCGTGCGCGAAAGGCCGCCGATGACCGCCGTCGTGCCGCTCGCCATGTTGAACTCCGTGACGAGGCGTTGCACTTTGATGATCGGATACTTGGAGGCGTAGGCCGTGTCCGAATCGCCGGATGTCTCCGCCGTGACGAATCCGCCCGAGCCGTAGTTCGTATCGAGGTCGCTTATCGTGGGGACGATGGTGACGTTGATGAGGCCGTTCGTGCCGACGCGCGGCACGACTTCGAGCTGGATGCCCCACGAGAAGAACGCTTCTTTCGCGAACATGAACTTGTCCTCGCCGGGAATCGCCGCAAGCTGCATGGAGAGGTCGAGGGAGTTGATGTTCTGGCCGGAGTTGGTGCGCTTGGCGGAGACGAAGACGTTGGGGTACTTCGTCGTCATGTCGACCGTGGCGCGCTTGCCGGAGGAGACGATGATCTTGGGGTTGGAGAATATGCGCGCGTCCTCGGAGGCCTCGAGGGCCTGGAGGGTGAGCGAGAGTTCGCTGAAGTTGAGCGTGCCGTTGAAATATTCGATGTTGCCCGAGCCGCCGTCGATCGTGTATGCCGTCTCCTCGGATTTGCCGTAGATGCTGCGCGAGTAGCTTTCGACGCCCCTGCCGACGTGGGTATTCTGTATGCCGCCGCCGAAGGATACGGAGGCCTTCATGCCGTCGAGCATCGACCAATCGATGCCGAGTTTGTGGGAGGCGGTGTTGCCGAGTTCCACAAAGCGCGCTTCGATGTAGACCTGCTTCGCCTCGCGGTCGATTTCGCGTATCACCTCTTCACACGCCTCGAGGATGCGCACAGGGGCGGTGACCATGACCGAATTCGCCTCAGGGAATGCCCGGGCGATTTGCGAAATCTTCCAGCTGGAACCGAACTCTCCGGACCACGTGGCGTTGAAATGCTCGGCCACCTCTTTGGCGCTCGCGTGGGAAAGCTGGAAAACGCGCGTCGAAATGCGGCGGGGAGCCTTCTCGTCGATAGCCTCTTCGCTCTCGACATCGGTCTGGGCGTTTCCCGTCTCGTTGGTAGAGGCGGACTGCACGCCGTCGAACGGGTTGCTTGCAAGGAGCGCGGTTGTAAAATCCTCGACGGCGCTATCCTTCGCCTCTCCGACGGCGCCCAGCTCTTCAGGCAGATCCGGGAGAGGGACTTCGGAGACGGGCGGCTCCAGCGGCTCGTCCTGGGCCGCCGCCGCGAATACGGCAAACGCCGCAATGTATGACAAAAAGATTTTCATTGCAATCAAAGGGTCAGCGCCTCGATGGTTTCTGCGAAGGCGAGGAGATCGGGATAGCGGCAGACGGCATAGTCGTCGAGGCCGGTCGGCTGGGCGTTGACGATGAACACCTTGCCGCCGCGCTGGAGAGTGAGATTCGGGAGTCCTGCCGCAGGATAGACCGTGAGCGACGTGCCGAGAACTAGCATGACGTCGGCGCGGATGGCGAGCGACTGCGCGCCGCGGAACGCCTGTTCCGGGAGCGCCTCGCCGAAGAACGTGATGTCAGGCTTGTACGGTCCGCCGCATTTGGCGCAGCGCGGGACGAAATCGTCCGGCCGCCCTTCAAGCATGGCGCAGATCTCGTCGAACGAGGCGCCGGCGCCGCAATGGCGGCAGTGGTGCATCATGGGAGAACCGTGGACTTCGTAGACGGTCGAGGAACCCGCCTTTTGATGGAGCATGTCGATATTCTGCGTCGCGATGCCATCGAGGCGGCCTATATCTTCAAGGTGCTTGAGGGCGGCGTGGACGGGGCCGGGGGCGTAATTCTTGAGGCCGTAGACGAGTTCGCGGCAGCCGCGGTAATAGATCGACGGGTCGCGGTCGAACCAGTCGATATCGAAAATGCGCTCTGCGTCCGGCTGCTTGTAGAGACCTTGCGGGCCGCGGAAATCGGGAATGCCGCAAAGCGTTGAAACGCCGGCGCCGGTGAGCGCCGCCACCGACTTCGCATTCTTCAACGCTTCAACCAGCCTTTCCATGTCGAACACCCCTTTCCAATGCAACGCCGGAGCTCAATTCCCGCCTCCGATCGGCGCGATGCCCATGTCGCGCAAGCGGATGTTCAAATTCAGGAGCGCCCTCTCGCGCATCGAGGCCGGGGCGCGCTCTAAAGTCTCGTACGCCTTTTCGCGCAAGGCGGCCTCGCGGTCCTGCCGCTCGCGCAGGAATTCGAGATAATCCTCCACCGTGCCGCCCTCCTCGAGGTATTCCTTCATTTCCTCGCGCATCTTGGCGACGATGTTCTTGAGCTGGCGGATTTCGTCCGGCGCGTCTTTGGCGGCTGGCAGGAAGGGCTTTGCAAGGTCGTCCGGGAAACGCTCGACAGCCTCCGGCGAGAGTTCCGGCGGCTCAAGACGCCAGCCGGGCTGCGCATACGCCGCCAGATGCCGATCGAGCGCGGTGTCGAACACGCCGGGCCAGCCTTCCGCCACGCCCTTGGCGATCACCTGCATGTCGCCCTCGAGCTGCCGGCGGCTCCATTGCCGCACCTCCTTCGCGTCGATTCTCGCGAACATCGAGGCAATGAAACCGACGAGGAGCGCGAACACCGCCGCTCCGCCGGCCAGATACGGCCAATTCAACCTGAAAAAGCCAGGATCCTCGCCTATCACCCTGTATGGCTTTATCCCCGATTTCCGTATGGCCGCATACGCCTCGGCGCGATTCCTCGCTTTTATCTCGCCCGATTTGTTCTCGTTCTCACGAGTCTGGTATAGGTATTTATAAACCACGGAAGCAAGAGGATTTATTTTCGATTTGCGATTTGCGATTTACTCTCGAGCCCCTGTGAGACCCTGTGCCTCTGTATTGAAAAGGAATGTGTGCTCGCAAATCGAAAATCGAACAATCGATAAATCGAAAATTCTCCTAGGGTTTGCCGAAGAGGTAGATTTTGTTTTCAGTGCCCTTGACGAGGCGGACGATGTTGCTGCGATGCTTGAATACGACGAAGAGCGCGATGACGGTGATGGCGATGCGCGTAGCGAGGTCGACGGGGACGAACCACACGCCGACGGCGAGGAACAGCGCCGCCATGCAGCTGCCGAGCGAAATGAAATGCGAAAAGCCGAAAAAGACGCAGAAGACGAGGAACGCGATCCCGACAAGCCCCGGAACCAGGGCGACAAGCATGCCAAACGCGGTCGCGACGCCCTTGCCGCCTTTGAACTTCATATACGGCGTGAGCATGTGCCCGGCGACGCACATGATGCCGACGGCGAGCGGCAGCCATTCCGGCGGCACGAGATATTTCGCGCCGAGCGTCGGCAGAAGCCCCTTCAAAAAGTCGCACGCAAAGGCAATAAGCCCCCACTTCTTGCCGACGGTCCTGAAAACATTGGTGGCTCCAATATTCTTGGAGCCAACAGTGCGCACGTCGATGCCGCGCGCCTTGCCTATGAGGAATCCGAACGGGATGCCTCCTATCAGATACGCTGCTATAAGTGCGAGTGCGATGGTCATTGCGTCTGGCGTTATGCTGTTTTCAGGAACGCCAAGGTCCGGAGGACGCGCCCCCGGACCTTGACCGGCGAATCAATCACTTCTGGACGCTCTCTTCCGCCTCGAACTCCGGCCTGTTACCGCGATACCACCAGAACATGATGGGCGTGGCGATGAAGATCGAGGAATACGTGCCGGCCACGACGCCGATGAGCATCGTAAGCGCGAAGTCGAAAATCGAGCCGTCGCCGAAGAGGAACAGCGCGAGGACCGCGAAGAGCGTCGTCACGGACGTGATCACCGTACGCGACAGGCAGGAATTGACGGCCTTGTTGCAGATTTCGTAGAAGGTGAGATTCTTCTCGCGGCGGCACGCCTCGCGGATGCGGTCGAAGACGACGATCGTATCGTTGATGGAGTAGCCGATGATCGTCAAAAGCGCCGTGACGACGATCAGCGAAACCTGACGGCCGCAGAGGGAGAAGAGGCCGAGCGAGATGAGCGCGTCGTGCGCAAGCGCCACGAGGCCGCCGAGACCGAAGCCGAACTCGAAACGGAAGCCGACGTAGATCAAAATCGCGATGAGCGAGAAGAGGACGGCCTTGGTGCCGGACTTCTTGAGGTCGGCGCCGACCATCGAGCCGACTTCTTCGACGCTCGCCGGCTTGAACTGCGCATCCGGGAACTTCTCGGAAAGGAGCTTCGTGACATACGCGCCGACGTCCTTGTTCTCGACCTTCGAGCCCTTGGCCGTTTCGGCGGACTCGCCCGTCTTGACGAGGAGGGTCGTGTTGCCGACGCCGCGCTGATACTGGATGACCGTCGCGTTGTCGAAGCTGTCGAGGGCGGCGCGGATGTCGCCGACGGAAGGCTGCTTGGCGGCGTCCTGGGCGAGGTCGTAGACGATCGAAGTGCCGCCCGTGAGGTCGACCGCGAGGACGCTCGCCTTGTTCACGCCGAGGCGGATGCCGAAGATGGCGAGCGACACGACGATGATGGCCGCGGAAGCGATGGTCGTGATTTTGCCGAGCTTGAGGAAGTCGTAATTGGGCGCCTTGAAGAACTGGAGCATCTTGAAGGGCTTCGCAGACTCGGGCTTGACGAGGTGGTCGAAGACGAGGCGCGTGACGACAAGCGCGGTGAACATGGAGATGATCACGCCCGCGGTGAGGGTGATGGCAAAGCCGCGCACGGGACCGGTGCCGACGACGAAGAGGATGATGCCGGTAATGATGGTCGTCAGGTTGGAGTCGAAGATGGCGGTGAAGGCGCGGCCGTAGCCGTTCTTGACGGCATCGCCGGCGCGGGCGCCACGCTGGAACTCCTCGCGGATGCGCTCGAAGATGAGCACGTTCGCGTCGACCGCCATGCCGAGCGTGAGGACGAGACCCGCGATGCCGGGCATCGTCAAGACCGGCAGCTGCATCGAACCGCCGCCGCCCATGGAAGGATCGTGCGCGAAGACGCCGAGCACGTTGGCGACGACGACGAGCGCTGTCGGCAGGAGCGCGATATCGAGGAAGAGCGCGATATCGGCGACGAGGCCCGCGTACCAATAGTAGATGAACATGAAAATCGCGACCATCAAAAATCCGATCGAGGCGGCCCAGATGCCGGAGTGGATCGCATCGTCGCCGACGGTCGGGGCGACGGAAGACTCGGCGAGTATCTTGAGCGGGGCGGGCAGGGCGCCGGCGTTCAAATCGTCGGAAAGCTGCTTGGCGGCCTTGAGGTCGAAGCGGCCCGTGATCTCGCCAGAGGATCCGATTTCAGACTGGATGGTCGGCGCGGAAATGAGAACATCGTCGAGAATGATGGCGAGCGCGCGGCCTTCGTTCGAGGAGCGGTTCTTGGGGCCGCCGGCCTTGTAGTTGCGCGTGAGAGTGGAGAACTTGCGGCCGCCTTCGGCCGTGAGACGGAAATTCACGTGGAAGCCGCCCTTGACGGGATCGCGCTCCCAGGAAGCGGATTCAAGTTCGTTGCCGGTGAGTTCGACCTGGCGGGAGACGAAATGCGGCGTGTAGGTGCCGTCGCCCTCGTCCTCGAGCATGAAGCGGTAGCGGTCGTCGGTCGTCTGCCACGCGGCAAGGCGCGCGGCATAGCCGGGCGTGCGCGAGACTTCCGCCCAATCTGCCGCGCGAGCGTAGCCCGAGCCCTTCTTCACGTAGCCCTCGGGCGCGATGTCCTTCGCGAGGACCTTCGCCACGAGCTGCTGGTCCTTCGGGTGCGTGAGGCGGAATTCGAGATACGCCGCGGACTGGAGACGCGCCTTGGCGGCCTTGCGCACTTCTTCGTCGACGCCGGGGAGCTGGACGATGAGCTGGTGCTTCTTCGGCAGCGACTGGATGACAGGCTCGTTCGTGCCCATCGCGTCGACGCGCTTGCG
>DFGB01000068.1:16132-16375 GCA_002371135.1 Verrucomicrobia bacterium UBA3761 | reverse complement strand
TTGCGCAAAATGCTTGATTTTCCCAAGCATTTTGCGTTTTTTACGCGCATTTTGCGCGTTCGCCGGACGCTTGACACCCAAATGGGTGATATGCTATAATGCCGCCAAGATTCGCAACATGAGAGATTTTGCCAATGTTGTCTGAGAAGTGGAACATGGCCCTCGCGCTAGAGGGCGATGAAAACATGGCTTCCGCCGTGTTCCTCTTTGCTTGCAATGAAACAGGGGGGGGGGGGGGGAAAA
>DFGB01000068.1:0-16093 GCA_002371135.1 Verrucomicrobia bacterium UBA3761 | reverse complement strand
GGGGGGGGGGGGTAAAATATTCTCGCAATTTCGCCGTCCCGGCCATTCAAAGCACGGCGAAATCCACATTCCCCCGCACCGTAGATACAACGAAGAAAACCATCCCGCCACGGGAAGTTTGCGCTTGTTTCAAGCCGCAATCTCTCCGTCCCGGGGGGTATATTTCCCGCAGAGAACGCAGAGATCGCAGAGGGTTTCGAACCCCATGCGCTCTCTGCGTTTTTTTGCGTTGCGCGGGAGGACCGCGCTTGTCGCGGCCGAATTTAAGGCTTAGTTTAAGAAACAAAAAGAGAGGAGACAACAAATGAAAATACTGCAAAAACTGCTGACGCGGCGCTGGCGCGGCAAATCGTACCTCGCCGCATTCATGCTAGCCGCAACCGCAGCGGCAACCGCCTGGTCGGCAACACCCCTCGCCGTCTGGAACGGCGACTTCAACACCGCCACGACAAGAAACGGCGTCACGTTCGACGCTAACGGCAACACCGTCAACGAAGACGACGGCACCGTGACAATCTCGAGCTCCGGCTCTGGCGGCATCAAGTTCACGGTGGACAGGACGTACAACTACATCACCACCGTCTTCACCGTCAAGAACCTCAACGAGACGGCGGAGAGCGACCGCGTACTCGTAGCCCTCGGCGGCTCCACCGGCTACTACACAGGCGTCTATCTCAAGTCCGGCGGACTCTCCACCGGCGGCGTCAACGGCAACTACGGCGCCTGGGGCACCACGACTTACGACGGCACGGTTTCCTCTGTCGCCGACGCTAACACGACGCGCACATTCGCTGCAACGCAGGTCAACGCCGGCACTCTCCGGAACGGCTTCCACCTGTATGAGGACGTCGGCAACGGAACGTCCGGCGGCACAATCGTCTATGGCGGAAACGGCGACAACGGACTCTATGGAACGCAGACGTACGACAAGGTTCTGATCGGCGGCGGACTCTCCGGATCAACCGGCTCGCTCGGCTCCATGACCGACCTCGTAGTCGTCAGCGTTGCCATCTACGTCAGTGATACCATCTGGCCCCTCGACAGCGCAGGCCGACAGAACTTCGCGATGCCCGGTTCTTTCCCGGTTTCCAACAGCACGTCCATTTCGGTTCTCAACTCGCTGCTGACGCAGGCCAGCATCTCCGACCCGATGTTCGTCAACCTCGGCGCAAACGTCTATCTCACGGCCGACGCGAAACCTGCCTCCAACCTCGTTTTCCCTAATGATGCCACAATCGCGGTTGACGGCACCACCCTCACCGTCACAGGCGGCATGCCCGTCAAACTCGGCTCAAGCATTACCGCTGTCGAGGGAAGCGGCGTTGTCGTTGCCGTCGGCGCAACCGATATTGACGCGCTCCCTTCTGGCGCTTTCTCGTCGGATGCTTGGACTGGCACAGTCTGGCTCAAGGGCCGCACTGGCTGGTCAAACTTCGATCCCACCGCATATGGTAATGCAGGCTCCACGCTCCGCTTTTCTGGTATTCAGGGGCATTTCTCCAAGAAGCAGTGCTTGCTGGCAGATACTCCCGCTATCGAACTTGAAAACGACAGCTACACCTATGCTCTCAACTTGAACAACGGCTATTCGTTCAATTTCAATGGTGGCTGGTCTTATGTACACACTTCTGAATTGAAAGGTTCCGGTATTCTGCAGTGCGATGGCTCAGGCGGAGCGCTTATCGTTGTTAGCTCCAAATGGAGCGACTTCACCGGCTCCCTGAAAATGGCCAACAAAACCATTTGGTTCGGATACGAAACAGCACCGGTATCAGAAACGGACTATACGCCTGGCACGGTGTCTGGCGGCATCCGCGTGGCAAGCGGCAAGAAATTTACTATACCCGGTGATATGACCAACTGGAATGTCGCTGGTGGCTACTTCGGCCCTGGCACCATTGAGATTAGCAGCCATAACAGCACTTCGGATGTTCCTGTGTATCTTCTTGGCACAGACGCAGAGACCACGATCGTTCTTAAAGGGCTGACTGGAACCCATCATGTCAAGCCGTTTGATGACCATACGATATCTGCCAAGGTGCAGTTGGATGGTGCTGTCACTATAAACAGTGGTTCTACAGGCAGGACTTACACATTCTCGAGGCTGACGGGCTCGGGCAACTTCACGAACACCTTCAACGAATACTTCGTTTTCAACGATGTTTCTGAATATACTGGAGTTCTTTCGTGCAACAAGGATTCCTATAAAATCACGGCTGGCCTCCCCACCACCCCCGCCGTCGGCGCCTTTATCGCTAAGGTCGATTCCTCGAACAACAAGGTCTCTACCCTTGTTTCTCTTGCAGGAGCTGCAGGGGCGCTTACTGGCGAGCTCAAGACCGTTGACGGCACTTACGGCCTTTATGCCGTGGCCAAGGCAACCGTCGGCTCGACGGGATATCCCACCGTCGCGGCGGCCCTCAACGCCGCGACCGCTTCCGACGCCGTTGTCCTCAACATGACGGGCGAGACCGTCTCCGTAGATTCTATCTCCGTCGCTTCCCTCACCGTCAACGGCACCGGCACCATCAACGTCACAGGCGATGTAACAGTCGTAGAAGCAATCAACGTTGCCGACGCCGCTCTCAACGTAACCGGAAGTATCTCCGCGACAACGCTCGCGATGAACGCTACCAACATCGATGGCCGAAATCGCATGAACGCCGCCTCCGGCAATATGCCCGGCCAGACAAGCGTCACGGCGACTTCCATCAATGCACAGGTTTCTGGTTCTGGCAAAGTGACGACGACGGCTGGCACCGTCCTGCTCGGCGGCGACTCCGCTACAAGGCTCGTCGGCAACATCAGCGCGGCGGATGTAACTATCTCCGGCACGGGGACGACAACGCTCTACGGCGTCAATGCCATCAGCGGCACGGTTACGGTTTCCGCCGGCAGCACGGTCGCGCTCGGCAACCCTTACTCGCTCGGGACGGCTGTACGCAACTACGATGCGGCGAACAGCGTCATAACCGTCGAGGATGGCTATGTCACGGCTGTTACTGATTTGGTCGGCGGCTCTACCACTTGCACTCCTACTGCAGCGAGTGTCGTCACGGTTGTCGAGAACGATAATTCACTGTTTGGCGGCCGCAAGGTGTTCTTGATGAATACGGCGAGATTCCAGGATGGTGCGAAAACTACGACCGTACACGACATGACGACGTTCCTGGTCTGGAAGCATGGCGGTAGTGCCGCGACATGGATTACGCCGCTGAATGACTCGGCCAGTTCGGGCGGAAACAGCTACCAGATTACGACAGGGAATGGCAGTACTTCATATTACAAGTTCCGCAATGGTAACAACAATTACTCCGATCAGGGCTTCATTTTTTCGAATGGCGCTACGGGCAATACATTCTCCAGCGGCGAGCAGTGTCTCACCGTCTGCGGCAATTGGATGCTCAACACGAACGGCGACAAGTATATGCAGTTTGGCTCTGCCAATTCTGGCAGTGCAATCGCTGAAATCCTAATCTACAACGAAGACTTCACTCACGACGAGCGCGCGGCCATTGAGGCATTCCTTATGGCGAAGTGGGGCATCGGCAGCGTTACATATGCTCCGTTAGGAGCTGCGGCTGTTGTAATGCAGGCAGGTTCCACTCTCGACCTGGGCGGGTTGACGCAGACTGTCGCCTCGCTCGATATCGCGGGCACGATTCAAAACGGTACGCTCGTTGTCACCGGAAACAATCTGAGGATTGCGCCTGCGACGGCGGTGATTGCCGCGACAATCAAGGTCTCCGGCTACGATTCGTCGATGACGGCTCCGGCTGGCTTCTCGTTTACGGACAACGGCGACGGAACTGCGACGCTGGTCGACAATCGCGCAACGGCGACGCTGACTTGGACGGCGACGGAGAATGGCGGCAACTGGGGCGATGCCGTAAACTGGGATCTCGGTGTCGCGCCTGGATCTGGCAATGCGGTTGTATTCCCCTCTGGCGAATATACGGTGTATATTGATACTGCGACTGCGGCGTGCGCGGGAATGGCCGTGAACGGCACGGTCGAATTCGCCCAAACGGGCAAGGCGCTTGATGTCCACAATGTCCTCAAGCTCTATAGTGCAGTGACCGGTTCTGGTATTGTGAAGCTCCACCATGTCGGCGTAGAGAACCAAAGCGGGGCGGCGATTGCGTTCTCCCCCGCGCTGGTTATAGAGGCGCCGACTGCAAACCCCGCGAGCGACTCGTGGTTCAATACGGCGGCGTTCGAGTTCGGCGGCAATGTGACGGTCGAGGCCGGCGGCAGGTTCATCGTGTATGCGGCCAAGCCGACTTTCGGCGCGGTGACGGTGAAGCTGGGCGAAGGCGCTTACATGGGCGACTGGGCCGATAAGGGCTTCACGTTCAACGGCACGACTGTGGTCGGCAGCGGCACGGGTGCGTACATCTGGGCAGGCAATGGCGGCGCGAACAGTCCTATTGAAGGCACGGGGGTGACGTTCCAGGGCAAGGTGACAATCAATAACGACTACACGAACTCGAAGAACTACTTCGATACCACGATTTCGGCAACCGCCGTTTCGATGGCCTCCGGCGCTTCGATTACGATGAAGACCGAGAATCTGAGCATCGCGTCCGCGCCTGCGGCCACGACGGCGAACCACGAGATCGTCGTCTCGACGGACTCCACCGCCGGCACCACCACCTATGCCGACGTCGACAACTCGACGAGCACGTGGAAGTCCACCGTTTCCGCCGGAAGCTGGAAGGATGCGGCGAACTGGGAGAACGGGTGCGTCCCGTCGAGCTACACCGACGTCGTGTTCCCAGCAGGAACCTATACGGTCTATATTTCCGACCACAACTGGGATCCGTGGAGCGAGCGTGACAAGGCCAAAGGCATGACAGTCAACGGCAACGTGACGCTCCAGAAGGATGGCGGCGGCTGGAACTACCTGTCGCTCTACGGTAACATCGGCGGCTCCGGTACGCTCAAGCTGACTTGGACTGGCATCGAGAACTTTACGGGAAGCGAAATGACGATTGGTTGCAATGTCGAGGTCGTAAACGTCGATAGTCATGATAGCTACCTGAACCAGATCGCTGACAACGGCTACAGGTTCACGGGCGACGTCACGCTGCACGGCTGGTTCCAGTGCTGGGAGAACGTAGCGTTTGCGGGCACGCTCACAATCGACACTGCCTCGGCGTTGACGATTGGCAGCGACGATACGCTGGCAATTGCAAATCTCGTCGTCACGGCCGGCACCGCAGCGCAGATTACCGGTGGGACTTCGGCTGCCATAACCGGCACGGTTACGCTGCAGGGGACGGATTCGACGCTGACGGTACCGGCGAATGCCAACGTGAGTGGAGCGACGTTCGTGTGCGGCGTGAACGGCTACAAGGTTGTCGGGCCGACGGAGAACGTGTACAGCGTGGCTGTCGATACGAACATCACGCCCGGTGGCACGAGCATCGGCTACGATAGTAAGGCAGATGCGACGGCGGCGGCGGCGGGCTACACCGTCGTGCTGACGGCGGCGCAGGAGGAGCAGGGGCTGCAGGCTGGCTACTACAAGACGAACGTTGCGTATGATAGCGCGACGGGCAAGTGGGTCGTGACGGCGGCGCTTGACGAGAGCGTTGTCGGCGGCAACCTTGTAGAGACTGCGGCGGTCGACGTTTCCACTGGCAAGGTGACGCTTGGTGCCGCGAACCTGAAGCCCGGCCTTTGTTACCGTATCGTGTCCGGCAATGACCCTTCATCAATGAAGGCTGAAGATGAAGTCGAGTGGTCCGACTACTACAATGGCTCAAACGCTCCGACGCTGTCGGCGAAGCTCCCCACTGGAAGCGCTACGGCTACGATGTATTACTCCGTCGAGGCTTCCGACACGAAGTAAAGAATACTTTCGAGGATTGAAAATGGAAGTTGCTGGCAGACTAGATCCCTGACGCAGACACGGCGTCTTGAAACCTCTCTCAACGAAAATGGTCTTGAGGTTGGTAGTTCCCGTTTCTTTCCTCGCCGCCCCCACACCGGGGGCGGTTTTTGGTTGTGAGAGTCCGGCCGTTTCCGGCCGGGCGCAGAACAACCCTGCGCGTTTCCGCGCAGGCGCAGAACAGCGGGATCGCGGGGCTCCTGTGCGGCCGCGCAGGAGCGCGGCCCTCCCGTATCATATTTGCGTGAAGCGCTCGAAGGCGCAGTCGATGGAGGCGGCGGAGTGGGCGTCGGACGAGAGGATGAAGGGGACGCCTTTATCTGCGAGGATCGCCAGAAAGGTATCGCTTGGGTAGGCGCTATCGATCCAGCCGCGTGAAATGCCGCCTGTGTTGATCTCCACCGTCTTGCCGGATTTTGCAAAGGCTTCGGCGGTCGCTTCCAGTTGCTCGCGATACCATGAGGCGCCTTCGTCGAAGTACGGGGCTTTCGTATTGAACTTGCGGCAGAGGTCGGGATGGCCGATGATATCGAACTTGCAAGTCGACGCCATTTCCCGCTGCGCCTCGAAATACCTGCATATGAACGACCGCGCGTCGCCGTGGAAATGCGCGTCGATTCCCGAGCGCAAAGAATCCGGCGATTCATCCACGCACACCCACTCGCCGTCGTCTGCTACGATGTAGTGGACGGAGCCGATTATGTAGTCGGGGGAGATTGCAGAATATACGCTGCGGTCGGGAGAGCATGCGCCGCGGATGTAATCCGCCTCGACGCCGCAAAGGATCTCGATTTTGCCTGCATACTTCTTCGCGAGAGCGCGGATTTCAGCGGCGTACGAGACGATGCGCGACGATGTGAGGGGCCAGTCGAACGGGTCGCCGGGAAGCATTGCGTGGGACGAGAAGCCGAGCGTGTCGAAGCCTTTTTCGATGGCGGAGAGGATCATTTCCTCCGGCGTGTTCTTGCCGTCGCACCAAGTGGAATGCGTATGGAGATTGCGTTTCACGCTAGTTGCTCCGCTTTTCGATGTAGAACACCTTGTCGCCTACGCGGCAGCGCGGGGCGGGGAATGTGGCCCACTCGCCGCGGCCCGCCGATTGCAGAACTTCGTCGTCGCGCTTGAGTTCCGAGAGCGTAAACTCCTCGACGCCCGTCGTGGGGCCGTGTATCTGGAGAGTATCGCCTGGCTTGATCGCGTGGTCCTGGATTTTCACTTGCACGATGCCGGCTTTTCTGAAGTAGTCGATTACGATGCCGACATGGCGCTTGACGGTGGTCGCGAGGGAATCCTCGGAGTCGGTGAACTGGTCTTCGCCCGGGCGGCCGTAGAAGAGGCCGGTCGAAAATTCGCGATGGAATACGCGCTCGACTTCGCGGCGCAATTCCGCGACGAGCTCCGGAGTGTACGCGCCGGCCGCGATGGCGTCCACGGCGCGACGATATGCGAGAGTGCACGTCTTGACGTACTCGGCGTTCCTCGCGCGGCCTTCGATCTTGAAACTCGCGATTCCCGCCGCCATCAATTTATCGATGAAGCCGAGAGAGCACAAATCCTTTGCGGAAAGCACGGTCTTGCCCTGGACGATGAACGACGTATCCGACTCGTGGACCGGGTTGCCGTCCGCGTCCGAGTAGAGATCGACGGCCTTCAAGAGGAAGCGCCGGCGGCATGGCTGGTGGCATTCGCCGCGGCATGCAGACTTGCCAAAGGCTTCGTGGCTCATCAGGCATCGCCCGGACTCCGCCACGCATTGGGCGCCGTGGACGAAGCATTCGATTTCAGCGCCGGTTTTGCGGATGATTTCGGCCACCTCGGCAAGAGTGCATTCGCGCGCGAGGACGATGCGCCCGGCGCCTTGCGCGAGAAGGAACTCGACCGCGGCGGAGTTGGAGACGCTCATCTGCGTAGAGATGTGGAAGGGGACGCCGTGTTTCTTGCACAGCGATATGACGCCCCAGTCGGAGACGATGAATGCATCGACGAAGTCTTTCGCCGCGACGATGGTCTTCTCTACGCTTTCCTTCTCGCCTTCGAACATTATCGCGTTGAGCGTGAGGTAGCGCTTGACATTGCCGCAGCGTCTGGCGATTTCCGGCAAGTCCTCTTCTTTGAAATTGACGCCGCTTCTTGCGCGCATGTTGAACGTGCCGAGGCCGAAGTAGACGGCATCGGCGCCGGCCTGCAATGCCGCAGCGAGGCACGTCCAATCGCCGGCGGGGGCTAGAATCTCTGGTTTTGCGATGTTCATTGCAACTCCTTCAGCAAATCAAAGCCAGACGGTATTTCGTCGTCGCGGTGGGAGACGAGAATCGCCGCAACGCGCGGGTGGCGATCGAGGAACGCGAGGATTTCGCGCGTGGCTTCGCTGCGTTCGTCCTGGGACATGTTCATGAAAGGCTCGTCGAGAAGCAGGAGGCCAGGCTTGGCGGCGATGGCGTTTGAGACGAGTTCGCGGGGCGGGATTGCAAGGTATGCCTGCATTTCGGGGCTGGCGAGGCCAATCCGCGAACGAATTGATGCGAGGGTGACGCCGGGCTTGCGCGCGAGGCCAAATACCTTGACCGGGCAGGCGTAGGCGCGAGGGTTGTCGCCTGTGACGAGCGAGAGGAGGGTCGTCTTGCCGCTGCCGTTCGGGCCTTTGAGCACCCAGCGCTCGCCTTTGCGGACAGTCCACGAGAAATTTGAAAAGAGGCGGCGGGGACCGAGCGAAAGATCGAGATTTTCGATTTCAATTACGGGCGCGCGAAGGGTTTTTCGATTGCCGGAGGGGGAGGGGGTTCCTTTTTTGTCGCAGAGACGCAGAGCCGCAGAGATGGCTTTTCTATTGCCGGAAAACTCTGCGCCTTTGCGTCTCTGCGATAAAAATTCATCCTTGTTGCGGCAAAGGAGGACTATGGCGAATCTGCGGGCGGCAAGAGCGCGAAGAATCTCTTTCAGTCGCGAACGTTGGCGAGCGTCGAGGCCGGAGAAGGGGTCGTGCAGGATTAGAACGCGCGGGCGCTTGAGAATGGCGCGGGCGAGAAGGGCGCGCCGCGTCTCGCCGTTGGAAAGCGCGATGACGGGGCTTTCGAGGAGAGGCGACAACTCGAAGAGAGCGACGACTTCCTTGCGCCAGGCGAGGAAGTCTTTTTTCGACATGGGGCGTTTGGCGCCGACCTGGAAGGGATTGATGCGAAAGACGCTGTTGAAAGAAAGGAAATCCGAGAGTGAAATATCGCCGTCTTCGTGGTATCTCGCTTGAAGCCAGCCGTTCTTTTGCACGAGCGATGAATGGGCGGCAAACGATACGCTGGTAATTTTGCCGTTCAGCGCATCATGGCGGAGGAGGGAATTTGCGAGGCTTTCGCTTTCTTGCGAAATTTCGAGTTCGATTATCTCGCCGGGGGATGGTATGGAAGGAGACATCAACTTTTCTTCCTCCATAGCGAGAGGTATTCGGTGTTGCCTTTCTCGCGGCCTTTGATGGGGGATTCTGCGAGGCCGAGGAGCTCGAGAGCAAGCTCCTCGCGGGCGAAGCGCACGATGCCATCGCGCGCTTCGATGCGAAGATCCGGATCTGCGACGAAGCCGCCTGGTGCATTGCCCTTGCCGACTTCGAACTGCGGTTTTATGAGGGCGACTGCGAGGCCGCCGGGACTGAGCACGTCGCGTATGGGCGGGAGGATGAGCCTGAGAGAAATGAAGGAGACGTCGGTCACTGCGACATCCGGCGCGCCGGGGAGATCGGCGCTCGTCATATACCGTGCGTTGAAGTTTTCCCTGACCCAGACGCGCGGGTCGACGCGCAATTTGTACGCGAGCTGGTTTGTGCCGACGTCCACCGCCATCACTTGCTTCGCGCCATGCTGGAGGAGGCAGTCTGTGAAGCCGCCCGTGGAGGAGCCGACGTCGAGGCATGTCTTGCCCGCGACGTCGAGGACGTCCGGCCACAGGGCGAAGGCGCCTTCGAGCTTCTCGCCGCCGCGCGAAACGAAACGCGGGGGCGCTTCGATTTCGACGCTCGCGTCGTCCGGGATTTTGCGCGAGGCCTTGGTTTCCGTCTGACCGGCGACGCGAACCTTGCCCGCGAGAATGAGCGCCTGCGCCTGTGAACGGCTTTCCGCGAGGCCTCGCTCCAGCATTGCTACATCGAGACGGCTTGGCATTCTATTCTGCGTCGAGGAAGTTCACGTTCTTTACGTCCTCGGCCGGGAACGAACGCGTAATGCCCATCGAAATCTCGATTGTGATCGCCTCTGCATTGTTGTCGACGAAGACGCCGCGATACGTGCCGCTGGAAGTGACGACTTCGACGTTCGGCTTGAAAACGCGTTTCAGGCGGACGTTGACTTGCGCGGTCTTGCCGGTTTCGATCACAGGATGGCGCACGACATCGGCGAAGCCATCCTTCTTGATGACGATCGAATGCTCGCCGGAGAGGAGATCTGGCACGAGGAAAATCTCGCTCGGGGCGGTGGATTCCTCGTTGCCCTTCGTGACGCCGGCGGGGTGGCCGTCGAGGATGATCTGCGCACCGGCGGGGATGGTGCGGATTTCAAGCTTGCCGCGGATATTCTCCATCGTGAATTCCTGGCTGACGCGTTGCGCGAGGCCGACTTCGATGTCGCGCTCGACGTCGGCGTGTCCATCGAGCTTGGCGACGACTTTATACTTGCCGCGCTTGAGATTCGAAAGCGTGACGGGCCCCTTGCCGTGGGCCTCGCCGTTGACGTAGAAACGCGCACCCTCGGGGACGGACGTGAGGACGAGGGTGCTCGGAAGCTCTTCGAGCTGGACGGAAAGTTCCTGACTCTCGCCGGCGTTCAGATTCAACTCGCGGACCTCGGTCTTGTAACCTGCGAGAGAGAGAGAAATCGAAACGCGGCCCTTGGGAACGTCCTTTATTTCCATGGGCGTCTTGCCGCGTTCGATGCCGTTGACGATGACGCTCGCGCCGCCCGGCTCGGTGCCGACCCTGAGGATGCCGGAGTCGAGGATGAGCTGCTCGTGTTTGGCCAGGGGGGTGCGGCCGTTGAACTTCACTTCAACAGTGCGCGGCTGGTAGCCGGGTTTCTGGAGAAGAAAGCGGTAAGTGCCTTTCGCGTCGAGATCGGTGACGAGGCGGGGCGTCTGGCCGTAGGAAATGCCATCGAGCGATATGGCGCATTCTGAGGGGTCGCTCGTCAGCAGCAGAAGTCCCTTCACTGGGGAAAGCTCGGCGTGTTTGACGATGTACGGGATGCCTTCCTCCAGAGCGAAAATATCAGTGTGCGTCTCGTAGTCTCGCAGAGAGAACCGGATGTGGTGGGGCCCCGGCTGGAGATCGTAGACGGTGAGGGGCGTCGTACCGCGCATGTCGCCGTCGATCACGACGAGCGCACCGTCCGGGGAACTTGTGAAGTCGACGCGCGTGGCCTTGCGCTGAGGCGCGGCAAGGACGCAGAATGAGAGTAAAAGAGAGAGTATGCTGGAAAACGCGGTCTTCATTGCTTCGATCCTTTCGCCTTTTTCGTCTTGAGACGGTTCTCGACGTCCATCAGTTTCGCGCGGGCTTCGGTGTAGCGTTCGTCGGAGTCGTTGGAGATCAGCTGGAGGATGATGCCCAGCTGCTCCTTGGCCTCCGCCCAGTCGCCGAGGTTGATGGCCTTGTTGGCGAGGAAGCGGTGTTCGCGGTATTTGGCGTCGAGGGCTTCCCGGGTTTTCGCGAGTTTATCTTTGAGCGCTTCGTAGTTTTCCGGTTTTGGGTTGACGGTTTCGAGATAGAAGGCGGCCTCCTTGTAGGCAGCGAGCGCTTCGCTCAAGTTGCGGTATTCGACTTCCGCCTCGGCGAAACGCGCATCGCCGGTCTTCTCGGCCTCTGCGCTGTTTTCGATGAGCTGGGCGCGTGAATACTGGAGCGCCCAGACGCCGAGTTCGTTGCGCGTGAACGCCTCCAGCGCGCCGCACACTTTTGCGAACACCTCGGGCTCGTTCGAATTTTCGACGAGGGTCTCGTGGATTTTCGTGCCCTTGACGACGCGGACGCGACGGCTCTTGAGGGCGTTCTCGCTGCGGGCGCTCGCGCCGGTGTAGGCTTCGTCGAGTTCGTCCCAGCCGGGGGCGGAGAAAATTTCGTTGATGCGCTTTTGTGCATTTTCGGAGAGCTTGGCCGTTTTCTCGATGTGGCGGTTTTCGCCGGGGACGTCGTCGTATTCGACGCGAAGGAGTCCGTCGCGGTCGAGAGAGAGCTCGTAGCGGAAGATGTGGGCGCTGTCGGCCTCGACTTTTTCGTAGTAGAGCTCGGAGACTTCGGCGGCGGCGGGAGCGGCGGCGGGGCGCAACGGACGGGCTTTCTTGCCGGCCGGGTCGGGGGCGAGGAAGACGATTGCGATGGCCGATGCGAGCAGAATCGCCACGATTCCCCAGAGAATGTTCGCAAGCCTGTTGCGCGGCATGCTTGGGTTGGCCGGGTCGCGCCCGGCGGATTTGCCGGCGGCGGGGCTTTCAAGCCCGAGGTCGACGCCGCCGCGAGGCATGGGGGCGGCGGCGGGTTTCGCAAGGGCTTCGTCGGTGGAAGTGTGCTCGTCGACGATGCGCAGGGTAGTGCGGCCGGCGACGATTTCGTCGCCCACGGCCAGGCGTTTCGCGTCGCCGCCAAGTTGCACGCCGTTGACGAACGTGCCGTTGGCGCTCGCGAGATCGAGAACGCGTATGCCGTCCTCGCCGTCTTCCTCGAAAAGACAGTGGTTGCGCGAGAGTTCCTCGTCGGCGATGTGTACGTCGTTCGAGCTCGAACGCCCAAGCCGCAGCCCGCCCGGGGGGACCTGGAAACGTTTGGAGGCTAGTTCTCCGTTTGTCACCAATATCTCTGGTCTGTTCATAAGTTGGCAGTTGGCAGTTAGGCACTGTTAAAATGGTTTCTTCAGCAGGAACAAAGAGAGTTTCTGATTGCTTCAAGCCTTCCATTTTTTTTATCGCAGAGACGCTGAGTCGCAGAGTACGCAGAGGCTTGAAACAATCAAACAATCGCAAAAATTTTCTCTCTGCGTACTCTGCGATTCTCGGGTCTCTGCGATAAAAATGCGTAGTTCGCGGCTGTCGGCTCTTGGACTTGGGACTTCGGACTTTCTCTACATTCCTTTCATCGCTTGGACGAGGACGGGGCCGAGGAGGACTATGAAGACGGCCGGGAAGATGAAAAGCATAAGCGGGAAGAGCATTTTCGTAGGGGCGACGTTGGCGAGGCGTTCTGCGCGGTCGAAGCGGCGAGCGCGGATTTCCTCGGACTGAATGCGCAGCATCGCGCCGATCGAGACGCCGAGTTCGTCGGCCTGGACGAGCGCGAAAGCGACGGACTTGAGGTTGGGTTCGCCGACTCGCGAGGCCATGTTCATGAGCGCTTCCTTGCGCGAGGAGCCAACTTGTATTTCCTTTACGGTGCGCAAGAGCTCCTCGTTGAGCGGATCCATCTTGCGCGAGAGGCAGTTGCGCTGCATGGCGTTGATGAAATCGAGGCCGGCTTCGACGCTGAGCGTGAGAGAATCGAGGACGAACGGGAGCGCCTTGACGATGGCCGCGTGGCGGCGCTTGAGCATCGTTTCGAGCCAGACGACGGGCTGCACGATGAAAAGCGCGACGCCGAGGACCGCGAGCATCGGCGCGAGTTCCGGGAAGGGCATTGCGCCGCTCGCGAGGAACATCAATACGCACCACGCCGCGCCTGCGACGACAGGCACGAGGAAGCGAAGAGCCATGAACTCCCTGCCGCTTATCAGCCCTTCGTAGCCGGCGCTCGTCAGGCGCTTTCCGGCGGCCTCGGCCTTGTCGGCAAGCGCCCCGCTCGATACGAGAGACTCGAAGTTGCCGGCGAACGGCAGGAGCAGCTTGAAGAGGAACGGTATGGAGCGCTCTTGCTTGCGGCCGTCTGCGAGAGTGACGTATGTGACGTCTTTTGCGACGAGCGCGAGGTACGCGACGGCCAGCGCGGCCGCGACGCCCCACAATACGCTCATCCCAAGTTCAAGCAAACCCATTGCCGCACGCTCCATTGAGGTCTCATGAAACCACGGTGCCGCCGCCGGCGCTCGCGAGGGCTGTCACCGCCCCGCCGCAAACTCCGGGTTCGCCGGCGAAGAGTATCATCCCTTCCGAGACGCCGACCGACATTTTGCGGGGCGCGAGGTTGGCGACGAACACTACTTCCTTGCCGACGAGTGCGGCGGGATCCGGATATGCTCCGCGGATGCCGGAGAAGATCGTGCGCTTGCCGAGCGCTCCCGCGTCGAGCGTGAATTTGAGGAGTTTGGAGCTCTTGGGGACGATTTCGCAATTTTCGACGACTCCCACGCGAAGGTCGAGCTTCTCGAAATCCGTGAATGCGATCTCGCTTTTGAGCGGCGCGGCAGTCGCGGGGGCGGGAGAAGGCGCGGCGGATTTGTTCTTGCTCGCGCGCGATTCGTGGCTCACTTCGCCCGAGTCGCCGGGCTTTACGAGCGCCGAGGCGATCATCGCTTCGACCTGCGCGGTCTCGATGCGGCTGGCGAGGTATTCATACGGCGCGAGGGCTTTCCCCTCCACCGTCTCCTGCAGCGAATCCCACGTCCACGCCGTTTCGCCGAAAAGCGCCATCGCCTTGTCGGCATAGACGGGAAGGATGGGCTTCAAGTAGATGGCGATCAAGCGGAAAGCGTTGAGGGCGCCGGTGAGGGCGACGCGCGCGGCCTCGGGGTCGGTCTTGACCAGCTTCCACGGCTGCACTTCGTCGAAATAGGCGTTGGTGACGTCCGCGAGGCGGCAGATTTCGACGACCGCCTGGTTGAACTTGCGCTCTTCGTAGAGCTTTGCGATCTTGTCCGCCGCGTCGCGGCACGTCGCGACGAGCGCGAGGCCTTTTTCATCAAGCCGGCCCAGACGGCCTTCGAGACGCTTGTGGAGCATCTGCGAGGAGCGCGAGGCGATGTTCGTTATTTTGCCGACGAGATCGGAATTGACGCGCTGAACGAAATCCTCGAGGTTGAGGTCCATGTCATCGGTCGTGCCGCCGATCTTGGCGGCGTAGTAGTAGCGCAGGGCGTCGGCGGGGAGGTGGTCGAGGTACGTGCGGGCGTTGATGAAAGTGCCTTTCGATTTCGACATTTTTTCGCCGTTCACGGTCAGGAAGCCGTGGACGAACACCTTGTCCGGCCCCTTGAACCCGGCGACGTTCAGCATGCCGGGCCAGAAGAGGCAGTGGAAGCGGATTATATCCTTGCCGATGAAGTGGTAGAGCTCGACGCCGGGGTCGTTCCACATGTCAAACTTGCCGAGGTTGGCGAGGCTCGCGATGTAGCCGATGGGCGCATCCACCCAGACGTAGAAGAACTTGCCGGGATGGCCGGGAATCTCGAACCCGAAATACGGCGCGTCGCGTGAGATGCACCACGGACGCAGGGGCTCGTCGAACCATTCGAGCAGTTTGTTGGAGACGTCGGCGGTGGTGTGGCCGGGGATCCAGGCCTTGAGGGCGTCGTGCTGGGGCTCGAGTTCGAAGTAGAGGTGCTCGGTTTCGCGCACGACGGGAGTCTCTCCGCACGTAGTGCAGACCGGGCGGACGAGCTCTTCTGCGCCGTACGTCGAGCCGCAATGGTCGCAGCTGTCGCCATACTGGCCTGTCGCTCCGCATTTCGGGCATTCGCCCTTGACGAAGCGGTCGGGGAGGAACATCTTGCATTTTTCGCAGTAGAGCTGGGCCGTGGACTTCACCGTGATCGCCCCGGAGGCCTCCATCGCCTTGAAGATTTTTTCGGATAGTTCCTTGTTCTCGGGGGAGTTGGTGGTGTAGTAGTTGTCGAAGGCGATCTGGAACGCGGAGAAATCGCGGACGTGCTCGGCGTGCGAGCGCTCGATTATCGCCTCCGGCGCGAGGCCCTCCTTGCGCGACCTTACCATGATAGGCGTGCCGTGCGTATCGTCTGCGCAGACGTATACGCATTCATTCCCCCTCAGTTTCTGGAATCGCACCCAGATATCGGTCTGTATATACTCCACCAAGTGGCCGATGTGTATATCGCCATTCGCATACGGCAGCGCGCTTGTTACGACTATTCGCCTCTTTCCCGCCATGTCTGAAACTCTCCCGGTCGTTTGCTGTGTGTCATATTGGCGAATATTCTACCATTTTTTCGCCCGGCGGTCAATGAGGAAGAAGAGGGAAGAGGGAACAGGGAAGAGAGAACCAAAATGGTAAAATCTAATGAG
>DFGB01000043.1 GCA_002371135.1 Verrucomicrobia bacterium UBA3761 | reverse complement strand
ACTCCTTAGTCGAACTTGCAGATCTATGCACTATACATATGAAATAACACCGACAAAATCGATAATCTCTGAGACTCTGCGTCTCTGCGATAAAAATCTATTGCATGCCATTAAATTGATTTATTATATTCAGCATTATGAAAAACCGGAAAATCGAAAATCGAAAAATCGCAAATCGAAAACTTCTCCCTGTCGCGCTGTGCGCGACGGTGGCGCTTGCGCTTTGCGCGGTGGCGGAGGGCGTCGACCCGACAGTGCCGGCCGATGCGATGGCCAGACGCCTGAAGGCGATCGTGGCTTCTTCGCCAACGATGCGGCTCGTGGCGCTCGTGGTGGGGAAGGGCGGCGACGGCGTGGCGCTGGCCGGGAGCGACGCGGCAAGCGCAAAACTATTGCGCCGCGGCACGGTTGTCGCAGAATCGCTCGAATCGCTGAAGGTGGAATTGAAGGTGCGCAGCGTCACCGCCGCCGGCGTCGAACTCGCCGGGACCTCAGACGCCGAGGACGATGCGAGCGTGATCCTGCCAGGGTCCTTTTCGGCGCTGGACGTCCCTGCGGACGCGCCCGACGGCTTCCTTGCGTATCTCGAGTGCAATGCGACGCCGCTTGGCGCGTTGATGCGCCTCGTCGCGGACCAGACGGGCCGCAACATCTCCGTCTCGGATTCGGTGCGCGACAAGAGAATATCGATCTTCCTCAGGAACGTGAAGGTCGAGGCGGCGGTCGAAGAGATTTGCCGCGCCTCGGGGCTCTGGTTTCGCGCAGGCGACGGCGAGACGATACGCATCACGTCGATGGAGGAGTACTCTGAAAACCTCAATACGTTCCGCGAAGACACGACGGAGATGTTCACACTCCTCTACCCCAACGTGATCGAAGTGGCGAGCGTCATCTACGGTCTCTACCCGGACCGCACGCTCCTTTCCCTCGGCGAAGAGGAGTTCGACGAAGACGACGAATACGACCTCTCGCGCCGCTTCCGGCGCTTCAGGGTGCTCGACGACAACGGCGGCTCGCAATTCATGTCGATGGAAGCGCCGCAATCATCGTCCACGGGTTCGCGTTCGGGCGGCGGCAACTTCTCGTATTCGCGCGGCGGCGCGACGAGTCGCCTCGCGCAGTGGGACCAGTTGCGCGAACGCTACCGGCTGCGCCCGCAGTCCGGCGTCGACGCAAACTACGCCGACGCCTCCTTGATAGAGGAGGCCATTGCCGGCGGCGATACGAATCTCGTCGACCGCGTAAAGGCGAAACTCACCGGCCGCAACGCCAACATCTTCATCACGCTCTCGCGCAAAAACAACATCCTCATCGTGCGCACGAGCGATATGCGCGTGATGGACGAAATCCGCGCCATTGTCAAGCGCCTCGACGTCCCGACGCCGATGGTGCTCCTAGAACTCAAGGTCCTCGAACTTGACGTCGACGACAACTACGAGGCGACGTTCCAGTATTTCTTCAACCGCGACACCCACACCGTCGGCAATTCAGGTTCGGTCGCGGCAAGCGCGCTCCAGACGGCCAAGGACGCGTTCGACCCGACGTTCGCGTTCGGTGTCGTCAACAAGACGATCGAGGCGCGAATCAATCTCCTGCAAAAGGACGGCAAGATCCACACCCTCGCCACGCCCTCGCTGCTCGTCGCGAACAACGAAGTCGCGCGTATATTCTCCGGCAAGGAATATCCACTCGTCACGGGCTGGCGGCAAAACGACAGCACGACGACCTACGGCATCGTCTCGCAAGGTTCGCGCACGGTCGAGATTTCAAAGGAAGACGTGGGCACGATGCTTCTTCTCACGCCCAACATCAACGCCGATAAATCCGTCACTCTGCGTCTCTTGCAGGAGAACAGCGAAGTCAGCCCCGACAAGGCGGACATCCCGGTGGATGGCGGCAACGGCGTCTCGGCACCGATAGAATACATCGAATCGCGCTCGCTCGCAGGCACGTTCGTCGCCAAGGACGGCATGACGATCATGGCGGGCGGGCTCGTCAAGGAGACGGAGGGCGAGACGTATTGGCGGACGCCGGTCCTCGGCTCTCTCCCGCTTATCGGCTGGCTGTTCAGGGGGACGGAGAAGGTGAAGTCGCGTTCCGAGCTCATAGTCCTCATACGCCCGCACGTGATACTCACGCCTATGGAAGGCGGGAAAATTTCCGAGGATTTGATGAAAGTCCTCTCCGAGCATCCGGAAAAGGAGATTTTAAGTAGGAAGTAGGAGATTTTAAGTAGGAAGTAGGAAATAGAAAGTAGGAGATAGGAAGTAGGAAGTAGGAGATTTGCTGTTCAGTCGGGGCGTACGTATTATCTCCTACTTCCTACTTCCTATCTCCTACTTCCTACTTCCTACTTCGGCCGCACTAAAGTGCGGCCCTCCCGCTTGCGCGAAGCGCGAAATTGCGGCTCTTCGCAGGTTTGGAAAAAATAAGAGTTTTTCGCATGCAGAACAAAATAGATGAAAAATGCTTGCTCCTGTCTCTACTGCTCACCTAAGCTCTCGACCAACTGATACGGCATCACTTGACCAACTGATATGGCATCACTTGACCAACTGATATGGTATCACTT
>DFGB01000017.1 GCA_002371135.1 Verrucomicrobia bacterium UBA3761 | reverse complement strand
GCTTTTGCTTTCACCGCGACAGAAAAAAAAAAAAGAGGGAAGAGGGAAGGAAATGTTGCCAATGTAAAAATGTGAAAATGTGGAAATGTGGAAAGTCCTAAATCCTAAGTCCCAAGTTCCAAGTCCTAGATGCCCTAGAGGGCCTAGAAGCTTCCCGCTTAGGACTTAGGACTTAGGACTTGGGCCATTTCCACATTTTCACCTTTCCAGTATTCCCATCGCGAATGCGATTACGGCGGGCATCGTGACAACGGATAGGAGGGTCGTGCCGCTGACGAGGGCGACGGAGAGATCGACGTCGCGCTTGAATTTGGCGGCGAACATCGAAGTCATCGCGGCGACGGGCGCGGACGCGGCGGTGACGAGCGCAAGCATCGCATCGCGATCCAGCCACTTCCTGAGCGCAAACATCGCACCTGTGAATGCGAGCGGGTATAAGACAAGCCTGATTGCCGTGGCGACGTATGCTGCCGGAAACTTCAATATCGCGCCAAGCTTCGCTCCGGCGAGGTAGTAGCCGATTATGAGCATCGCAAGCGGGGTGTTCATGGAAGCCAGCATCCCGGCACCCTCGGCGAGGCCGGCGGGCAGACGCGACGAGGTGAGGAAAAAGACGAGCCCCAGCGCGAGGCCAATTGTCCCGGGATTCAGGAACATCGTCCGCAATGTCTTCCTACGCTCCGCCTCGTCCGTCGCCGCATCCGCCATCTCACGCAACCCCCAGCTCCAGATGAACAGGTTGAAGACCGCCACATAGACGATCCCGAAGAATACACCCTTCTCGCCCAATATCGCCTGCTCAAGCGGTATGCCCATAAAACCCGCATTCGAGAACACGGACGCCAGTTTGAGCACGCATGCAGAAGAACGCCTCTCGCGCCGGAATACGGCGACGGCGACGGCGATCAGCGCCAAATGCGCCGCCACCGCAATCGCGAACGCGTAGGCAAGTTGCATGAGCATCCCCTTGTCGAACGGTCGCTGGAACACATCGACTATCAGGCACGGCGTGACTATCAACACGAGGACGTCCACCATCCCCTTCACAGCCGCGTCGTTCAGCACTTTGAACCGGCGGCACGCCGCCCCCGCGCCTATCAGCACGAAGAGTATGCAAACCTGTTTGGCGACAATGAAAAAGTTGGACATGGCAGTTGGCAATCAACAGTTGATAGTCAGGCCTCCCGGTGCTACGAGATCAATCCCTCAAAATGCTCTTCCACGTTCACGGCCTTTGGCTCCTGAACTACTGACTATTCTCTAATCCAGCACGCCCTTGGAGAGTGGCTCTTCCTCCGACCACCACGAGCCCTTGGAAGACGAGATTTTGGCGATGGGCTTCGTTGTGAGCTGCTTGCCCTTCGCCCCGGCGTTGCGGATTGGCACCACATTCTGCGCTTCCATCTTGCCAGAGTCCACGTTCATGCGCTCGACCATCTCCTTGGGCAGGAAATACTGCTGGTGGATGCGCTGGTTCTTCGCAGGCTTGAACTTGACGTAAAGCGTATCCGGGCAGCCTTCCATGAAAAGCAGAATCTTCGACTTCGGCTTTTCCGGCGCGAGGCGGTAGTCTTTGTTCCTGATGAGCCCGCCGAAACGGAAGCGCTTGATGTAGCTGAAGCCGTAGCTACCGTCTTCGTACACGCACATGAAATCTCGCGTGTCGCGGTCCTTCTCCTGATCGTAGCGGATGATGGAAAGAAGATTTTTGTCTACGAAAATCCTGTCCTCGGGCTGGACCTTGCGGAACTTGCCGTCCTTCCAGACGAGGATAAGTTCGTCGAGCGACGAGCACTTGAAGATTTCGTCGCCAGTCTTGAGCCCCGAGCCGATGTAGCCGTTTTCCTTGTCCCAGCGGATTGTCAGCTCCGATGCGGTAATGGCCTTGACGTCGACCTCCTTGAAAGCGCCGTGAGTGATTTCCGTCATGCGAGGATACTTGGCGCGATACTGCTTGATGAGCGCCTTCAAATACTTCACCACAAACGCGCGCAGGTGGACGATGTTGTCCTTCACCTCCGCCTCTTCCTTGAGGATTGCGGCGATGTCCTCGCGGTTCTTGTCGATATCGAACTGCGAAATGCGGCGGATCTGGAGTTTGAGGAGGCGCTCGATGTCCTCATCGGTGATGTCGCGGCGGAGTTCGGAGCGGAATGGTTTGAAGCCTGTGACGATGGCGTTTTTGACGCCCTCCAGAGTCTTCTCCTCCTCGATGCGCTTGTAGATGCGCTCTTCGATGAAGATGCGCTCGAGGGTGCGCTGATGGAAGAGGTCGTCGAGTTCGCCGAGGCGGATTTCCTGTTCGCGGCGCGTCAGGTCGAGGAGGCGGTTTGTGTTGGACTCGAGAATCTGGCGCACGTTCATCAACTTCGGCCGGCCCGCTTCGAGGACGATCGGGCGCGAGGAGATGGACTTTTCGCAATTCGTGAAGGCGTAGAGCGCCACGATTGCCTTCTCCTGGCTCGCACCCGCCTGGAGTTCGAGCTCGAGGCGCACCGTCTCGCTCGTGAGGTCGTGGAGCTTGCGCACAGGCACTTTCTTCTTCTTCACGGCGTCCTCGATCGACGCGGAAAGCGAATCGGTCGTTTCGCCCCACGGCAGTTCCGTTATGACGAGGCGCGACTTATCCTCCTTCTCGATTCTCGCGCGTATCTTGACTTTGCCGAGGCCGTCCTGGTAGTCGCTCACATCCATCACGCCGCCGAGCTGGAAGTCGGGGTATATCTCGTAGGGCTTCTTCTGGATGATTGCGATTTCGGCCTCCAGGAGTTCAATGAAGTTGTGCGGCAGGATGGCGGTGGAGAGGCCAACTGCGATGCCGTCTGCGCCCATCATCAAGAGAAGCGGGATTTTCGCGGGCAGGTATACGGGTTCCTCCTTGCGCCCGTCGTAGTTGGGCACGAACTCTGTCGTTTTTTTGTTGAAAACTTCCTTGCGCGCGAGTTCCGTGAGGCGGCATTCGATGTAGCGCGTGGCGGCGTGCGGCATGCCGGTGTACAGCGAACCGTAGTTGCCCTGGCCGTCGATGAGATACCCCTTGCCCTCGCCCCACAGCTTGTTCGCCAAAACTACTATCGCATCGCCGATCGAAGCGTCGCCGTGCGGGTGGTACTGCATCGCATGGCCGACGATGTTCGCGACTTTCGTGTAGCGCCCGTCGTCCTTCTCCCACAGCGAATGCATGATGCGGCGCTGCACTGGCTTGAGCCCGTCCTCTATCGCCGGTATCGCGCGAGAGCAGATTACATACGCAGAATACTGCCGGAAATTGAAATCGTAGAGCTCGCGCATCGGGCCGGTGCCGGTGAGACGGCTCGCCGCCGGCGGCGCAGGAGTTGCGGCCGCGCTTTTCTCTTCGTCCGGCTTCTTCGGGGCTTCTTCGCCCTCCTTGTCGCTGAATGAAAACAAGTCCAGATTGTCAAACAGGCTTGGCGGCAGAGAGCCGCTATCGTTCTTCTTCTTCGGCATTTCGGTAGCAGTTAGCAGTTAGTCCTACGTCCTGGAGGTTCTAGAGGTTCTGGAAGTTTTCTCTTTCCTCTTCCCTCTTCCCTATTCAACTCGACAGTGCGGCTCTTTGCAAGACGCCCTTGAGCGACGTCCACATCTCAAGTTTGAGCTTCTTCACGGCGTCGATGGCATGTTCGAAGCGCAACACATGGTCGGGCGAATACGTCACAAGCGCATCGCGCCCCAGCTGCGTCTTGATCCACTGTCCGGGCGATGCTTTTTTATCCGGGAACCACTTTCGCAGCGCTCGCGCCCCAAGGACGACATACACCTTCGCAGGCGGCACGGGAGACGCGACCACGAGCGGCGCCGTCTCCAAAGTCTTGCCCATCGCCTTGACGATCCCCTCGAACAACTCATGCCCCTTCACGCCCAAAGGCTTGTCATGGAGGAAGACGAAATCGTAGAGGCGGGAAGCGGCGCGAGGCGGCGGAGGCGGCGGGGGCGGCGGGGGTTGATTGACGGGCGTTGCGGGCCGGGCGGCCGGCGCAGGCGGCGCAGGCCGCAGCGCGGCCGCCGCCGGTTTTGCAACCTTCAGCAACTCGCGGTCGATTTCAATCGAACCCGTCCCCAGCTCGCGCTCCAGTTCAAGCGCGGCTTCAAGTCCGTCAAGGATATATTCAACTATGCCCATTGAATCCGTAGGGATTCATCTTCTGCCATCTCCATGCGTCTTCGCACATCTCTTCGATGCCGCGCTCGGCCTTCCAGCCAAGTTCCGCCAGTGCGAGCGAAGGATCGGCCCAACATTCAGCGATGTCGCCCGGTCTGCGAGGCTGGATCTTGTAGGGAACCGGACGCCCCGACGCCTTTTCAAACGCCTTGACAATCTGCAACACGCTATAGCCGTTGCCAGTGCCGAGGTTGTAGATCTTGAGCCCGAGCTTCGGCTCGCGCTGCAGCTTCTCGATGGCCTTCAAGTGACCAAGCGCGAGGTCGACGACGTGGATATAGTCGCGCACGCCCGTGCCGTCGCACGTCGGGTAGTCGTTGCCGAACACGTTGAGTTCTTTCAACCGCCCGACCGCCACCTGCGCGACATACGGCAGGAGGTTGTTCGGTATGCCGGCGGGGTCCTCGCCTATCAAGCCGGACTTGTGCGCGCCAATCGGGTTGAAGTAGCGCAGAAGAATGACGTTCCACTCGGGGTCCGCCTTCTGCACGTCCTTGAACACCTGCTCCATCATGAGCTTCGTCCAGCCGTACGCATTCGTGCAGCCGGGCGTGGGGAAGTCTTCGCGGATCGGCACCGACTTCGGCTGGCCATACACCGTCGCAGAGGACGAGAACACGATGTTCTTGCAGCCATGGTCGGCGAGGCACTTCAGAAGCGTGAACGTGCCGCCGAGATTGTTATTGTAATACTTGAGCGGCACTTTCGTCGACTCGCCCACGGCCTTCAGAGCGGCGAAGTGGATTGTCGCGTCGAAATGCCCTTCCGCGTCGAGAACCTTGTTCAGCGCCGCCTCGTCGCGTATGTCGAGTTCGTAGAACTTCACATCCTTGCCGGTTATCTCCTTCACGCGCTCAAGCGACTTCGGCGACGAATTGCAGAGATTGTCCACGACGACGACATCGTGCCCGGCCGAAAGAAGTTCCACGACCGTATGGCTGCCGATGAAGCCCGCGCCTCCTGTTACGAGTATTTTCATGATAGTCAAAATCCTTCCGTTTCGCGATATTATACCATTTACCCCCGCCAGGGGTCAAGGGCGGCCGCGACAAGCGCGGCCCTCCCGTTGCGGCCGTGCTTACTGCAAATCCACGCCAACGCAATAGAAGGCGGAGGATGGGAGAAGCGTCTCGTCTTGCAGGCTGACGCGCGAAGACGTCGCCTGGCATTCGGCGACAGGCGTGGGGCCGGGCTACTCCACCTCGATTTGGACTTCGGCGGAATTGCCGTTTGCATCGCAACAGACCACCGCATGGGCTCCCGGCTCGCCAAGCGGCCAGACGAACGGTTCGTCGCCGCTTGTGCGCGCGGCCGGGATCCCGTCGACGAACCACCACAGCGGCGAAGAGGCCTTGTTGCCGTATGGCGCAAATGGGATTTTCTGGTTCGCCACCCCTTCCACGCGGCTGAATTTCGCGCCCTGGGACGGACGCAGGATCGCAAGCGCGCCCGCCCCGCCTTCGCGCTTCTCGAACGCCGCGATGTCCGGCGGCAGGACTTCGATGCTCCGGCCGTCGTAGCCGCGCCTGTGGACGCCGCAGACCTTTGGCGGCGGCACGCCGCGTATCGTGCGCGTCTCGATCGTTTCCGGGCAGTCGGGATTGGCTGCAAGGCCAGTGAGAGCGCACGCCTTGCGCCGCACTATTCCGCCCGGCTCGACAAACCACGGGCCGTCGTTCTGCGGGTATAGCGAGCGGGCGAGGCGCCAGGCGACGGGAGAGGCGGCCTTGGCGCCTACGAGCGTCTTGTCGCCAAAGCCGCCGCGCTTGTGGCCGCACCACACGCCGATGGAGTATTGAGGATTCCATGCGCACGTCCAGGCGTCGCGATAGGCGCTCGACGTGCCCGTCTTCCATGCAAAGCGCGGCGAGCGCACGTCCGCGACGTGCCCGAGCGACGCCGACGAACGCTCGCGGCCTGAAAGGATGTCGGAGACGAGATACGCCGCTTCCCGCGAGAACACGCCATCGCCTCCGCGCGCTATCTTCGCATAGGCCTTCGTCAGCTCCACCAGCGTGATTTCGACGTTGCCTATCGCCATGCCGAGGCCGAAACGCTCGTCGGGCTCTTCCATATGCGAAAAACCAAGGGCCCTGAGCGTCGCGCCAAAGCGTCCCAGCCCCACGCGCTCGACCATCTGGACGAACGGGATGTTGAGCGAAAGGACGAGCGCGTCGCTCGCGCTCACGTAGCCGCGATACGACGAATCGAAGTTGGCGGGGTTGTAGCCTTTATATGAGCGCGGCAGGTCTTTGAGCCTCTCCTCCGGCGTGAGCGCGCCGGCGTCGAGCGCCAGCGCGAAAAGGAACGGCTTGAGCGTGGAGCCGGCTGGACGCGGCGCAAGGGCGGTGTTGACCTGCCCGGAGTCGCTGTCGAAGTAGTCGCCGCTACACGCGAGCGCGACGACCTGCGCGGTCGCGACATCGACCACCACCGCCGCCACGCTGTATCCGCCCGAGGCCGCGGCATCGTTCACCGCCGCCTCGCAAACGGCCTGTACGTCGGCGTCGAGCGCGGTCTTTATGTCGCCGCTTTTGCGTTGCGCCTCCCTGTCGCGGCCAAGTTCCTTGAGCACGTAGTCGCAGAAATACGGTGCGAGGAACGGACGCGGCGAGCGGCACACCACGTTGCATACTCCCTTCGCCCCTTCCTTCTGCTCCTCGGTTATGTAGCCCATCTTCTGCATTCTTTCGAGCACGTAGTCGCGGCGCTTGACGGCGCGCTCGTACCCGCGGTCCGGACGAAACCGCGACGGCGCCTGCACCATCGCCGCCAGCATCGCCGCCTCGCTGATCCCCAGCGATTTTGCGCTCTTGCCGAACCATCCGTTGGCCGCAGCTTCGATCCCGATGAAATTGGAGCCGTATGGCGCCCGATTGAGGTATTGCGAGAGAATCCATTTTTTCGACTTCCTGCGCTCCATCTTGAGCGCCTCGAACGCCTCTACCCACTTCGCCGCGTACGATTTCCTGTGCGGCTTGATGAGACGCACCGCCTGCATCGAAATCGTCGACGCGCCTGAAATCCGGCGGCGGTAGAACACATTCTGGAAGAACGCACGCAGCATGCTCAACGGCCGTATGCCGCAATGGTTCCAAAACTCGCCATCCTCGACGGCCACGAGCGCTTTGACGATCCAGTCGTTCTCGTCGGCCTCGTAATACGGCCGGCAATCGACGTCGCCCGGCCCCAGCGACACGCGCAGCACGTTGCCCGCGGCGTCACGCAAGACGACTCCGCCTGCATATTCCCTCGATGCCTCCTCGCCTTCCCAGTCGATCGCAAACCAGGATACGCACATGGCGACAAGCAGTCCTGCAACCGCCACTCCCGCGCATATCCCGAGCCATTTCAGTATCTTCTTGAACATATTCCTCCTGCGACCGGACATTATACCATTTTGCCGCCTCTCATAGCAAGGGAGGCGGGAAAACCGAAGGCGGGCGAAAGCCGTCGGCGCGCGATTTGACAGCTATGACGCCTCCAAACGACAGCTCTCGCGGCACGATGCGAGAGCTGTCGAATGCGATTTGACAGCTTTCAAGCGGCGGCATCACGACCGCCGGAAAATTTTTCAAAGTTTTTTTTGCCGTTTTGCCTCCGGGTTGCCATATATCATATGGAAAGAAGGGAGAAAAAACATGAAACTCGAATTCAAAACCTGCCGCTCGCCGCTTGCCAGCACGGCGGACAAGACTGTTTGCAACGCTAGAGCCATACATACTGCGATTTTAAGGGACGATGCCCTTATTGACGACATGTGCGAAACGCTGCACATGGACCGCACGCTAGTGCAACTCGCATTGACTCTTGTCTCTTCTTATATCCCCGCCGCGCTCTCCCGCGGCAAGAAGCTCGATTTCGGCCCGTTTTCGCTTGCTCTTTCGATAACCGGCGCGTTCGACGGTGCGAACGACGAATTCCAGCCCGGGAGAAACTCGATTAGCGTTGTCGCAACAGCCTCCAAGCGGCTCAAAAAAGCCCTTTCAGACCTTGAACCTGTAAACGCGACGCCGGCGCCGGCGCCGAAGGCGAAGCGTTTGACAGACGACAAAAACAATCAGGAGGGCGTGCTTTCGCCAGGGGCGAAAGTGCTCATATCCGGCACGGATCTCGGAGTATCTCCAGAAGCGCCCGACGAGGGCGTTTGGATATGCGACGAAGCCGGAGAGCGGCTCGCAAAGGCGGTCGTGACCGAGTCCTCATCCACGACGCTCGATTGCGTATTCCCTGTATCGCCGGAAATAGCCCCCGGCCGCTATACGCTCCTCATCGCGTCGCGCAACCGAGAAGCGACGCTTGGCGCCCCGGGCATAGGCCGCAGATCCGTCAAGGTAGGAAGCAGGAGGTAGGAGATTTTAAGTAGGAAGTAGAAGATTTTAAGTAGGAAGTAGGAAGTAGGAGATGCCATGACGTCAAGGAGGCGCGACTTCAGCCGCGCCACACACGTCGTTCGTCTTGGCGAGGCCCTAGCGCCAAGGAGGCGCGGCTTCAGCCGCGCCACACGCGTCGTTCGTCTTGGCGTCAGCGCGGCCGGGGAGAGGGGGCGAAAAAAGGGGGCGGAAACCGCCGCCCCCATACAGCCTCGAGAAGAAGGAAGGTTGCAAGGCTGCAGTGTCGTTGCTTTTCCCTCGCCAATCGCAGCCGTTTCGCAAAGCCGCATTGTGCGCAAAAAAAGAACACTGCATATGTTAGTCTTTTCTAATAAATTTGTCAAGGGGGAAAATTCGTGAAGAGCAAAACGGAACTCAATCCGGGAAAATGAAAGATATGTCTGTGCCGCGGCCGGGGGCGGTCGCGATTTTCATCTCGCCGCCCAGGTTGGCGGTCCTGCGCTCCATGCCGGCCAGGCCGAAGTGTCCATTCTCCTCGCGCGAGGCCATGTCGAATCCGCAGCCATTGTCGGAGACGTCGACGCGCAAACGTCCGTTTTCAAAGGCCACATTGACTTTGACGCGAGTCGCCTTGCCGTGGCGGATCGAATTGCCTATCGCCTCCTGGAGGATGAGCAATAACGTGAGCGCCGATTTGCGGGCGACCTTGCGTTCCTCGCCTTCAGACGAAATCTCGACTATCCCTTCCCAGTGAGCCATGCGCCTTGCGACGAACCGCAGCAATTCGAGGAGCGACTCCGGCCCTTCGCTCTCCTCGTTCATCGCCCAGAGGATCGACCTCAGACCGCTCTGCGTATGCTGCAAGGCGTTCTTCGCTTTTTCAAGCTGCTCGCGGGATTCCGTCGCGTTTTCGGGGAGGTAGTTGCCGGCGGCCTTGAGGCGGAAAACGGCGCTGGCAAGATACTGCTGGAAGCCGTCGTGAAGGTCCGCGGCGAGGCGGAGACGCTCTCGCGCGGCCGCATCCGCCTCGATCCTGTTCGTCTCTCTGAGGCGGATCGATTCCGCGAGTTCGCGCGAACGCTTGGCGACCATGCGACGCAGGGTGACGGCCCACGCGACGACTATGGCGAGCAGCGCCGCAAGCCACGTGAACGCCAGGCGCATGCGCCTCATAGTCCAGAACGGCGCGTTTTCCACGACGGCCACATCCTCGGCTTTGGCGGGAATCAACTCGACGTTTTCAATCCTGCCGAAAACACCTGCGTCGAAATTCTCGATGGATGTCCACGCAAGCGCGCCTGTGACGCGCACGGTGGCCCCGAGGACGAGATTGGGCGGCAGGGCAGTCTCGATGGGGATCGGCATTTCGACTTGGATGTTCAATTCATCCTCGCCGACGAGAAGCTGCGTGGAAGCCTGGCGGCGGTTGATGTCGCGCAAAAGCCCTTCCGCGCAAATCGTCTCGCCATACCACGATGAATCGCCATACGGGAGGAGTTCGCCGAAAATTTCTTTAATCGTCGCCTTGCGCGGCGGGGGGACGAGCGAAGAATCGTGGGAAGCCTTTTCTATACGCGAGCAGACGACACGATGCTTGAGCGAAGGCTCGCGCTCGCCGCTTACGGAGATGACGTCGCCGGAGACCAAACCGGGGCTGCGCGCGTCATCGCGCGCGACGCGCCACGTCACGCCCGCCCCGTCGCGCATGAAAGCGAACGGAAGGCCCTCGCGCGCGAATGTAACCACGCCGGTCAGTTCGAGCAAAGACGCCGCTATGAGAAAAGTTATATTCACGCTCTCAGGATGCCAAGTTCATACGCACGGCCTACCGCGCTCGTGGCGTTGGGGCGGTCGAGTTTGGTCATGATGCCCTTCATGTGCGTCTTGACCGATTCGGGGCCGATGCCAAGCGCGCGCGCGATTTCATCGCGCTGGAGACCTCGCGCCACCAGCTGAAGGACATCCATTTCGCGGCCTGTAAGGAGCGACGGCGCCGCCGTGAATTCCTCGACGACGAACGTATCCTTGTTTTCGACTATTTCGCGTATGGCGGCGATGAGGCGATCGGCATCGGCGTTCTTAGGCAAATAGCCGCGCGCTCCTTCGCGGCGCGCGCGCTCTTCCTCTTCCTTGAGCGGCATGCCCGCCATCAACAGGACATTCTGGGTCAAACGGCGGCGGCGAATCCCAGCCAGCGTCTCGAACCCGTCCATCATCGGCATCCTGATGTCGCAAAGGATTACATCATACGCCTTCTTTGCAACTCGCTTGAGCGCCTCCATGCCATTCGATGCCGACTCGACAGAGAAGTCGCGCTCGCTCGAAAACATCGCATCGAGCCCTTCTCGCACCATTGGATGGTCGTCGACTATAAGGATGGAATACATGGGAAGGTAGTAGTTGGCAGTTAGCAGTTAGTAGTTAGCAAGAAAAGGAGCCAGCGGACAAGAACGTGGAAGAGCGTTTTGCGAGATTCAGTTTGTCGCACCAAGAGACTATAGAAACGGCAACAAATAATGTTGATTTTCAACCAGAGAGACCCGAAAGCAACTGAGGCGTCCGAGAGAATTTTTCGATTCCGAGACTGTTCGTTCGAGCCTTCCTTTTTAACACAGAGACTCAGAGTCACAGAGCTGCACAGAGAATTTTTCGACTTTTCTATCAGACCTCTGTGAATCTCTGTGCCTCTGTGCCTCTGTGTTAAAATCCATCATATTATTTGCCGGAGCAATAACTGCTAACTACTAACTGCTAACTCCTACTTGATTTCCTCGTAATGCTGGCCGTTGAAGGAGAAATCGGTGCCCTGGCAGAGCCACTTGGTGAGTTCCCTCAACTCAGAATCGCTGATGCCGCCGCGCGGGAGACGCAACTTGTCCACATGGCCATCGGCAAAGACGATGTGCGCGACTTTCTCGCGACCGGATTTGTGATTGAAGCCGATCACTTCGTTCTTGGTGTACTGCAAAGTGCAGTCGCACTGCGTGCCGGAGCCGGAGGAGATGGTGGGAGTAATGGTGTAGCCGTCTTTCCACTGGAGTTCTGCGAGAAGAAGCTTGCGCTCGGCGTGGGAGACGTGGCCGTACTGGCGAGCGTAGAATTCCTCGGGCTTGTACTTCGAGCCCTCGGAGTTGTCCCACTTGAAATATTCGTTCATCACGTAAGAGAAATACGGCTGAAGCTTGACGTCGCGCTTGTGCTCGGGGCAGATGAAGATGTCGCGGTTGCCGGAGAGGTAGCTCCAGAGCGCGCCGTTCGTGACGCAATAAAGCCGCTCCTCTTCATCCTGCGTGTAGGCCGAGGAGAACCATGAAGCGCTCGAAGAGTGGCTTGTGGGGAGGCTGTCGGGGTTGTAGGTGCCGTTCGAATACCAGCTGAGCCAGCCTTTCAGTTCCCTGAACTGTTTGGACGACTGCTTGCCGATTCCCTTCGATTCGTCGAACTGGAGTTGCTCCAGAGAGCCGGCGAGCGGGTAGTAGCCAGTGGTCATGCCGTAGTTCTGCACGGCGCTGGCGATATTCTTCATGTTCGTGAGGCACTTGGTGGCGCGGGCCGATTCCGTGCCATTGCCCATCGAGACGATGAGCACGCTCATGAGAATTGCAATAATGCCGATGACGATCATCAGCTCGACCAGTGTGAAGGCTCGTTTCATGAAATTATTTTCTTTGTTGGGTTTTTAAGATTTTTGCTTTGGGAGAGTTGGGAGCATTGGGAGCATTGGGAGGATTGGGAGGATTGGGATTATTGGGAGCATTGGGATTATTGGAAATTTTCGTGCATTCTCAATCCTCCCAACAATCCCAATCCTCCCAACAATCTCAATCTTCCCAATCCTCCCAAACGCTAATTTCTCAGTCAAGCTGGCGGTAGAAGAGGATGCGGGTCTGGTGGGGATAGATCGGGTTGCGGTAGTCCGGGGTGGAAGTCGGCGCGCCCTGGCCTACCCAGCGCGAGCGCGAGGGGTCGCGCCAGACGAGGGCGACGGCGCGTGCGCCGAGCTGGGGCGGCGTCTGGCCAAGCCCGCCGCCGCCCATCATCACAGGCTCGGCGCGGACGAACACGAGGAACAACTGCTGGCGGTTCGCAAACGAGTCGCGCCAGAAGCCATAGAGGAACTTGCGGTCGGAAGACCAAAGCTGGCAGTCGCCCGCTTCCTTGTCTACGTCGAAGAGCCGGTCTTTGTTGGCGCTGGCGTAGTAGAAATCCCAGCCGAGATTGCGCCATGCAGCTTCCCAGTCCCAGTTGTTTTCACGGACGCAGAGCATGAATTCCGACGCCAAATCGCGCAGGAAATTCCAATTCATCTTCGCATCATTGCTGGATGAATAGCTGTTGCGCGCATACTTGGAATTGTATTCAGACGTCTTCATGCCGGCGTAGTCGGGCGCCTTCTTGGCGACGTTCGAGACGCCCTCGATGATGTTCGACGAGGCGCGCTTCCAGTCGACGGGCGTATTGGCAAAAGCCGCCATCAGCACGTTGGTACAATCTGTATAGGGGCTGATCGCATAACCTGCGCCTTCTTCCTTCCAGTTGAGCCACTTCTGGGAAGACTGCATGGATGGGTCGGAATACACGTCGATGTCGACAGGGTCGTATGTCCTGTATGCAAAGTACTGGTGGGGGGTGGAACCGAACGTATCGGGGATGCTGCCGCTGTTAGGGTTGCCGGGGCCGGTCAAGTCGCCAAAATAGCGCCGCTGGCCCTGGTAGAGGCCGTTTGCAAAATCGGTGACGCGAGGCAGGTGGGCGATTTCATATTTGCTCTGGAGGTAGCCGGCGTCGCTCGTCGCCATGAAGATATCGGAATCGCGCCCGTTCTTGGAACCGGAAAGCGCGTTCTGGACGACGTTCAGCCAGCCGTTCGCGTCCATCGCGCCGTCGAACTTGAACCAGTTTTCAGGGGCGAAATTGAAACGCGGGTCGGCGACGATGGCGCCGGAAGGCGAGAGCGCGACGGGGACCTCGGTGTTCTTGTTGGCGAGATTGTTGAGATTCTCGACGGAGAACTTGATCTTGCCGGAACCCGTATTGAAACGGAGGAGCGGATACGCCGTGCCAAAGGGAGCGTTCCCCTGCTGCTCCATCATCGCCATGAGCGGGTAGGCGTCGTCGATGTTGTTCATGTTTCTGTCGTCGGAACGGCAGGCGGGGACCATATCTACGAACTTGTCGGCCGCGTTATCCTTAATGCGGACCCAGACGGCGGCGTTGAGAGTCGCTTCGGGGCCGGAGGAGAAACTGCCGACCGTGTTCAAAACAGAGGCGTCGGTCTTGAATGCGTTGTCGAGGTCGCCATTCTTCGTGAGCGGGCGGATGCCGCTGTGCGCGGCGGTCGCCTTGAGTTTGCCGTAATTGCCGTCGTTCAAATAATTGAGGACGGAATCGTTTTCAGGGAACTTGCCGGTATCTTTGTCTTTCGTCTGTTCCCACTGGTAGGTGACGCTGAGCAGTTCATTGCCGTCGGCTGCGAGTTCCTGCACGACGGCCTGCGCGCCGAGGTTGAAACGGATCTGCTCAAGCGCATCCTGCTGGGTTGTCTTCTGCCGTTCGATCAGCCCGCTCAGGTTGGGGGTTCCCTGTTTCGCGCACAGGTTGATGATACCGTTGGCGCCCATTCCAGAAGTGCCGATCTCCTGGCGTGTTTCCTGCGTGAGGTGGAGGAGGTCGCCGTCGTTGTCAGTGCGAAGGGTCATGTCGCCAGTCGAGAAGAAGAACGAGAGCCTGGCATCGGTTTGGAAGCTGGTGCCGTCATCCTCGGCGGGGTGGTAGAAAGGAAACATGGCGAGCGCCTGAATCTGCCACGAAGGAGCGCTGTCGAAAAACTTGGTGCCGTCGAGGCGGAATTTGACGGTCTGCTGGACGACGCGAGTATTTTCGCTCTGGCTGACTTCCTCGGGCTGGCCGGGGGAGACTTCGCGCTCGACGGCGATCTTCGGGTTGCCGATCTGCGGCTTGACGCCGCAAATCATCGGCACGCGCTCGGTAGTCGGGATGGCGAGGGAAATCGGGACGTGGTCGGGGTCGAGGTAGTCGTAGAGGGCTGCGCAGCCGATGCCGCTCAGGTGTTCGAGCCAGTTCATCTTGTCATTGTCCTTCACCTGCGAACCGAAAACGATTTGCGACAGGAGCGGGGCGGGGTCGTAGATTGCTTCTTCGGTGAACGGCTGGTATTGATTGAGGTCGTACCACTCGTCCATATTGTTGCCGCTATATTCCTTGTATTCCTCGCGGGGGATGTAGGCGTTTTCGGAGTTTTGGGTGACGGGGAAGAGGCTGTCGGTGATGAACGGCATGCGGGAGATGACGTCCTGTTCGTTGCGAGGATTGCCGTCGAATGCGGTGGTCCTGCCGTTGTCGGAACTCTGGAGGCCCACGAACTCGCAGAACGGGCTCTTGAATTCTCCGACGCCGCCGGCATTGCCGAGGGCGAGGTTGAAGTCCGCGAGCGAAACGAGGGGCATGATTGAAGTCGACCATGATTTGCGGAAAGTATCCGGGTCGATCGTGCGGAAATTCTTCATCCAGTTATCCCAGGCGGATGGAGAGCCGGCGCTGCCGTGGTTGCCGGTCTCGAAAAGGTGCGCGAGAGTAATGCGGCGCGAGGAAGCCGACGAGCGGGGGTGGTCGGCTTCGAGGCGGTTAATGTCGAAGAAGTCGGAAACGTCGATCGCGCAGTAAGCGAAGCGTCCTGAATCGAACGCGAGAGGATGCATCGTCGCGGTAGGCGTGATGCGGGAGAAATAGCGGGCGCTGTTTACAAGCGGCGGCGGGATGTAGGCGAGGCCTTCGAGCGTGAGGACGGGGATCGTATCCTCCTGGCTGGCGACGCTGTTGGAGCCGAAGAACACGCGCTGGAGCCAGATGTTCCTGTCGTGGGAGTGCTTCTGGCAATACGTGTCGCCGCCGCCCTCCTCGTTGTGGACGCCGGGGGCTGGGTCGTTGCCGATCGCGCAGTCGATTTCATCGATCGCGAGAGCGAGGGCCGCCTTCACGAGTTCGCGGGATGCCGTTGTGCGGCGCAGGTAGCTCGACGGCATGCGCGCATAGCGCATATACGCGGAAAAGGCGACTGCGGATATGATCATGAACGCCAGCATGCCCAAGACGATCAAGAGCGCACTGCCTCGACGTGAGTTGTTTGCCATAGCGATAAGATTCCTAGTGTTCAATGTCCGTTTATTAAAGCCCTACTGCCTCTCATCCTCGCCAAGGCGGTAGAAGTTTGGATAGAAGAAGCCGGTTCTGAGATTCTCCGTCGCGGTAGTGATTTTGACGTTGCCGGTGCCGGCTGTGATGCGAATCTTGTACGGCGTGCCCCAGGGGTCTTTCATCTGGCCGCCGGCCGAGAGCGAGGCCATCAAGAGGACGGGAATCTGGTCGCCTGTCGTCCCCGACGTCGCACCCTTGCCGAGGAGGAACCCGAGGGAATTGGAATCTG
The DNA here is from genome assembly GCA_002371135.1 of Verrucomicrobia bacterium UBA3761. GTDB lineage: Bacteria > Verrucomicrobiota > Kiritimatiellia > RFP12 > UBA1067 > UBA1067. Next base: position 26,489 of record DFGB01000017.1, on the reverse strand, counting down.
CATCGCGGTCGGCCATGACGGGCAGTTCGTGCCCCTGCGCATAGTGCTCGTAGGAAAGAATCGCCTGGGAGATGATTTTCACCTCGCTCGTCGCCTTCTGGATCCTTGCACGTTCCTGCGCCGCCGAAACCGATGTCGTAAGAGCGCCCATGATGGCCGCGATCATCGCCACGACTACCAGGAGTTCGATAAGAGTAAACGCTTTTCTCATAATTTTCGATTTTTCGATTTTTCGATTGAGATTTTACATTCGGCATTTTGCATTTTACATTGCATTTTGCCAGTTGGCCATTTAATCATTCATGTCTCCCGGTGCGACAAGACTATTCTCTCAACCGACTCTTCCACGTTCGCAGCTCTTGGCTCCTGAAACGGCAAAATAAATAAATGGATAAATGCAATGCTAAATGTAAAATGCTAAATGCCAAATGTATCAGTCGAACTCGTCGGGAAAGCTCCAGATGTCATCCCAGGTGTCGAATTCGCGGTCGGGTCCGGCGGATTTGACGTTCACGGTGTAGGTGGGGGTCGTGGAATCGGTGGAGTCGCCGCGAATGGCGATGCGGTCCTTGAAGTCGCGCAGCCTGTTATCCTTGGTGGAGCTCGCTTTGCTTTTCAGGAGGAGGGCCTGGTTCAACCTATCGCCGCCTTCATCGCTGCCGACGTCCCAGGCGCGCTTGCGAAGGTCGCCGTTCTCGTCCCAGAGACCGATGATGCGGTGGATTTCGTCGTTCCAGACGTAGGCGTTGTCGGCCTCTTCGCGCAATTCGGCAATGTTTTCGCGAACGATGGAAAGTTCGGATACGCCAGCGACGCCGGTCCGCCATGAAATGGAAGACTGGTTGAAGAGCATCGTCAAAATCGTCACCAGCATCCCCAGAAGGAGACTTGCAACGAGCAATTCAAGTATGGTAAATCCTTTTTTCATTGCACGACCTTTCGCGCTCTACTTGTTGTCCTGTATGCCCTGGAAGCGGACTTCGGTGTAGTACAGCGGGGCGGACATCAACTCGTTCGTGTTTTTGGCGGCCCTGAAACTGATGCGAATGACCGCGTTCGAGCCATACGCTTCGCGGTTGTTGTGGCGAATGACGAGACCGCCCTTCAAGTTGCCTATTTCATTGCCGGTGGGCCAAGACGCGTTCTCAATGCCATCGAGCCCGCCTTCGGCCGCCGAGTTCAATGCAGAGAGGACGTCGTTGAACGCGCCCTTGGCGATCTCGTTCGCGTTGCCATGCACGTGGCCGTCGTCGTCCACGTAATTCCGCCACCCCTGTTTCGCGCTGGGGTAGTCGGGCAGGCGCTTGAACTTGCTCCACAGCAGATTCGTCGACGACGCCGCAATGACGATAGGCGACATGACAGCCTCCGCAAACGCGGCGCTGGCAACGTCCTCGCGGCTCTGCCTGTTCTCGCGGTAGCCGAACGAATAAAGACCGACAATCGAAAGAATGCCGCCCGCCATGATCAGGATGGCGAGGTTGACCTCCATCAATGTAAAAGCTTTTCTCATACGCGTGGTTTTCAATTAAGTCCTAAGTCCTAAGTCCGAAGAATGCCCACTTGTCTCAATCCTCAGACTTTCTCCACGGATCTTCGACGCCGGCGATCTTCTGGGCCTCGATCTGGCCGCTCGTGTTCGGGCGGAGCGAGCACACGGTGAGCGTGTCGCCGGACTTTCCGCCCGTCGCACCGTTGCCTTCGTTCTCGACAACGTTGAAACGAAGCGACTTCTCGCTGGCAGAAGGAATCGGGTCGTTTATGGTCTTTGAATATGAATTGCCGAAGATGTAGTTGTGCGGGAGGACTATCGAGGCGAACTCCATGCCGTATTCATCGCCGGTGCACCACTTCTCGGCCGTCTTCTGGTCGGCGATTTCGTATGCGTAGATGGTGAGCGTGCCCTGGTCGCGGTCGTAGGTCCTGAGGGCGCTGTAGCGGTTGTCATCGGCCAAGTTGACGTCCTTGGTCCTGAGGGAATCCGAGAAGAGCAGAGTGACGGTGCGCTCGCGCTCGACGGTCGTCTTGCGGACGATGCTGTAGCGACGCTTGCCGCCCGTGCTTTTCATCTGGTAGAGGGGGAGGCCCATCTTGTCGGAGGAAGAGGAGGAAGAAGCGCTGCCGCCGTTCTTGTCGGAATCGCGCTGGCGATAGGAGGCAAGGTCGGCAAATTCGTCGATCAGGTATTCATCGTTTTCGTTTTCAGTGACGCGGCCGGCGGGACGGACGGCCACGGCCTTGCCTACGACGACAGGCGGGGTGTAGTCGGTCTCGCTCTGGATGGTCTCGTTCCAGAAGTAAATCGTCACGGGCCTGCGGTCGATTTGCGCACGCTGATAAGCGGCGCGGACGAACTGATTGACGTTGCCCATCACGCCGCGCTCTTCCATGCCGCGCTGCATGGCCCTGTAGCCGCCGATGCTCACCGTCCCGAGGACGCCCATGATCGCCACGACCACGAGGAGTTCCAAAAGTGTGAATCCTTGCCTTCTCATTGCCGGGTCACCTTCATTTTGTCGGTAGGAATGGAATACGTGATCTTGAAACGCCTGAACCAGCCGTGCGTCGTTTCAGGATAGCCGAAATACATTTCAGAGAGCTTCATCTTCTTTTTGGACTTCTTGGTGCCGCGGATGGCGCTCGTGAAATCCATGCCGTAGCCCTTGTCGTTCGCCTCGCCGGGGTTGCGGGAGACGTAAAGGCCGGAGATGTCGAGCATCGGGTTGCCCTTCTTCGTTTCCTTGACGAGCGCGGCGATCATGTCGCGAATCTCGCCCGGCTGGAGGACGTAGAGATTGACGTCCGTGGAATTATTGTAGCCTTCTGTGTTGGAGCCGGCGGAAATCGAACCATTCTTGATTGACGAGCCGATCGAGCCGGGCCACTCCTCGTTCTGCGCGTAATACGTATCAAGCCCGGCCTCGACCGCGACGCAGAGCGCCTGCGCCTGGCGGGCGCGCGCCTGCTTGACGGACGTGGCCGCCGCCGTCGTGACGATGCCCATCAGGATGCCGATGATGCCGATGACCATCATGAGTTCCACAATCGTGAAACCCCCGCGCCCTCGCGGTCGCCTGTCTGGCTGAAAATAAATCATATGGAACTCCAAAATTCCAAGTTGGATTCTTGAAATGCAAACCAGCCGGAAACTGCCAACTGCCAACTTACTTGACGTCCTGGGTCTGGCCCTTGGTCCAGGAGTGGATGTCGTCCTTGCGCAGACCGCGGGTGTACGCCTCGATGACGCCGTCCTTGCCGCAGCACCAGACGATCGCCGTCGCGCGGACGCTCACGCTCTCGCCGCCGACAGAGGCGTTCTCGATGATTCCATCGCCGTCGAGGTCGATCGCGTAGTGGAGGATATGGTCCTTGATCGAGCCGCCGGACGGGACCTTGTCCGTCACGGCGGCGCTCGAACCGCGACGCTTGATCACCTCGGTCGCCCAAGGCGTGACGATGCCGAACTTGTCGAGGCCTTTGAGTTTCTGGGCGTTCGTATCGGCATTGAGCGAGATGTAGTCCTTGAGCGCGTAGGCGACATTCTCGTCAAGCTCGCCGTCCGTCTTGCCGTTCTTGACGAGGATCGAGGGCCATGCGCCGTTGCGCTGGAAGTAGGTCGTCATCGCGATCGCCACGTTCGAGACGAGTTCGCGGCATTTCGTCTTTTCGGCCGTGGCGGTAATCTTGGAATAGCCGCCAATCGTCGCCGCCGTCAAGACTGCGATGATGCCGATGACAACAAGCATTTCAACAAGAGTAAAACCTTTTTTCATGATTTTTGCCTTCTAAAAGTTGCATTCAGTCGATTTGGTCCTAGATGTTCTTAATGTGCCAGATATTCTAGTTGTTCTAGATGTTCCAGGCGCCACATCCGCTTAGGACTTGAGACTCAATTGCTCATATGTATGATATCGTCGACGATCCAGTTGGCGACGCGTTCGCGGGCGGTGGTGGATTTGGACTGAAGCGTGGTGCGGTCGATCCACGGCGGGAACGTCTTGCCGTTCTGGCCGGCGCTCCAGATCGTGTAGGTCTGGTAGGGCTGGGGGGAATAGTAGAAGAACGGCCTGTGCCAGCCGTCGAACACGGTGACGCCGTCGAGGATGTACTGGCCCGAGGTGGAGCTGCCGCCTTCAGGCGAGAAGATTTCGATGTAGGGGTCCTCGACGCGAAGGAGACCGGGGAAGCGCGTATCGCGGATTTCGACGCCGAAGGTCTTGCTGCGCATGTTGTAGTTGCAGGCGCAGATGTTTTCGAGGTTCGGCATCCAGCGGGCGCACACGGCCTGCGACGGGATGGCCGCAAGCTCGTGGATGCCTTCCTTGGCGGTTCCAGAGTTGTTGGAATCGCTCGCGTCGGCAAGTTCCTTGACCATCCGCCACGTGGAATACTGGTCGCCCGTGTAAGGGTTGCAGGGGCGGGTGTTGTTTTCGGTCCACTGGGCGAAGTCTTCGAAGAACTCTTCATCGCCGTTCATCATGATGAGGTAGCGGGGCAGGAGGTAGCTCAAGAGGCCGAACTTGAAGAGCTGCACGTCGACCCACTGGGTGTACTGCTTGTTGTTCGAGTGGCGGCCGATTTCGCCCGAGACGCCATCGTCGAAGCCGGCGCTGAGGCGTTTCTGGACCGAGGGATTGGACCAATACTCCCTGTAGTCTGAATCGTTGGAATTCGCACGCTCCTTCATTTCTTCGGAAATGGCGATAATGCGTTCGCTGTAGCCCTCGGGGAACGGGTAGCGGCAGTCGATCGGCTGGGCGGAACAGGCGGCCTTGACCTGAAGCCATGCGCGCGTCTCGTCGTTATCGTCGAGGACGGCTTCGTTGCGGCTGGAGGTCTGGATGCCGTGGTCGTCGACGGCGAGATAGATATCCTGCGAGCCGTGGAGCTGGACGGGAGGATAGCTGCCAAACGCCGCGTGGTAGCCGGAGAGGCAGTTCTCCAGACGCTGGAGACGCGTGATGGTGGTTATCCTGCGCTCCGATTCGCTGCCCAGCGAGCTGAGGCGGAACGTGATCGACATCAGCGTCACGAGGACGACGATGACGATCAACATTTCAATCAGCGTGAAAGCGTTTCTTTTGCCGAAGCTTTGCATCTTGACAAACCTCGATTTAGCCCGCCGCGCCGGACACGGAAGAGATGATCTTGATCATCGGCAGGAACATGGCGATGACGATCGTGCCGACGACCACGGCGAGTACGATGATGAGAGCAGGTTCGATGGCGGCGGTCATGCCGGCGACGGCGTTGTCGACTTCATCGTCGTATGTATTCGCGATGCGCGTGAGCATGTCCGCAAGCGCGCCCGTCTCTTCGCCGACCTCGACCATGGAAACGACCATGGGCGGGAAGACGGAGCACTGCGACAGCGGCTGGGTCATGCCCTCGCCTTCCTTGACGGCGTCGTGCACGTTCTGGAGGGCGTTGGAAACGATACGGTTGCCTGTCGTATCGCGCACGATGACGAGCGACTGGAGAATCGGGACGCCGGAGGAGAGAAGCGTGCCAAGAGTACGCGTGACGCGCGAGACGGCGGTGCGCTGCACGAGAGTGCCGGTGACCGGGGCGTGGAGAGAAACCCAGTCGTAGAACGTCGCGCCGGCCTCGGTCTTGCCGACGATCTTCTTGATGACGATGAACGCGACAACGATGATGGCGAGCGTGAGGCCGTTGTGCTGCACCCATTCGGACATGTCGATGACCGCCTGTGTGATGGCCGGGAGCGCTTCGCCGCCGAGCATGTCGTTGAACACCTGCTTGAATTTCGGGATGACGGCGACGAGCAGGAACGCCGTGATGCCGATTGCGGCGACGAGGACGACGATCGGGTAGATCATGGCGCCCTTCACTTTGTTCTTGATCTTCTCGGACTTTTCGGCGAACTCGGCAAGACGCCCCAGAACGACTTCCAACACGCCGCCCGCTTCGCCGGCCTTCACCATGTTGATGTAGAGGTTGTCGAAGATCTTGGGGTAGATGGTGAGCGCCTCGGAGAACGTGCCACCGGCGGCGATGTTCTCGCCGATGCCGTCGAGCGCTTCCTTCATCTGGGGATCCTTCATCTGGCGCTTCAGCACTTCGATGCCGCGCATGAGAGGCAGGCCCGAGTTGACGAGCGTCGCGAGCTGGCGCGTGAACTGCGTGAGGACCTTGGTTTTGATCTTGCCGCGCATCCACTGCGGCAGCTTGATGTTGATCTCCTTGCTCATGGCGCCGCCCTTGCCGGCCTTCTTCGCCGGCGCGACGGACGGCTTCTTCTTGCCGGGCTTGGCGGGCTTGGCGGCAGGCGGCGGCGCCGGCTGGCGGACTTCGCCCAGCGCAGTCGGCATGAGACCCTGCGCGCGCACGGCGGCAATCGCCCCCGCACGGTCTCCGGCTTCAATCGTGCCGCGCTTTTCGTTGCCGGCGGCGTCTTTGGCAATATACTGAAATGTAGCCATCGTGGAACACCTTCTCCTATGTTGTTTGGAATTATACCATATCCAGCGACTTCGGTCAAGCGCGAAGCGAATGGGCGGCGCAACGCACCGCCCGGCAAAACCAACGCACCCGCCTCTTCCCTTTTATCTCTTACCCCTTTGGCAGCACGAACTTGTCCATCATATAGGTGAGGACGGCTTCGTCGGGGAGGAAGCGCTCGGAGCGCGAATACGCCTCTTCGACGGCTTCGATGTTGCGAAACGCAAAGTGGCGAGGCACGCTGCCATTGAGCATCCATTCGCGGACGTGGGCCATGATCGTCATGTAGAACTTCTTGCGCACCATCGGCACTTCGCTATCTTCGACGCCGTCCTTCAATTCGCCCAACAGCGCCGCGAGGCCCTTGCCGACTTTCGCCTTTTCGAGGAAGCCGCCGCCCTTGGCGGCCTCGAAGAACTCGGCGATCGTCTTCGCGCTCTTGCCTTCGAGGACGCCCTTGGGGCGATCGAGCGAAACGAGCTGGCAGCGCGAGACGATCGTAGGGAGAATTGCATCCGGCCGGTCGGTGGTGAGGAAGTATACGGTCCTTGGCGTGGGCTCTTCGAGGCTCTTCAAAAACGCATTTGCGGCGGCGGTCTGCATCCTGTCCGCGCTCACGATGACGCCCGCCTTCCAGCCGCCGGAATACGCCGTCGTGGACATCGGCTCGACGATGCGCGATTTCATGTCGCCGACTTTGATAGTGCGGCTCTTGCCCTCGGGTTCGAGAAAGGCGATGTCGGGATGGCAATTCTGCGCGATTCGCTCCTCGTCGCCGGGGTAGAGTTTCTTGAGAATCATCCTCACGAGATCGCGGCAGTTGCCAGCGACCTCGCCTGCGACAAGATAGCCTCCGGGCACCTTGCCGGAATCTATCGCCCGTTCGATGAGGTCGTAAGCGTCGAGGATGTCCATAGGCTCAAAATTCCCTGCAGACGATCTTGAGGCCGGACTCGTCGAGGGCGAAGTCGTAGAAGCGGGCGAAAGAAGTCGGCGCGTGGTCTTCAAACAGCCTGCGGATGCACCGGGCGTCGCGGCGCGATTTGGCGAGAATGAACATGAAGCCGCCGCCGCCGGCGCCGGTCAGCGTGATGGCGGAGGCGTAGGGCGCGGCAAGCGCCTCGAGTTCTTCGATGCGCTCGTTCGTGGAGCCGGAGTCGAGGAGTTTCTTGTCGCGCCAGTAGCCGTTGACGGCGGCGGCGAACGCCTTGGCATCGCGCCTCTTGACGGCATCGGCCGCGGCGAGCGCGTCGCGCTTGAGGCTCGCGACGAGGATCTTCGCGAAGTCGTGCGGGTTCGCTTCGTAGAACGAAAGCACCTTGCGCAGAATGTTGCGCGCCATGCGTTTCTGGCCGGTGAAGTACAGCAGCCCGCGCTCCTTCAAAAGCGACGCGAACCACGTGGAATCGAGTTTTTCGACTGCGATTTGCTGCGTTTCTCCAGGCTGCGAAACGAGCAGTTTCGCGCCGCCCACGACGCCGCCAAACTGGTCCTGCCAACCGCCGCCTGTCGACATTTCCTTCTCAAGCCTGAGCGTCAACTCGCAAATCTCCGCCGTGTCGACGCGTCCCAGTAGCGCCGCAATCGTGGCCGCGCCGAGGATCGAAGACGTCCCCATGCCGGACCCCTTGGGCAGTCCAGCGTAAATGACGATGTCGAGCCCTTCAGAGCCAAACTCGAAACCCGTGACCGCCAGAGCGCTCTTCACAAGCGCGCACCAGTCCGACGGGTCGTGATGGTCGGCGAGCTCGGCGGCGGACTTGACGAGCCTGCGTTTGCCGAGGTCCTTCGACACAATCCCCACAAACTTGTCCTTGCGGCGCGAAACGACGACCTGTATCGGCTTTTCGCCCTCAAGCGTCACGGCGGCGTTCATGACGGTGCCGCCTTCGATGTTGCAAATTGGCGGCGTATCGCTCCAGCCGCCCGCAAAATCGATGCGCACGGGCGCCTCGACGCGCAAGACCTCGGGACGACGCCCGGCGCGGCTGCGAAGGCGCAGAAGGCGCTTGTAGTCCACATTCTTCATTATGCGCCCCAAGTCGTACTCCTCCCAGCGACCGTCCGACTTGAAATTGTCGTCTATGTGGTAGCGCACGTCGAGCCATCTGCCGCGGCCGTATGGTATGCACGTGAAGCATTCGCCCTCGGCGAGGTCGAGTCTCTTGAACCTGCCCCGCGGGATGTTGGTGACGACGTTGCGGCCGCCAAGCGCAAGCTCGCAATTGGCGCAGTCGACGTATGCCCGGCCGTCGCCCAGTTTTTCGAGAAGTTCGCGCGTCGAGCCGATGTGGAAGAACGTGCACTCGGGCATGATGGAGACGGAAAACGGCGCAAACCCATCGAGCAGCATGGCCGGGAATTCGTCGTATATGTCGCCGGCAACCGGCAGACTGCGCATCAGAAAGGCCGTCGGGAAGTCGATGAACATTATTCCCGTGTCGATCAAATGCATACCGCCTTCGACGGCGGGCTTCTGCACGAACGACTTGACCGTTTCGAGCCGCGGCGCCGGAGCCGACGCATCGTCGACGATATACACGCCGTGGCGACGCGCCTCTTCGGCCGAATCTGGATACGCTACGCCCGTCACGCCGGGCCGCGAAAAATCGACCGCCCCGTAATCAAACCCCGGCAGAACGTCGCCGGACGCGACCACCACGCCGCCATCGGCCGGCAGCGGCAACTTCTCCATCGCTTCGACAATGTGGTCGAGCATCGGCCGGCCGTCGCGCATCGGCACGAACGCCTTGCCCATCGCCGCATAGCCGGGAGTGCGACGCGCATCGCCGCCCGAATGGACGATCAGGATCGAATGCGGATTGAGCGCCATTTCCTTGACGACCCTGAGCGCATTCACAGTCGCGCCCAGCGATCCGACGCGCACGTCGCCGGGGTCCGGGATGACGAGGTGGTTCGAGCGTCCTTCCAGCTGCGCCCTATACCCCTTTGCCTGCGCTTCATTCGCGGCTGTGACTATTACAAGATCGAACATAGGCGAGCCCAGATTGAAAGGTTGAAAGGTTGGCAAGCATTCCTTTTTAATCGCAGAGGCACAGAGAGAATTTTCCGATTTTTCGATTTGCTGTTTTTCGATTGGCTTTTAACACAGAGGCACTCAAGTCACAGATGTTTGAGCGCAAATCGAAAAATCGAAAAATCGGAAAATTCTCTCAACCATTCAATTTTTGTTTCAGTTCTTTGACTTCGGCCTTGAGTTTGGCGATCATCTTCGGCGCGAGGGTGATGGCGGCGAGTTCCTTCATCGACATCGCAGGCGCGCCAATGACATACTTGAGAGAGCCGTCGAGCGATTGCGGGACGCCCGCCTGAGGCCCCACCTGGACGCCGTCCGCAATCTTGATGTGGCCCGAAATGCCGGCCTGCGCCCAGATAAGGCAGCCGTAGCCGATCTCCGTCGAACCCGCGACGCCGGACTGCGCGATGAGGCCCGAAAAGCCTTTGATCTTGACGTTGTGGCCGATCTGGACGAGATTGTCGATTTTCGTCATCGGGCCGATGTAGGTGCGGCCGATACGGGCGCGGTCGATTGTAGTGTTCGAGCCGATTTCCACGCCATCGCCGATTTCGACAATGCCCAGCTGAGGAATCTTCTCGATCTTAGGCATGCCGTTTTCCATCGACGTGTTGAAGCCGTAGCCATCGCCGCCAAGGCGTACACCGCAATGGATGATGCAGCCGTCGCCGACGATCGTCCCCTCGCGCAAAGTGACTTGCGGGTAGATGTGCGTCCCCTTGCCGACGCGGCAACCTTCGCCAATGAACACCTGCGCCTCGATAACGGCGCCGTCGCAAATTTCGCTCCCCTTCTCGATTACCGTATACGCGCCGACGTGGACATTCGCGCCAAGATTGACGGATGGGTCGACGATTGCGGACGGGTGGACGCCGGGGGCGCGTTCAGGCTCGGGCGGCGCAAAGAGTCTCGCCGCCTCGATGCACGCCTGGTTGGGGTCGGCAACACGGATGATTGAACACGGCGCGCCGTGCGACCAGTCGTGCGGCAACAGCACGGCCGAGGCCTCCGTCGTCTGCACGAGGGCCACGTGCTTGGGGTCTTTGCAAAAACTGAGGTCGCCCTTGCGGGCTTCCTCAAGTCCTCCACAGGCGAGAATCTCTGCGTCCTCGCCTTCAAGCGTGCCGCCAAGGCGCGCGGCAAGCTCACTTGCTTTCATCGTCGCCGTCCCTCTTCGCCTTCTTCGGGTCGACGCCCATCTCCTTGAGGACGCCGTCGGTGACGTCGTACGCGTCCTTGCGGTAGATGGCCGTGGCGGAATCGAAGATCATGTCGTAGCCGTTCTTCTTTGCATAGGCGGCGACGCGCTCGCGGATGTCCTCGACCTGCGCCTTCATGAGACGCGCCTCGAGCTCGGTCAGGTCCTGCTGGGTGCGGCGGCGCTCGGCCAGCATCTTCTGCTGCAACGCGAGCCCCTTCGCCTGGATGGACTTGCCGCTCTCCTGGAGCTTCGTCTTCTCGCTTTGCGAGATCATCGGGTTGTTGTATTTCTCGGCGACTTCCTTGAGTTCCTTCTCGATTTCGGCAAGTTCGTCCTGCATGGCGTCGAGGCGCTTCTGGTAGTCCTTGTCGGTATCCTGGAGAAGTTTCTTGTTGGGTTCGAACGCCGAATGGTTGCGCACGAGGGTCATCGTATCGACAACGCCGAGTTTGAGTTCGGCCATGGCGACGAGCGAAGAGGCGACAAGCGCCGCGAAAACGAGTTTTTTCATGGGATTGTGTTTATTTGGAATACGGAGAGAATTTTTCGATTTTCGATTTTTCGATTTTCGATTTGTTTCAAGCAATCCGATTTTAGCATGGAGAACAGGAGAGACAGGAGAGGGAAATCGGAAATCGAAAAATTGAAAATCGAAAATTTAGAAGTCATACCCGACGGAGAAGGAGAAGACCTCCTTGTCGGCCTCGGAGGGCTTCTCGATGGGCGTAGCGAAGTCGAGGCGGACGGGGAACATGGGGATGTCAAGGCGGATGCCGAAGCCGACGGTCCAGGCGAAATCGTCCGAGATGTCCATTTCGTCCTCGCTCACGGAACCGGCGTCGGTGAAGGCCGCCATGCGCAGCATCTTGAATACGGGGATGGTGTATTCGAGGTTGGCGCACACGAGCGTCTGGCCGCCCCAGGGAACGTAGTGCTTGCTGAGATCGTTGTCGGCGCTGCCGCCGCGATAGCGACGCGCGAACGGCGAAACGTGGCGATACTCGATGCCGCGAATCGACTTGGGGCCGCCGAGGAAGAGGCGGTTGTAGATCGGCACGTCGTCGCTGAAGCCGTCGATCGTCTCTGCGCGCAAGGCGAGCATGAGGATGTGGTCGTATTTCTTGACGACCTTCCAGTAGTTGCGGTGCGAGAAGCCAAGGCGCCAGTATTCATTGTCGCCGCCGGCGAGGTCGAGGTAGACGCTCGTCCTGGAGCCGTCGGTCGGGATGCGGAAGTTGTCGCGCGTGTCGTGCGACCAGAAGAAGCGGAATACGGATTCCACCGCGTCGCCGTATTCGCGGTCTTCATGGTCTAGCGAGACGGTCTTGCCGCGATAGAGCATGTCGCCGCGGTCGATATCGTGGAACTCGATGTATTCGAGCGTCCAGCGCACGCCAAAGCGGCCGAAGGGCTCCCACGTGGGCCAGAACTTGACGGGGTAGGCGAGGGTGGCCGCGCCACCGGTGCGGATGATGTCGTATTCGTCGTACCACCTCTGGCGGCGGTATGCCTCGACGGTGAGTTCGAGAAGACGGTCGAAGAGATGCGGCTCTGTGACGCTTGCCTCGTATGTCTGGATGCGAGGACCGGCCTGGGCGAAGATGCGGCCCTTCTGGCCGGCGCCGCGGAACATCTTCTCCGGCGCGAAGAGGTCGAAGTTCGATTGCGCAAGCTCGGCCGAGACGTAGACGTGGTCGACGCTCGACGCACCGAGGCCTACCATGAACGAGCCCGTGTTCTTCTCTTCGACTTCGTAGACGAGATCGCGGTATTCGGCGCCGGTGGCGTCCTTGCCGCGGCCGGTCTCCTTGAGGTAGTAGCGCACGCGCGAGAAGTAGTCGAGGTTTTCGAGGCGGTGCTGCGAACGCTCGGCGCGGTCGGCGAGCATCCTGTCGCCGGGGCCGAGGGCGATTTCGCGGCGGATCACGCGGTCTTTCGTGTAGTCGTTGCCTTCGATGCGCACTTCGTTGATGACGACGGGGACGCCCTCGGTGACGTTGAAGACGATGTCGAGGACGGTCGGGTCGGCAGCGGACGGAATGCGGCGGACGTCGACGCGCGTGTCGGCAAGGCCGGAATCGCCGGAGCCGACAGTCACGGAAATACGGTGCGCGGCGTCGTTGAGCGCCTTTTCGCCTGCGATGTCGCCGGGGACGGGCAGATCGCTCTTGCCGGCCACCGTCGCCTCGGGATAGCGCGTCAGGCCGGCGATCTTCGTCGAGCCGATTTTGTAGAGCGGGCCTTCGTGGATGTCGAACGTCGCGGCCACCTTGCCGTCGTTCTTTTCGCCCTGACCGGGTTCCATCGGCTCCATGCGCGCCTCGGAGACGGTGACGTCTAGGTAGCCCTTGTCGCGGAACACGGTCGCAATCTTTTCGCGGCAGGCCTCCATAGCCTCGGGGGTGATGGGCGAATCGAGGAACCAGCTCTTGTAGTGCCACCACGGGTAATCGTCGATCGCCGCGCGCAGTTCAGCGGGATCGACCGATTCCACGCCATCGAAATCATAGCGGCCGATTTTCTGGCGCGGCCCTTCGTCGACCACGAACGTGACCGTGCAGTTGTTGTTCGCGCCGGGGATGGGTTCTGCGATGACGCTCACCTTGGCGTAGGGGAAGTATTTCTTCTGGTAGGCGGTCCTGACGGCGGCCGCGGCTGTCGCGAAATCGCCGTCGCTGTAGAGCGTGCCGTCCTTGAGCGCGGCTTCCTTGGAAATTTTCGATTCGCTGAAGAACTTGTTGCCCTGCACGGCGATGGGGCCCTGGTAGCGCATCTTGCGGCGGACGTAGAACGTCACCGCCACGCCCTCGTCGCTGCGCTCGGCGTCGACGCTTATCTCCTGGTATTCGCCGGAGGCGTTGAGCGAGTTGACGTCGCGCGAGACTACGGATGCATCATACTCCGTGCCGGGCTTCGTCTGGCAGCGGCTCAGCACCGCGCTCGTATCGCCGCCAAACGAGTCCAGCGCCTTCACCGTGACGTCCGTCACAGGGATTGCAAACAATGATGCGCCCGCCATTGCGACGGTCGTGAATAAGAGCAACTTGTTCATAGTGTCCCGTATTATATCATTTTGCCGCGCAAAGGGTCAAGGGGGCGGGGGGAAGTGAAAAGTGGACGGGGGCGAGGGCGGTCGCGCCCGTCCCGCCAGTTCGCTTTTCTCTTTTCACTCGCGAAGCGCTTCTTCCTGCGAGGAGAGGAATTCGCGGGCGAGGGAAATGCCCTCTGCCGATTCGAGCCCGCCGACGGCGTCGGAGAGGTCCGAGCGCGAAATCGAATATTCGCCCGCCGGCGTCTTGTGGGTAAAGACGAGTTCGAATTCGCCGGGGTAGTTGAAGAGCATCAAAATGGCGTTGGCAAGCTCGCCCATCGGCGGCAGGTCGATGTGCTTCGCGGAAAACGAATACTTGAGCGTAGTGCCGACGCCCTTCTGCGATTCGAGCGTCACGCCGCCGTCGGTCGATTCGCAAATCTGCTTGAGAATCGGCAGTCCGAGGCCGACCCTGCGCTTGTCGTGCTTGCCGGGTTCGGTGTAGAACGGATTGAAGGCGCGCTTGAGCGTCTCTTCGTCCATGCCCTTGCCGTCGTCTTTTACGGTGACGGAAATCATCGTCCCGTCCTCGACGATATCGAGCGAGACATTCTTCGCGCCGGCCTCGATCGAGTTCTGCGTCGTGTCGGCGATTACATCTGCAAGTGTTGCGTGCATTCGTTTGAGTGGAAATTCAAAAGTTGACGAGGCGCGGCGAGATGGCGGTAGAGCGCGCGAGAAACGCCTCCTTGAGAGCGGCGACGGTGAACGAGGCAAGGGGCGCTTCGGTCCAGACGCGCGCGACATCGTCGAGGTTGTGCGCGTCCGAACTGCGCGTGACGGCATACCCCCCGGCCTTCGGGCGCCAGAGCGCCTCGTCGGCGGTGCGCGAAAATTCGACCGCGTCGAACACGCCGTCCGGGATGGCGCCAAGCTGCGAGTAGACGGAGAACGCGGAGCGGTCGATATGCGCTGCGATGAAGACGCCGCCAAGGCGATGGCATTCGGCGCCGGTCTCGGGGATGGTCTTGCGGCATCCCATGGCGAGGATGCGCCACTCCATGTCGACGATGTCGTCGTCCCATGTCACGATCGGCTGGTCGCCGAAGACCTCGGGATCGTTCACGCGCTTTGGCATGGCGGCGTAGACGAAATCCGTCATTGCGAGCGCCTGTCCGGTCGTGTCGAAAAGCGCGAGAGTGTGGACTTCCTCGGCCGTGCAGACTTCAAGCCCGTAGAGGCACGCGATGCCTTCGCGCCGTGCGCATTCGGCGATTGCGGGGGTGTTCTTCGCCGTCTGGTGGTCGGTGAGGGCGATGCCGTCCATTCCCGCGGCTTTCGCGCGCCGGACTATCTCCATGGGCGACATTTCGAGATTCGCGCATGGGGAGAGGCAGCTGTGGATGTGGAGGTCGAATTTCATCCTTCGCTCTTCATTTCTTCGAGGCCCCGAGTCCGGAGAGGGCCATTGCCGCTTCGAACTGCGAAAGCGGCGTCGTGACAATCGCGATGCCCTCGTCCCTGGCGCTCGCGGCCATGTCCGGCGGCACGGGACGCGAATGGCAGAGGACGATCACCTCGCAGCCGACGAGCGTGCAGACGGCGATTGTGTTGAGGTGGTTCTGTATCGTCACGAGGACGCATTCCTCGCCGGCGTGGCCCATCACGTCGGAGAGGAGGTCGCCCACGTAGACCGCCGCGGCCTTCTCTTCGCCGGTGCCGACTTCCAGCCGGCCGCCCGTCTTCGCCGCTATTTCCGCTGAATTCATTGCAAAACGCCCTTCCTTTCCAGAGGTTCAGCCTTGCGGCGGCTCTGCCGCCTTTGGGATGTCGAAGATGCATTCGACTATCGTATACTTGCCGACTTCGCTCGCGATGTTGAACGTATCTGCGACGCGCTTCGAATTGGAGAGGCCCATGCCGGCGCCGAAGCCCATCGAGCGAATCCAGTCGTTCGCGGTCGACGTGCCGTCGCGGCAGGCCCATTCGATGTCGGCGATGCCTGGTCCGCGGTCCTTGGCGGTGATGCGTATTGCATCGTCGTCGATCAAGAGCACGAGCACCCCGCCGTGCGAATGGATGCAAATGTTGATTTCAAGTTCGTATGCGGCCACCGCGACGCGGCGGATGAGGGAGCGGTCTATCTTGCGCTCCCTGAGGAGGCTCTTGATGGAGTTGGCCGCGTGGCCGGCGCGGGAAAGGTCGTTGTGCACGACCGCCCACTCCTTGCGGAAAAAGTTCTTCTTCGTTTCACTCGCGCCGCCGCCCTCCGCCTCCGGACGCGTCTTGCGCTCGAGTTTGCGTATCTCCACCGAAAGCTCGTACAAGAGCGCGCGCATTACATCGCGCTGCGAGATTATCCCCACGAGTTTCCTGTTCGCGTCCAGGACCGGGAAGCGCCCGTACGTGTAGTTGTTGAAATACCTGAGCGCGAACGACAGCGGCATGCCCGCTTCGAGCACGACGAGGTTCTTCGACATGTGCGCCTCGCACGGCTCGTCCATCCAGCCTCCGTCGAGGCCGTTGATTATGTCGTTGACCGAGATGATGCCGTAGAGGCGGTCGTTCTCGCTCACGGGAAGGCCCGAGATGCGGTTTTCCTTGAGGATGTGCTGCGCCTCGCGCAGCGTCGCCTTGCGAGGAACGCAGATGATCTGGCGCTTCATCACGTCGCGGACTTTGAAGCGCTGCAATAGCTCCATGATGATGACGCTCGAGTCGCCGCCAAGCGCCTTTTCATCGAGCGGCGTCTTGGCGAGAATCTCGTCGTCGCTCGTCTGCTGCCCCTTGAGGATGACCGGGCTATATTCCGCCATTACGCTCTCTCCTCGGCGAGAAACGCGTCATGCAGCCGCACGCACGCGTCGTATTTCGAAAGAGGGCTGGAGACGAGCGGGATCGCAAGATCGTCCGCCACCTTGATCATCGTCTCGGAAAGGGGCTTTGCATTGTGGATCACGACGCCCATGGCGCCCACGATGTGCGCAGTGCGGATGGCCTGGTCGCTCGCGAGCGACGTCAGAAGCAGGATGTCGTCGTAGTCGCTCAGCAGCACGTCGCTCATGAGGTCGTTGGCGACCACCGCGCCCACGACGCGCGGGCTCGTTGCATCGCCCGCGATGAGTTTGCCATCCAGTATTTTGACTACATCTGTAATCGTCATTGTCGTTTTCCTCCGAGGTTGGTGAAGTAGCATTGCTTTTACATTGCGAATTGTATCAAAATTCCGGCTTTTCCGCAACCCCCCGTTTCAACTGGAGATTTTTCGATTTGATTCAAGCATTCCTTTTTTTGCATGGATAACAGGCGAGACGGGAGAGGGAAATCGAAAAAAACAAAAGAAAGTCCCCGGAGTCTGGAAAGAGGCGCCGGGGACTTTCTTTTGCGGCCAGGCCGCCTCGGCTTACTTGCCGAGAATCGCTACCTTGAGAGCCTTGAGCGCGGTGATCTTGACAACCTTCTTGGCCTTGTAGGTCATCATCTCGCCAGTGCGAGGATTGCGACCCTTGCGAGCAGGACGCTTGACGAGCTTCACCTTGCCGAAGCCAGGGAGCGGGAAGCCCTTCTCCTCCTGCTTGGCGCCCTTGACGACCATGTCGAGAAGCTTCTCGTAGACCGCGAGAGCCTGCTTCTTCGAGATTTCGGCCGACTCGGCGAGCGCCGCCATGATACCACTCTTGGTGGTAGGGATGATTTCTTTCTTTGCCATTTTTTTGTTTCCCTTGGTTGTTTGGGATGGAGCGGGGCGACTTCCCCGTCCATCCACCGCATAATATACCAAGTTTTTGCGGCTTTTGCAAGGGGGAAAATCGAAAAAATCAAGAAAAACGGGGTTTTAGGCCCTCTACAAGACTTCAAACCCCCATTTTACCACGCTAAAACGACTTCCTCGACGTTCGAAACCGCCTCGCGCCTTGTGGTGGTGCGCCTCGCCGCTATACAACCTGTTGTGTAGTCGCAAGGCGCATCAATCGCCTCTACTTGCCAATATTGGCGTGCGCCGCCTGATACTTCTCAGCCTTTTCGAGAACCTGCTCGCCCTTCTTGTTGAACCAGCTGTAGCCCTTCTGGCGCTTGGGGTCGATTTCCTTGACGTCCCTCTTCGGCACGCCCGAGCGATCGCAGAAGAACGGCTTGCACTCCTCCAAATCGTAGAACCGCGCCCAGCGGCCGTCCTCGAGGCGCGTTTTCTTGAACCATTCCACGGCGCCCGCGATCGCTTCCTTCACCTCCGGCGATGGGTCTGGGAGCGACATCAGGAAGAGCACCATCTCCGCCGACTCCTGCGAGCAGAACGAAGCGAGTTCGTATTTCCTGCCGGCTACGGGCTTGAGCGTCGTGCGGTCGTGCTGCTGGCACCATACCGTCGGCTTGCCGTCGACGCGAATCTGGCACTTGAGCACGCAATCGAGCCCCTTCTCGAACGCCTCTCGCGCACGCGCCCTGGTCTCGGACGGAAGCACGGCGAAGTCATCCTGGCCGAGCGAGGCGTCCCTGACGAGCTGAAGGACGTTGCGCATGGCGTTGTCGTTGAATGTTATCTCGATCCAGTAACCCTTCGTGCGGCCGGGATACTGCGGCCAGCCGCCGTTTTCCATCTGCGCGTCCAGGAGCCACTTGAGCCCCTTCTCGGCGGCGGCCAGCGCGGCGGAATCCTTCGTCTGCGCGTAGTATGCGAAGAGCCAGCGTATTTCGGTCGTCGAAGCGTTGTTGTCGATCGTGGCGGACTGGCTCTTTGCCTTGTCGGCGAGATACTTGGCGCGCTTCTTTTCCGTGAACGGTTTGGACTTGTCGGCGTTCTTCCCCCAGCCGCCGCAATCGAGCTGGCTTACGAGCACATTGTCGAGCACGGCAGGCTCAAGAGGCCACTTCATGTTCTTGTTCTTGGCAAGCGCGCAAAGCGCCGCCATCACCATCGTGAATGTGATAATTTTTTTCATGCGCGCCATTATACCATTAATTCGCCTGCCGGCGCAACTGCGCGTCTGCGCAGTTGCACGCCAGGGCGAATTATGGTATAATGAGCGGTGCAATGACTGATGCTACACATACGCAACTGACGCTGAAGTACCGCCCCATGGCATTTGCCGATGTCATAGGCCAGGAACATGTCGTCCGGACGCTGAAAAACGCGATCGCCTCCAACCACGTGGCGAACGCATACCTTTTCATCGGGCCGCGCGGGATCGGCAAGACCACCCTCTCGCGCATCTTCGCCAAAGCCCTCAACTGCCTCCACGAGGAAAACCCCGGAGAAATCGAACCCTGCGCGCATTGCAGAAACTGCGAGGACATCGCCGCCGGACGCTCCATCGACGTAATCGAACTCGACGCAGCCAGCCACAACAAGGTGGAAGACGTCAAGCCTATCATAGAGGACATACAGTTCAAGCCCACGGCGTCGAAGTATAAAATCTTCATCATCGACGAATGCCACATGCTCTCGAACGCAGCGTGGAACAGCCTGCTCAAGACGCTCGAAGAGCCGCCGCCGTTCGTGAAATTCGTCTTCGCCACGACCGAGGGCGACAAGGTCCTCGCCACCATCGTCTCGCGCTGCCAGCGTTTCGACCTGCGGCGCATCCTGACGAAGGATATCGTTTCGCGCCTCAAATACATCTGCGGGAAGGAGGGCATCGACGCCGAGGACGATGCGCTCCTCGCAATCGCCCGCGGCGCCGAAGGCGGCATGCGCGACGCGCTTTCGTCGCTTGATCAGCTTATCTCCTTCAAGGGCTCGAAAATCACCGAAGAGGACGCCCTGGGCGTCTTCGGGCTCGTCTCGCGCACGAGCCTCGAAAACCTCGCCTCCGCGATTCTAAAAGGCGACGACGCGGGGATTCTTGAAGCGATTGACGCCTTCGACTCCGCCGGCAAGAACATGCGGCGCGTCTCGGCCGAACTTCTCTCGCACTTCCGCAACCTCGTCGTCCTCAAAGCGCTGGGGCCCAAGTCGAAATCGCTCGAGGCGACCGAAGAGCAGATTGCCGTCCTTCAAGCGCAGGCGCAAGGCGTCGACGCCGGCAGGATTTTCAAGATATGCGATTTGCTCGCGCAGACGGAGGATAAACTGCGCTACGTGCTCAGCGTGCGCACTACGCTTGAAATGTCGCTCCTTCGCGCCGGCCGCATCGCCTCGACGGCGACGATCGAAGAACTAATGCGCGCCGTGCGCGAATTGAAAGCCGCCGCGCCAGCCCCGCAGGCGCCGGCCCGGGACAGCGCGCCTGTCCCGCCGCCTCCGCCTGCGGCCAGCGATGCGCACCGCAAGGAAATCCTCGACGACCCTGTCGTAAACTCGATAATCGACGCCGTCCCCGGCGCTTCGCTTTCAGACATAAGGGAGAAAAGGAAATGACAATGACATCCTGCGCCTGGCTTTGGCTCTACATCGGGGCCGCGTTGATGCTCATGGAGATTCTCTCTCCAGGCTTCGTGATATTCTTCTTCGGCCTCTCGGCCGCAAGCGTGGGCTTGCTGCGCTTCTTCTTCGGCGAAGCGCTCACCCCAGTGTGGCAGATGGCCGCGTTTTCAGCCTTCACCATCTTCTACCTCGCCGTCCTCAGGCGCTGGCTGAAAGGCATCTTCTCCGGCTCGAAGCAGACTTCGCATTCGGACTTCGACTCTGAATACGTCGGCCGCGCGGGCGTCGTCACAGAGGCCGTAAACCCGCCCGAGACCGGCCGCGTCTTGATTGGCGATGCCGAATGGACCGCCGAATCCGCCGCGCCGCTCGGCAAGGGTGCGCACGTCAGAGTCGTCGCACAGAAGAATCTGACGATGACCGTGGAAAAAATCCAGTCTCCCGCCGCCGGCTGATGACTACGCACACGCGAAAACTCCACGAGCAAATCCTTCCCGACGGTTCGCACTTCGGGAACTATACCATCGTGCGCCTTCTCGGCCGCGGCGGCATGGGCGAGGTGTATCTCGTCGAAGACCCGGTGGCGAACGAAATGCTAGCCGTGAAAATCCTCGACCCTCGGACGGTGGACAGCGCCGAGGAGTGGCGCGAACTCGAAAGCCGCTTCGTCCGCGAAGCAGAGTTCGCAATGAGCATCGACCACCCGAACATGCTGCGCGTCTACGACGTCGGCAAGGACCCGGAGACCTCCCTCGCCTACATGACGATGGAATACATGCCCCGGGGTTCGCTCGCGAAGGCCATTGCCGAGTCGGGGCCGCTCGAATTCAGCCGCATCCCGTCGATTGTCGCCGACGTCGCTTCGGCCCTGTTTGCAATTGAAGAAAACGGCATGGTCCACCGCGACGTGAAAAGCGCGAACATAATGATGGCGGCGGACGGGCAGGCCAAACTCGCCGACTTCGGCATCTCGCGCTTCGATTCGAAGAAAGCCGCCCGGGACGAGATCAACGTCACTCGCGCCGAGGCCGTCGTCGGCACGCCCGCCTACATGGCCCCGGAGCAGATGCTGGATTCGCGCACGGTAGATATCCGCGCCGACATTTATTCGCTAGGCGTCGTGATGTTCGAAATGATGACCGGCCACCGCCCCAACGAAGGCGAAAGCCCGATGGCTACTCTCGCCAAGGCGCTCGACGGACGCCTCCCCCCCGACGCACGTTCGATCCGCCCGGACGTCCCCGCCGCGCTCGCGATGCTCGCTCGCGCCATGATGCTCCCCAACGCCGCCTCGCGCCCGCAAAGCGCCCACGACGTCATCGCGCTTCTCGCCCATCCCGAGAAAGTTTCGCGCTATCTGCCCGATGCGATCCTCGCCGTCAACACCACCCCGTGGTACGAGGACCGCGGCGTCATCTACGCGCTCGTCGCTCTCGTATTTTCGCTTGAAGCGCTCGTTGCGGCGGCGATTTCTGTTTTCATGAGGAGGTGAAAAGGCCATGCTGTCGTTTTTCAAATTGAGGCGCAAGCCTTCGCCGATGCTCGAATGCGTCTCGAAGTGCGAGCAGGGGCTCGTGCGCAAGGACAACCAGGATAGCTTCTTCATCGACCCGCGCTCGCACGTATTCGCCGTCGCGGACGGCATGGGCGGCGCGCAAGGCGGCGCCGAGGCGTCGTCGATCGTTTGCAAGGCGCTCTCCCGGGCGGCGGCCGGATGCTCGAATTCGTTTGCGAAGTTGATGAAGCGCTCGGCCGATGCCATTTCGCTCGCGAACACGGAAATAAGGGAATTCGCCGCGGCGCATTCGTTCCGCCAGATGGGCTCGACGCTCGTCGCGATGTTCGTCTCGCCCGAAAACCCGTCCGAAGCCGTCATCGCCCACGTCGGCGACAGCCGCGCCTACCGTCTCAGGGCGGGCGCGCTGGAACTGCTCACGCACGACCACACGATCGCCGGCGAAATCTCGCGACGCAGCTCATGCCGCGCCCTCGCCGACGAACTGTCCATTGCCGCAGGCGTCCTTTCCCACATCCTCACTCGCGCCGTCGGCATCGAAAACAACGTCTCCCCGGACTGGCGCAAAATCGAAATCCACCCCGGCGACCTCTACCTGTTCTGCTCCGACGGCGTCTACGACATGGCCGACGCACGCGACCTCGAACGCATCCTGGGCTCGCAAACTTCCCTTGAAGACAAGGCCGCCGCGCTTGAACGGACGATCCTCGAACGCGGCGCCCACGATAACTACACGTTCATTCTCGTCAAGGCCGTATAGGGAATACCATGGCAGAAAAACGACCGGAAATCTTCAACGCAGGCGACAAGTTCCACGGCTATGCGATCGAGCGCAAGCTCGGCTCAGGCGGCCTTGGCGCCGTGTATCTCGTCCGCCACGAGATGCTTGACACCCTCTACGCGCTCAAGGTCCTCTACCCCGACGTCGCCGCCGCCAACGAAAGCTACGTAAAGCGCTTCCTTCGCGAAGCGCGCCTTGCCACGCGCATCCGCCACCCCAACCTCGTCGCCGTCCACGACGCTGGTTTCGACGAAGCCCTCTCGCTCTACTACATCGTGATGGACTACGTCTCCGGCGGCGATCTCCGCCAGGCGATCGCGTTCGCAGGCCGCTTCGAACCCGACCGCGCCGTCGAGGTGATAATGCAAGTCGCCAGCGCTCTCGAAGCCGCGCAGAAATTCAAAATCGTCCATCGCGACATCAAGCCCGAGAATATCATGATCCAGCCCGACGGACTCGTCAAGCTCGTCGACCTCGGCATCGCAAAGGCAGATGACATCAAGGATTCGCTCAGCACCTCGGCGGAGAGCGTCTTCGGCACGCCCGCATACGTCGCCCCGGAGCAGGCCATCGACGCCTCGCAGGTCGACACCCGCGCCGACATTTATTCCCTCGGCGTCGTGCTCTTCGAAATGATCGCCGGCAAGCCTCCTTACGAAGGACCCAACGCTCCGCAGATTCTCGCCAAATCGCTTTCTTCGGAGCCCTTCCCCGACATCCGCGACTACAACAGCGCCGTCAACCCCCTCCTCGCCGTCCTCATCCGCCGCATGTGCGTGAAGGAGAAGGAGCGCCGCATCGCAGGGCCGACGGAGCTACTGGCGGAGTTCGAGCGCCTCGGCTACAGGCTCGACTCGCGCAGCGCGGCTAGGGTAGAGTTTGCGCAGACCTCGGAAACCGCCCCGACCCAGCTTTCCATAAAGGCCGTTCTCGACAGCGTTGGCGATTCGAACCGCGCAAGCACGCTTTCCTTCGAAACGGAGGATGTCGAAATCCGCAAATTCGTCGACGAACTCAAGCGCCGCCGCTTCCTCAAACGCGCCGCCGTTTTTCTCGTCCTCACCATCCTCGCCGCCGTCGCGACAATGTTGGCGTTCTACATTTAGGGGATTTTTCGATTTGGCTCAAACCTCTGCGCACTCTGCGTCTCTGCGATAAAAAATCGAAAAATTCTCTTCAACTTTTATGGAAACTGCAATACAACAAGACTACTTCACGCTCCTGCGCTTTCAATCCGTAGGGGCGGACCCCGCGAAACTGCGCGACTGCGTCTCGTGCGCCATGTGGCTGAAGACGTGGCTGGCGGAACTTGGCTTCGAAGGCGAGCTCCTCCAGCCGGAAAAAGGCTTTGCGCCGCCGGTCCTTTTTGCAGAACGCAAAGGCGAGGCGCACGGGCGTACAATCCTCTTCTACGGCCACTACGACGTCCAGCCGCCGGATCCCGTCGACGAATGGAAGACGCCGCCCTTCGAGCCCGCGATCGTCGGCGACCGCGTCTACTGCCGTGGCGCACAGGATGACAAGGGGCAGTTTTTCGCCTTCCTTTGCGGCCTCAAGGACTACCTCGCCTCGGACGCCGCCAAAAACAACGCGCCAAACATCAAGATCGTCCTCGAGGGCCAGGAGGAATCCGGCAGCGGCGCACTCATCCAAATGGCGCCGTCGATGCGCAAACGCCTCGCGGCCGATGTGATGCTCGTGTGCGACACTGCCGCCGCCTCCGATCTCCAGCCCGCCATCGTAGCAGGGCTCCGCGGCGTCAGCCACTTCACAATCCGCCTCGACGGACCCTCGCGCGACCTCCACTCCGGCGAATATGGCGGCGTCGCCCCCAACCCCGCCCAGGCCATCGCCGGACTCGTCGCCTCCCTCCACGATGCCGACGGCGCCATCGCCGTCAAGGGTTTCATGGACGGTATCGAACCCCCCGGCGACGACGAACGCGCCCTCGCCGCGCAAAGCACTCCATCGGACGAAGCGTTTGCGGCGGATATCGGGTGCGAACCGGTCGGCGGCGACCGGAGAAAGCCGATCGTCGAGCGCCTCTCGTTCATGCCCACGATCGAAGTGAACGGCATCCATTCCGGTTATGGCGGCGCCGGCGCGAAAACCGTCATCCCTTCCTCGGCCATCGCCAAAATCTCCATGCGCCTCGTGCCTGGACAATCCCCGCAGCGAGCCTTCAACGCCGTCAAGGCCCACCTTGAAGAGCACACGCCGCCCGGTATGAAACTCACTCTGGAAGACTTCAACGCAGGGGCGGGAGGCTTCCGCCTGAGCGTCTCCTCGCCGCTCTTCCGCCTCGCAGGCATCGTCCTTGAAGAGATGGACTCGCGCGGCAGCGTGTTCCAGTGGGACGGCGCTTCCATCCCCGTCGTGTCGATCCTGAAGGAAGTCTCTGGCGCGTCTCCGCTCATCGTCGGCTGGGGCCAGGCCGAAGACCGCATCCACTCACCGAACGAAAGCTACTCGTTCAAGCAATTCTCCCTCGCCCGCACCTGGGCCAAAGCAATTCTCGAAGCGCTTTAGTACCTGGAAAGCAGGAAGTAGAAGGTAGGAAGTAGGAGATAATACGTACGCCCCGCCTGAACAGCAAATTTCCTACTTCCTACTTTCTAGATACTGCCAACTACCAACTACTTATGATTTCCTACATCCGCGGAACACTTGCCGAAAAGACGCCCGGCACGGCCATCATCGAGGCGTGCGGCGTCGGCTATGCAATGGAGATCCCCGTCTCCACATACGATAGATTGCCGAAGACGGGCGAGGAAGTGAAGCTCCTCGTCTACCATTGCGTCCGCGAGGACGATGAATCGCTCTACGGATTCTGGACTCCGGCGGAGCGCGAATTGTTTTTGCGCCTGACCGCGGTCTCCGGCGTCGGGCCGAAAATCGCCCTCTCCATTCTCTCCGGCGGCTCTCTAGGCGAACTCTCGCTCGCGATAGCCGGCGGCGACGCCAAACGCCTTTCGGCCATCAAAGGCGTCGGCAAAAAGACGGCCGAGAAAATCTGCATCGAACTCAAGGACAAAATCAACGCCATTGAAGCGCTTGCGCTCGGCTCTAAAACCGCGCGCGACGAAAAGGCATTCCTCGTCGACGCGCGCAAGGCGCTCGGCGCTCTCGGCTTCACCGACGAGATCGCAAGCGCCATGGTCGTCGCCGTAGTCAAGGCCAACCCATCCGTGTCCGACACCGAATCCGTCATCCGCCTCGCCCTCGCAGGCAGAGGTAGATAATCCCCTATCAGCCCCTTGACTGCCAACTAAAATGCGCATCGACCGCGGCATATTACCCTCAGGGCGGATCGGGCTCGCCGTAAGCGGCGGGGCGGATTCTGTCGCGCTCGCTTTTCTGCTGACAAAGGGCGGCAAAAAGAAAAACGCCGCCAAACGCTTCGTCGTGCTGCATGTCGACCACGGACTGCGCAAGGAATCGAAAGAGGAATACCGCTTCGTCAAAGCACTCGCAAAACGCCTCGGGCTGAGATTCAAAGGCCTGCATGCCAAAGTAAAACAGGCCGATGGCGAATCGCTTGAAATGGCCGCCCGGCGCGTCCGCCTCGCTTTCTTCGAGACTTGCATGCAGGCGCTCGGCCTCGACGCCATTGCGACCGGCCATCACATGGACGACGAGGCCGAGACCTTCCTAATGCGCATCCGCCGCGCCTCCGGTCCCCAGGGGCTCGCCGGCCTCAAGCCCGTATCGAAAGTCGGCGCGATCAAATTCGTCCGCCCGCTTCTCGGCTGCCGCGATGCAGAGCTCAAGGCCTACCTGCGCAAATATGGCGAGGAATGGCGCGAGGACGCCTCGAACGATGACCTCGACATCGAGCGCAACAAAGTCCGCCACATCGTCATCCCGTTCCTTGAAGAAAACCTCGACCCCAACCTCGTCGAACACATCCATAAAATCGCCGGCTTCCTCCGCGAGCGCTAGCGCTCCGCGCTTCGCGCTTCGCGCAAGTAGGAAGTAGGAGAGCCCTAGCGGGCTCGAAGTAGGAAGTAGGAGAGCCGCACTAAAGCGCGGCCCTCCCGTCAAGTTCGACAAAGGCCGTGGCGCGGCTTGAGCGCCACGCTCTATTGCCGTCGCTC